>NZ_KI914589.1:57928-59244 GCF_000520475.1 Arthrobacter sp. 35/47
CCCACGTGCTGCGGCGCCACCTGTGGCCGGAGCTGGCGCCGGTCCTCCTCACCATGGCTTCTCTGGGCATGGCCACCGCGGTGCTTGCCATGTCCACCCTCAGCTACGTCGGGGTAGGGCTGAAACCGCCCACGGCCGAGCTGGGACTGCTCATCACCGAATCACTGCCCTTCTACTACGAGGCACCCTGGATGGTGGCTGCACCGATTGTGGTGCTCCTGCTCCTCCTTGCGGGACTGCTGGGGCTGCGCACACAGGAGGTCCGCCGATGACCATTGAACTGCTCGATGTAAGGGTCACGCACCAGGGCCGCGCCCTGGTCAATGTGCCACAGCTATTGCTCGAACCCGGCCGGGCGGTGACGCTCGTCGGTGAAAGCGGCAGCGGTAAATCGCTGCTGGCGCACGCACTGATGGGCAGCCTGCCCCGCTCTCTTCAGGTTGACGGACTCGTTTCCTTCGGTGGGGAGCGCACGCCGCTCCAGGATGCCGCCGCGCGGCGCAAGCTGTGGGGACACCGGCTCGCACTGCTGCCCCAGGAACCGGCGCTCGCGCTGGATCCCACCATGCGGGTTGACCAGCAGATAGCAGAAGGTCACCC
Source organism: Arthrobacter sp. 35/47 (assembly GCF_000520475.1). Lineage (NCBI taxonomy): Bacteria > Bacillati > Actinomycetota > Actinomycetes > Micrococcales > Micrococcaceae > Arthrobacter > Arthrobacter sp. 35/47. The sequence continues at coordinate 58,529 of NZ_KI914589.1, forward strand.
CGGTTTCCTCCGTGGGCGGCGCGGGAGGCTGGCTGCACTGGAAGAGGCCTGGGGCCCACCCACGTGCTGCGGCGCCACCTGTGGCCGGAGCTGGCGCCGGTCCTCCTCACCATGGCTTCTCTGGGCATGGCCACCGCGGTGCTTGCCATGTCCACCCTCAGCTACGTCGGGGTAGGGCTGAAACCGCCCACGGCCGAGCTGGGACTGCTCATCACCGAATCACTGCCCTTCTACTACGAGGCACCCTGGATGGTGGCTGCACCGATTGTGGTGCTCCTGCTCCTCCTTGCGGGACTGCTGGGGCTGCGCACACAGGAGGTCCGCCGATGACCATTGAACTGCTCGATGTAAGGGTCACGCACCAGGGCCGCGCCCTGGTCAATGTGCCACAGCTATTGCTCGAACCCGGCCGGGCGGTGACGCTCGTCGGTGAAAGCGGCAGCGGTAAATCGCTGCTGGCGCACGCACTGATGGGCAGCCTGCCCCGCTCTCTTCAGGTTGACGGACTCGTTTCCTTCGGTGGGGAGCGCACGCCGCTCCAGGATGCCGCCGCGCGGCGCAAGCTGTGGGGACACCGGCTCGCACTGCTGCCCCAGGAACCGGCGCTCGCGCTGGATCCCACCATGCGGGTTGACCAGCAGATAGCAGAAGGTCACCCCGGTTTCCTCCGTGGGCGGCGCGGGAGGCTGGCTGCACTGGAAGAGGCGGGCAACCGC
>NZ_KI914589.1:59344-81574 GCF_000520475.1 Arthrobacter sp. 35/47
TCCGTGGGCGGCGCGGGAGGCTGGCTGCACTGGAAGAGGCGGGCAACCGCCTCGCCGGGCTCGGCCTCTCCGGAGTGCAGGGTGCCTACCCGCATATCCTCTCAGGAGGAATGGCGCAGCGCGTGGCATTCGCTGCTGCTACCATCGGCGGGGCCGAGGTCCTCATCGCCGACGAACCCTCGAAGGGCTTGGACCCGGTAGCCAGGGACGCGCTTGCACAGCTGCTGTTGCGGCACGTGGAACAGGGCGGCTCGCTGCTGACCATCACACATGATCTGGACCTGGCACGGGCCCTGGATGGCGAACTGCTGGTGATGCACCAGGCCGGCATCGTGGAACAGGGCCCCGCCCGGCAGGTGCTTGACGCTCCCATCCACCCGTGGACGCGGCGGTTGCTGGAGGCCGAACCGGACCGCTGGAACCCGGCCTGGCGCAACCTGGCTCGGGAAGCCGGCGCGGCGGCTCCGCTCATCGAGGCCAGGGGACTGGCCAAGGCCTTCGGGGGACGCACCCTCTTCTCCGGCTTGGATGTGAGCATCTCTCCGGGGGAACGGCTTGCGCTCACCGGGCCCAGCGGATGCGGAAAGACCACCCTGGGCGGAATCCTGCTCAGGCTCGTTGATTCCGACGCCGGCGAGGTGCACCATCATGCTGACCTGGCCGGGGGCCGGTTGCAGAAGCTCTACCAGGACCCTGCCGTTGCATTCCCTGCGCGTGTTCCCATCAGCGCCGGCCTGCGGGACGTGGTTCGCCGTCACGGTGTCAGCCCGGAGCGGGTTCCCCTGCTGATGGACCGGCTGCGCCTGGACCACGGGCTGCTCGACCGGCGCCCCGGGGAAGTTTCCGGTGGGGAACTTCAGCGCCTGGCGATCATCCGGGCCATGCTCCTGAACCCGCTGGTGGTCTTCGCCGATGAACCCACGTCCCGGCTGGACCTGCTCACCCAGCAGGAAACGGTGGACTGCCTGCTGGAACAGGTGGCCGAGCAGGACGCCGCGCTGGTCATGGTAACCCACGACGTCGGCCTCGCCGCCGCGGTGGCGGATCGTCGCCTGTCGCTGGAGGAAGCGCCGTCGATGGCGTCGGGGAGGGACGCGATAGTGGGGTGAGTTTCACGGCGCCGAAGCGTGCCCAGTAACCATTGTGCTGCCCCTGCTGCAGTGCTTCACTTAACGTATGCCGCCGCTTGTAGCGGTGACGGAGTGGAGCGCCTGCCATGGAAACGCGCCGGTCGTCCAGTACTTCTGAAGCACTTCGACGAAGATCCGCGATTGTCGCCGTGCTCCTGCTCGCTTTCACCTTCCTGATTGCCGGCGCAGAGTCGGCAGCGGCCGCCGTCACCGTTTCACGCGCAGAACTGAGCGGATCCAACCTGCGCATCGAGGGCACCGCGCTCGCCGGCCGGGACATCACGGTGGACGGCGTGGTGATGGGCAGAAGCGATTCCGGCGGAAAGTTCCGCGTCGAGCGCAGTAACTACACACCGCCCTCAGACTGCACCGTTGACGTCAACGACGGCTCCGCCACTCCGCGCACGGCCACCCTCTCGGGATGTACGGTCACGTCCCAGCCGCCAGCCAGCTCGCTCGCCATCGACGACCGGCCGCTCCCCAGCGGCAACGTCGGCACCGACTACAACAACTTCGTCACCGGCAGCGGCGGCGAAGGTTCCATCCGATGGTCGATTGCCGCCGGCGCACTCCCGGCAGGTCTGTCGCTGAGTGACTTCGCGCCGTCGTCCGGCCTGATCTCCGGACGCCCCACCACCATCCAGACCTCAACGTTCACCGTCCGCGCCACCGATCAGGCAGGCAACAGCGCCACCCGTCAGTTCACCATCACCATCAACGCAGCCCGGCCACTGGTCATCACGAGCTCCAGCACGCTTCCCGCCGGAACCGTTGGTGCTGCGTACGCCGTCGGTGTTTTTGCGGACGGTGGCACCACACCCTATTCATGGACCCGGACCGCAGGCACGCTCCCTCCCGGCCTGGCGCTGCAGGCTTCACCCGGCCGTATCCAGGGCACACCGACGACGGCGGGGACCTTCACTTTCACCCTCAGGGTCACTGACTCGGCAGGTCAGTCCGCGACCGGTACGTTCAGCATCACCATCAACCCGCCCGAGGAACCGCCGCAGCTGCCGGCAAGCCCCACTCTCGCCAGCCCCGCCGAAGGGGCCTCGGTTACCACCCCGTTCACCATCTCCTGGAACGCGGTGGCGGACCCGCAGGGGATCACAGCGTATAACTGGCAGGTCAGCGCGTCGTCGGGCTTCACGAGCACCGCGGCGGTGGGTACTACTGCCGGTGACGTGACCCAGGCGACCGTGAGCAGCAACCTTGCCAACGGCACCTATTTCTGGCGGGTGCAGGCGGTCAATCCGGATGGTGCGGGCGACTATTCGGCGGCCCGCAGCGTCACCGTCACCGGCACCACCAACTCGCCGGCTCTTTCTGGGGTATCAGTCAATCCGGCGGACGTGACCGGCGGCAACTCCTCCACCGGCACGGTGACCATTACCCTTCCCGCACCGACGGGCGGGACTACGGTGACGCTGACCAACAGCGAACCGACGGTCGCCAACGTTCCGCCGTCGGTCACCGTCTCCGCAGGACAGACCAGTGCCAACTTCACGGTGACTACCCAGCCCGTGACGTCCAACTTCACCGCCGTCATCACGGCGACGCTCGGCGCCGACAGCCGGTTCGCCTTCCTGTCGGTGGCGCCCGGTGCGCCGCCGCCCGCCGCCGACACCGTCTCGATCCAGCGGGCAGACTACACCGCGAGCAAACGAACGCTCGGCGTCGAGGCCAGAAGCACCAACTCCTCCGCCACGCTCCGCGTCTTCAAAACCTCCACCAATGAACTGATCGGAACCCTGCGCAATGAAGGCGGCGGACGCTACCGCGCCACCTTCAGCAACGTGGCCAGCAACCCCGGAAACATCACGGTGAAGAGCAGCACCGGCGGTTCAGCGTCCATCAACGTGACGTTGAAATAAGATTCCCGGTCGGCTTAGAGCGCGGGATCGATCATCGTCATGCCCGCGGGTTTTGCCCGGTCGAACCCCGGCAGCAGGGAAGCCGCCTCGGCGAGGCCAACGGTGCGTTCAACCAGGAGATCCGGCCGCAGTGACCCCTCCTCGATCAATGCCAGCATTCCCGGATAGTCGGCGGCCGCCATGCCGTGGCTGCCCAGCAGGTCCAGTTCCCAGGCGATCACCCGTGCCATGGGTACCCGGGGGTTCCCGTTGACGGGTGGCAGCAGCCCAATTTGAACATGCCGGCCACGGCGTCGGAGACTCAGGACGGCGTCGGCGCAGGTCTGCTCGCTGCCGACGGCGTCGACGGCTACCTGGCTGCCGCCGCCGGTAAGGTCCATCACGGCGGCAGGGATGTCAGCGCCGTCGGCCATGAGGGTATGTTCCGCGCCAAGCCTCGACGCGACCTCGAGGGCCTCCCTGTTCCGGTCCACCGCGATCACCCGGGCACCCAGCGCGCGGGCAATCATCACCGCGCTCAGTCCTACCCCGCCGGCTCCGACGACGGTCACCCACTCGTCCCTCGTGACCCGGGCGCGGCCCACCAATGCGCGGTACGCCGTGGCAAAGCGGCAGCCGAGGCTCGCCGCTGTCGCGAAATCCACCCGCTCCGGGATCGCCACCAGATTGGTGTCCGCAGCGTGCAGGGCAACGTACTCAGCGAACGAGCCCCAGTGCGTGAAGCCCGGCTGCTCCTGATCGGGGCACACTTGCGCGTTCCCCGACAGGCACCAGTCACACCGGCCGCAGCCGCAGACAAAGGGGACAGTTACGCGGTCACCCTCCCGCCAGGAAACGACGCCGGCACCCACCTCCGTGATGACGCCGGCAAGTTCGTGGCCGGGCACGTGCGGGAAAGTGATGTTCTCGTGGCCTGCCCAGGCGTGCCAGTCACTGCGGCACAGTCCGGTGGCCAGAACCTTGACGACGACGCCGCCCGGGGGTGCCGTGGGCGTTGGTACCTCGCGGACTCCGGGCGTTCCCTGGACCTGATCGAAAACTACTGCGCGCATTGCTGGAGTCTAATCCGCCGCAGCGCGACGGGGACGTACGCAGGACGTACTCCGGAACGAACCACGAGGTGTGCGGCAGCGAGCCGAAGGCACCGCAGCGGCCCTCTTAATTGGAATGTGATTGCCTTGGCGAAGATTGCATTGCTTCCGGTTTTCGGTAAGCTTCAAATTCCTTGAAGGCGGCTTGTGTCAGTGGAGGAGTTGTAATGAATAGCAAATTCAGGTTGACGCCGGGCACCCCCATGCCAGAGGATCTGGAGGCATTGGAGGACGAGGCCTTGCACGTTGTGCACAGCAGGTTGAGGCGCCAGATGGACGCGGAATACTCCAACGGATGGTTCTCGTGGGAGACAGAAGTGCGCCTTGACGAGGTGAAGGCCGAGCTGGATCGCCGCGAGAACGGTGGGCTTTTCCGCTCGGCTGGAGTGCGCTACCAGGCCTCCTGACAGCGGGGTAACCGCGCACTCAGTGAATAGCTGAAAGCCTCTTCATCTCGGTCACCCCCGACAGCAGCCCTGGACAAATAGCGGTGCCGCTTATACGCGGCAGTAGGGATGATTATGGATTTAGCCCAATGGCCAACCAATCGGTTACTGAATACCGCCGCCCGATTAACTGAAAACACCTCGACCGATCTCTTCCGGAGCCTGGATATCACGCCCGCAGGTATGGCGGTCCTTCGCGTCCTGTCCCAGGGGTTGGCGGCGAGCCGGTCCGAGATCGGACAGAAGCTTCGGGTGCGGCCGGAGACGCTGGCGAAGCTGATCGAGCGCCTTGAGCACAGCGGCCTGATAGTGCAGAGCGGTAGGGCGCGTGACCAGGGGAGCGTTCAATTGCGAATCACCCAGGAGGGGCGGAAGCTGCTGGACCGCGCTGACGCGATCGAAGAGGAGCAGGAGCGCACTCTTGGTTCAGATGAACAGCTTCGCGCTGAACTCATCAGTCGCATAAGGGCGCTCGGCCTCGACACCGAGGCCGACCAGAAACGCACGCCCTTGAAGCTAGTGCCGAAGATCAGCACCCAGGAAGACGGCTCCCGGTCGTCGGCGACGGGCTGAGCCCACGTACTTCTTCGGCGGATATGACCCTGAACGGTCCAGAACTGCGCGATAACGGCCAACGCTTGGTTGCCGCCCCGTCGTAACCTGACGTCGTCGTGGTTTGGCCGGGCGTACCGCCTGGGATAAATTTGGGCCCAATCATGAGCTCCAGCCACAAGCCCTGGCCGGCTGGACAGCAACCCTCTATGTCGTAGCGGGGTGCTCCAGGTGATGATTAGGCCGCATGGAGGACCCCGTGCCGGCAAGTACGGCGTCTCCACGTGGAACGCCCTGTGAGGTACAGGAGTAGTTCGTGACCGATTCCCTTCACGCGCCAGTGCATGGCTTGACCGCTGACGCCGCATGGCTGAAAAGTGTACGAGCCACAGGAGTCTGGGAAGGCTCCATGATTACGCGGATCGAATCACGCGGCTTTATCTTCCGCACGGATGAGCCGGTTCCGATCGGCGGTACCGATGCGTCTCCCACACCCATGCAATACGTGGTTGGTGCTGTGAATGGTTGCGTCACAGTGGTGATCGAAACCGTAGCCAATGAGCAAGGGTTCGCTGTCGAATCCGTCGAAACCTTCTCCCATGCGCACCAGGATGTACGTGGGTTCCAAGGAACCGCGGACGTCTCGCCCCATTTCAAGGACTTCACCCTCACAGTCAACCTCCAGGCCGCAATTCCCGAGGATCGGCTGGAAGCGTTCACGAGCCAGGTGGAAAAGCGTTGCCCGGCCATCAACCTGCTCCGGGACGCCGGAGTCGCTTTCACCGTCGAGTGGAACATTGGCGCGCACGGGACGGCGAAGTGACGGCCGCAGGGGCCTGGACCCTGGGGCTCGCCTTCGTTTATACGGTGGCGCTTGCCCTGGCCAGCAGAACCGCGCACAAACGGGCCGACCGCGGGGAAGGGTTTTTCGTCGGAAGCAGGACGTTCGGCCCCTGGACTGTCGCATTCTGCATCACGGGACTGTTTTCGGGGTCCTCTTACATCGCCATTCTCGAACTCAGTTACCGGACCGGCATTTCAGCGATATGGTACGGCGTAGCCGAAACAGTACAGGTGCTGCTGATCGCGCTCATCCTGGTAAAGCCCTTGCGCAAGCGGTTGGTGGTCACCGTCACCGGAATGATTGGGGAGCGTTTTGGCCGCACGGCCCAGGCCATCGCCGGAACCATCACGGCGTTCACCTTTCCCATGTGGTCGGTGGCAACGGCCATAGCTTTCGCTTCCGCCCTGCATGCGTTCACGGCGCTGTCCATCGAGACTTCCATCGTGGTGACGGCACTGCTTCTCCTGATCTTCCTGTCCGCAGGCGGCATGCGGGCGGTGGCGCTGACCCAGAAAGCCAACTGCATGGTTTTTGTCGCCATGCTGGCCGTGGGGCTAGCCGCATTCTTCATCAATCCAGGCTTTGATGGTCTGGGCCGGCTTGCTGGGGAGCGGCCGGAAATGTTCCAGCTGGGCAACGCCGGATTGACCCTCATCGTTGCCTGGTTCGGCACTTTCATAGTCAATGTCCTCCTTGCCCAGGCTGCGTTCCAGATGACCATGTCCTGCCGCACGCCTGAAGACGGCCGCCGGGGCATGCTGTATGCGGCTGGACTCGGAATACCCTTCATCCTCATTGGCACGCTGCTCGGCGTGGCGGCAGCAGTAATAGTGCCCGCCCAGGACCTTGGTCTCGTGGCAGTTCCCCTCTATATAGCCGAGGTACTACCGGCTCCGCTTGCCGGTGTCTTCTTTCTCGGCGTGTGGGCGTGCGCACTCGGATGGGCAGCTCCATGCCAGTTCTCCGGAGCCACCAGCCTCGGGCGTGACGTGGGGCGGGCCCTCAGGCCGCAAGCCACCGAGGACGACCTCGTGCGGTATACCCGCTGGGCACTGGTCCTGTTGACCGTCCTGATGATCATTTTCGCGTTCCTGCGCTCTGAGGAATCTGCATGGTGGAACGTGCTGGCGTGGACTCTACGAAATGGGGCAACGCTTGCACCCGTGCTCGCGGTGCTGTTCTGGCCGCTGGCAACTCGGGGCGCGGCCTATGCGGCAATGCTTGTCGGCTTCACCACCGGTCTGTCGTGGTACCACTTCAGCGATTGGTCGCCGTCGAGCTTTCTCTACGGGATACACCCCGTATGGGTAGGCATGTCCGCCAATGTGCTCACACTGGTGATTCTGACACTGCTCACCGCGCAGTGGCAGCGGACCCGCAGCCGCAAACGGGAACTTCAGGGGTACGCCGCGCTGGCAACAGGCACAGCTCTCGCCATTGTTGCCGCTGGCTTCTGGAATGTGATGCATCCGTTGGGCTTCACCGGGCTGGCCATCTTCTGTGTCACCACAGCCGGTGCAGCCGCAGCGTTCCTTCTGGCTGTACCGGCGAGCGGGCAAGGGGCCTTGGAAGCGTCGGTTCTCCGCGGTCAGGACGAGCGCGTGGCTTCACTGGACTGACCCCGCCAACCCGCCCGTGATATCAGGCAGTGCGCCTGGTGGGCGCGACGACGCGGATGACGGCGGAATCATCCGCAGCGGCGAGGCCCTGGGCCTGGCCGAGAAGGTACAGCTGTTCAGCGGCGGCAGCGACCGGCGTTGCCAGGCCGGCTCCCCGGGTTGCTTTGCCGACAATCCCCATGTCCTTGACGAAGATGTCCAGCCGGCTGAGCACCTCGGCGCCGTCCTCGCTGTACGCCTCAAGGATCCGCGGCCCGCGGTTGGAGAGCATGAAGGAACCGGCGGCACCGGCCTCGAGGGCGGCGAGGGTCTTCTGCTGGTCGAGGCCGAGCGCGTCGGCCAGCGCCATTGCTTCGGCAGCGGCGGCGATGTGCACTCCGCACAGCAGCTGGTTGACGGTCTTGAGCGCCTGCCCGTCACCGGGCTTGTCCCCGACGATGCTCAGCGTGGATGCCAGCAGCTCCAGGACCGGGCGGGCAGCCTCCACCGCGGAGGGAACAGCGCCCACCACAATGAGCAGGTCACCCTCCCCGGCCCGCTTGGGCCCACCCGAGAGCGGTGCATCGACCAGCTCAACCCCGAATTCAGCGAGGCGCGCGACAGTGTCGGCGATCGCTTCGGTTCCGACGGTGCTGGTCAGGATGACGACGGCGCCGGGCTTCAGCGCTGCGGCCACGCCGTTCTCGCCGAACAGGACGTCGGTGAGTTGCTCGCCGTTGCGTACCGCCAGCAGGAGTGCGTCGGCGCCGTGGGTGGCATCGCGGCCCGAGGTGAAGGTGCGGACACCGGCGTCGTTCGCCAGCGTAAGCCGCTCTTCGGCGATGTCGAAGCCGTGGACGGCCAGCTGGGTGGCGAGACGCGTGGCCATGGGCAGGCCCATCGCGCCGAGTCCGAGGACGGTGACCTGGTAATCAGTAGTGCTCATGGGAATCTCCGTTGAAACGTGTGGAAGCAGGGGCGCGGATCAGAAGGTGGTGCTGAGCTTGCGGGTGACGTCGGCGAGCGAGCGGTCGTCGCCGACGTTGCCCGCGAAGACGATGTAGGGAATGCCTTTGGCGGGGCCGTCGACCGGAGCCCACAGCGAAACGATCCCGGGCAGCATGGGCCCGCGCACAATGGCGTGGCGGATCTCCAGCCCATGCGCTGCGACGTCGGATGAGGTGATACCGCCCTTCGCGATGACAAACCGGGGCGGGAACGCTTTCAGCGTCCGGTTGACGACGTCGACGACGGCGGCAGAGACAGTCCGCGCGATGCGCAGGCTTTCCGCCGGGTCATCGGTGCGGACCAGAAGACGGCTGGTGTGGACAATAACGTCCGCGCCGTCGAGTGCGGTGGTGACATCGCGGACCACTTCATCGAGGTAGCTCTCGGCACCTTCGGTGAGCAGGCGCTCGACATCGATTTCGATGATGCGCGCCGAACTGTGTTCGCTGGTCAGGACGTTCAGCTGCCGGGTGGTGACCCCCACATGCGAGCCGACGACGATGAGACCGCCGGCGGTGCTGGGGTTTGTGCCGCCGGGGAACGCCTCCTCACTGGTCAGCGGTTTGCGGACGTCCTGCCCGATCCGGCCGCGCATGAAGGGCGGGCCCACGCGGTACAGCAGGCGCTTGCCGCGGCGTTCAGCTTCAGCCAGCCCCAGGGAGAGCGCGCGCAGGTCATTCTCGGTGACAATGTCGGCGACGATCGGGGTGGAGTCCGTGGCGGCGCCGATCGCGTCGGCAATGGCGGTGGCGGACACCGCCGGGTCGTTGGCCTGGCTGCCGGCGCGGATGATGTTCAGATCGAGCACGATCACGCTGTCGGCGGGAAAGCGTCCGCCCGACTTCTCCTCCACATACTTCGGCAATGCGGAGTTGCTGAAGCCGAAGCTGGCGTCCTTCGCGAACTCGGTCTCCGCGACGGGGATCAGCTCATCGGCGGTGCCGCGCATGTAGTGGACGCCGCCGATGGTGACGCGGCCGGCGTCGGGGAACGCCGGAATGATGACCACGCCGTCGGTGGCCTCGCCGGAGGCCTCGGCGACCGTGGCGGCGATGACGTCCGGCTCAAGGGGGAAATGCCCGCGGAGGGTGGAGTCGCTGCGGCTGACGAAGCTGACCTGCAGGTCCGAGCCCAGCCGGGCAGCGGCGTCGAGCGCGTTCCGGACCACTTCCTCGTTGCGAGCGGCGGCTTCAGCAGGGTCGAGGCTGCGCGTGTTGGTGAGCACGTACACGGCGGGCTTGCCTTCGCCGTACGCCCAGGTGAAGTCTTCGGTTTCCCAGCGGGTGAGGACCGGCAGGTCCGCGACGGACTGTGTTCCGGTGGGGTCGTCGTCGAGCACCACAAAGATGCGGCCCTCAACGGTCCGGGCCACCGCTTCGGCGGGGACGGCAAGTTCCGCCGGGTAGCCGGCGAGGAGGTTTGTCTCGGTAGGCACTGCGCACTCCGTTGTGTGTAAGGCTGGTTCGTGAGAGGAATGTAAGATGTCAGACATCTTGCATATGCAATAGTGTGACACAGCCCATGAGGGTGCGCAAGTAGACTGAACCGGACACCGGAAGAGGGAGAGCATGGCACGCAAATCGCTGGTCGATGTTGTTGCTGATGAGCTGCTCGACCGCATTGTTGCCGGTGAATTCCCGCCGGGATCCGGTGTCCCAGGGGAACTTGAACTCAGCGCCCGCCACGAAGTCAGCCGCATGACCGTCCGGGAAGCGATGAAAACCCTCGTGGCCCGCCGGATCCTCCGGGTGGAGCGCGGCCGTGGCACCTTCGTGAATCCGTTGAACCAGTGGTCCTCCCTCGAGGCTGTGCTGCGCTTCGCCTCGGAAGGCCAGGATGACGCCGCGGTTGCCGTCCAGTTGATCGAGCTGCGCCGCATGCTTGAAACCGGTGCCGCGGAAATCGCAGCGGGCCGCATCACTGACGGGGAACTCGCGGAGATGGACGAGCAGCTTGCACTGATGCGCGCAGCCCATGAAGCCAACGACGTCGACCGCTTCGTCGCAGCCGACCTCGCCTTCCATGACCTGATCCTGCACGCGTCCGGCAACGTCTTTGTCGCGGTGCTGTTTGAACCGCTCACCAGGATCCTCGCCTCCCGCAGGGCGCAGACCTCGAAGGTGGTCCAGATCCAGATCAACGCGCTCGCCGAGCACGCCAACATCATGGACGCAATGCGCTCGCATGACGCCGAACGGGCGCGGCTCGCGATGGACCGGCACATGGAGCAGACGCTCAATGACTTGAAGACGTACGTCCTGGAGAGTTAGCCGGGTTCTTGCCTCACGTCGGGAATGCGCTTACCGTCGAGGTCATGCCGCCTCTTTACCGGATCACCCACCGCGACTGGGATACCCCTGGAACCTTCCCAGGCATGGCCAACGACGTCGACATCCGGCCGGGACTGAGCCTCACCAGCCGCAGCATCCGGCGAAACGGCGAACCGTGGATCCCCGTCACGGGAGAAATGCACTACAGCCGACAGCCGCTCGAACACTGGGCGGACGCACTCCGGCTGATGAAGGCCGGCGGAATCACCATTGTGGCGACCTACGTGTTCTGGATCCACCACCAGCCCGTCGAAAACGAAGAACCGGATTTCAGCGACAACCTCGACCTCGCCGCGTTCATCACGCTGTGCAGGGAAACCGGTCTGGACGTTGTGCTCCGCCTCGGCCCGTGGTGTCACGGCGAAGTCCGCAACGGCGGCCACCCCGACTGGATTGTGGAATCCGACTACCCGGAGCGCACCGACCATCCCCGCTACCTCGACGCCGTCCGGGCCTGGTTCGGCGCCATCGGGCGGCACCTGGCCGGACTCTGCGGGAACTCGGGCCCGGTGATCGGCATCCAGCTGGAGAACGAACTCTACGACCAGCCCGGTCACATCCTCACCCTCAAGTCGCTCGCGCGGGAGGCCGGGTTGACGGCACCGCTGTGGACCGCGACCGCCTGGGGGAGCGCGGACATCCCGGTCGGCGAGGTCTTCCCGCTCTACGGCGGCTACGCGGATGGTTTCTGGGTGGACACCGACCAGGGCTGGGATGAGAGCTTCCAGGCGCACTTCACCTTCTCCCGGCAGTGGGATGACCCGGGAATCGGCAGGGACCTTGCGGGCGACAGTTGGACGGGAACCATCGGCGCGAAGCATCCGGACTTTCCTGCCGCCACCTGCGAACTGGGCGGCGGGATGGCCACCGCCTACCACCGCCGCCCTGCACTGACCGCCCGGGATATCGCCGCCGTCGCGCACTGCAAGCTGGGCAGCGGGTCCGTCTGGCAGGGCTACTACATGTATGTCGGCGGAAGTAATCCCCGGCCCGGGCTGCAGGAGTCCCACGCGACCGGCTATCCCAATGACCTGCCGGAGTTCAATTACGACTTCGCGGCGCCCATCGGGGCGCATCTGCAGGTCCGCGAGAGCTTCCACCGGCTGCGGAACCAACACTCCTTCCTGGAGGCTTTCGGTTCCCGCCTTGCGGACATGAACACTACGCTTCCTGATCACGACGACGGCGGCCTTCGCTGGGCGCTGCGCAGCAACGGACGGAGCGGCTTCGTCTTCATCAACAATCACCGGCCGTACCGCCCACTGCCTGAACGTGCTGGTGTGCACTTCGACATCACCCTCGGTGAGGAAAAGCTCCGCTTCCCGCACCGGCCGGTGACCGTCCCCGCCGGTGAGTTCATGTCCTGGCCTGTGCAGCTGGAGGTGGGAGGCGTCGTCGTGCGCTGGGCAACGCTCAACGTCCTGACGGTTATCGAGCCGGAGGAGGGGCCTCCCGTGCTGGTGCTGACCGCCAACGACGGCGTCGACGCGCACCTTGCCGTGCCGGCCGGCTACTCCGCCGAGGGTCACCGTGCAACACAGACGGGTGAAGAGCTGGTGCTTGAGGACCTCCAACCCGGCATCCTCACCCTGACGGGCGAGGATGGCGCCCGGTTGCGCGTACTCACCCTGTCCGCCGCGCAGGCGCTGCAGGCCTGGACTCCCAGCCTTGAGGGGAAACGGTGCCTCGTTCTGTCCGCGGCGCCCGTCCTGGAGAGCGGAAGCGGGCTTGACGTGATGGCCTCGGCGGCGGCGGACGTTGCGGTGTTTCCGCCGCTCGGCACGGCTGGCCGCGACGGGTTCTCCCGGCACCCCGTCTCGCTGCCCAACCGGCCTGTCGAGGTGAGGGTGGAGTGCGTGCGGGCGGCAACGCAGCCTCCGCCCGCGACGGTGAGGGTTCCGGGTCGGGCATCCGCGCCGACGCCCGGGCAGGATACCCGCCACTCCGCCCGCTTCCGCATTACGGTGACCGGGCCTGCTCCGGCAGGCGAGCGCTCACTGCTGCGCCTGGAGCTCGTGGGTGATGTGGCGTCGTCGCTGTTCGAGGGGCGGGCGGAGGACGTCTACTGGAACGGAGCGGTGTGGGAGATCGACATCACGCCCAGCGAGGATACGACCTTCCGGGAGGTGGCTGTGCTCGTATATCCGCTGACCCCGGGCTCTCCCGTCTGGCTCCCGGAGGCCGCTGACAGGATCCGGGGTGAACTTCCCGCTCCGACGGCCGAAATCACCGCCGCCTCGGCGCTGAGTGTTCCGACAGTGCAGCTCTTCCCGGGACGGCATCGCGGGTGCCCGGACCCTCTTCACAACGATAGACAGCTTGCTTATGATCGTAGTTCCAGGTCCGTTTGATCGTGCAGGGCCTGTTTCATCCGCAAGTACAGAACGCAGGAAAGGGGACTGATCATGACAACCGCACGCGACATCATGACCGGCGGTGCTGAATGCATCGGCGAGAACGACACCCTGGAGGAGGCGGCGCGGAAGATGAAGGACCTGGACGTCGGGTCGCTTCCCATCTGTGGAGAGGATAATCGGCTGAAGGGCATGGTCACGGACCGGGACATTGTGGTCAAGTGCCTTGCCGCCGGGTCCGACCCCCGCGAGATCAAGGCCGGCGAGCTGGCGGAGGGCAAACCCGTAACCATCGGCGCAGATGACAGCATCGAAGAGGCCATCAAGACCATGACCTCCCACCAGGTCCGCCGGCTGCCGGTGATAGATGGTCACGACCTGGTGGGCATGCTGAGCCAGGCTGACATTGCGCGCAACTATCCCGAAGAGAGGGTGGGGGAGCTGGTGGAGTTGATTTCCTACTGAGCCTGCCCTTCTCCTGGAGCCGGATGACGAGGAGGATAGAAGTATGCGCACCGAAGCAAATGAGCCGTTCACCGCGAATGATGCGGATCGCCTTGAACAGCAGGAAGTTGTGAGCGAGGAACCCGTCGAGGACGAGGACGCGCCTCTCGGGTCATCCGTCCGTGAAGCGAATGAAGCCGACGTCGCCGAGCAGGCCCGCTCTGTCCAGGGGGATGATGACTACCCCCGTGGCCCAGTGGATGAGGAGCCGGTCTAGCTCCGCTGGGCGTTTCTAACCCCTGTGCCCGCCCGGTTCTCCGGGCGGGCACATTGATGACGTGATACTGCACGAGCGCACCCCTACCGATCGGTAACTCTTGACGGTATGATGAAGTGCTTAACTGCCCCGGCGACCGCCTCAGGGCTTTTCCGGCCCGGCCTCCATGCGCTGCATTGCCCGGTCCACGTACGCGAAGGACGATGATCCCTTGGAAACTTTTCCGGGAGCGCACAGGCCCCTCTATGAAGTGAAGGCCAATCTCTTCAAAGGGATGGCGCATCCGGTGAGGGTGCGGGTTCTTGAGATTCTTTCCGCGACGCCGGACGTCTCCGTGACGGACCTTATCTCGGATATGGGGGTTGAAGCTTCACGGCTATCCCAGCATCTTTCCGTGCTGCGTACACACCACCTCGTCGTGTCCGAGCGCCGCGGCAGTCAGGTCTTTTACCGTCTGGCCTACCCGCGGGTTGCTGAACTGCTGGCGACGGCCAAGATGTTGCTGGGTGAAGTCCTGGAGGCCACCCAACAGCAGTTGCTCACTGCGGAGTGGGCTGCGGCGGACTCTCAGAAAACGGGATCCACGTCTACGTCCTAGCCGGCGCCCGCACGAGCCGAGGCATCCTTGGCGAGGCCTCGGAGCGGTCGCGGATGTGACCCATTGCGGCATTTTCACGCACCGCTGTAATAGCGGTGACTGCCTCCCTTTTGTGGTGGTATCCCGCAGAGGTCACGAGGACACCGCCATGCTCATCCATGAGATGAAAGCGGTACAGCAGGTCAGTGTCTCCGAAAATTTCGAAGTTTCCGGTCAAATGAGTTCCTCCCCCGAGGTGCCCAGACGCCCCGTTGCGCCTGAGCAATTTATGGTTTCATCAAATCACCATATTGGGAAGGTTTGTGACGTCACATACCGCACCGGCTCCGAGGTGTCAGTTGCCGGTCCAGCCCTGCCGGTCGAGCCAGCGGCTGCAGAGCGAGGTCCACTCATCCGGCCCGCTCTCCTCCCGGGCCAGGCCCAGGCCATGGCGCCCGTGCGGGAAGACGTGCACCTCCGCCGGCACCCCGTGCTCGATCAGGGCGCGGGCATAGGCGAACGTGTTCTCGACCGGGACGGCGCCGTCGTCCGCCGTGTGCCACAGGAAGGCCGGCGGCGCTGCGCTGGTGGTATTCAGCTCCGCAGACATCCGCTGCAGCAGGTCCGGCGACGGGGAAGTGCCCAACAGATTGTCAATACTTCCCTGATGCGCGGCACTGGTGAAGGACACCACCGGGTAGCAGAGGATTGAAAGGTCCGGAACGGCGTCGGCAATGTCCAGCGCCGGGTCGTCGCAGGGGACGGCGGTCGACAGCGTAGCGGCGAGGTGACCTCCCGCCGAAAACCCGAGCACTCCCACACGGGAGGTGTCGACGGCCATGCCGTGGTCGCCGTTGCGGATCCACAGCATTGCCGCTTTGGCGTCGGACAGCGGTGCCGGATGCCGGTGCGGGGCAACCCGGTACCGCAGCACGAATGCGTGGATGCCGAGGCCGGCAAGCCATTCACCCACCGGCTCGGCTTCATGATCGGACGTCTTGCCATAACCGCCGCCGGGGAGAACCAGAACGGCGGGCCGGGGTGTCTGCGGGCTGTTTTGGGCGGGAATCAGGGTCAGATCCAGGGCAGCGTGGCTTGTCATGGTTTCAAACTAACCGAGCCACTGTCCGCGCCCTCAGCCGGGCGCAATATACGACGCCACCGCCGGTGCAAGCGAGGCACCGATTTCCTGGGGACTTCGCCGGGCGCCCTTGACCGCAAAGGAGTGGTCGGCGTTGGGCACATAGGTGAGGGTTGCCCGCTGTCCCAGTTTCGCCACCACCGCCTCCAGGAGTGCGTGCTGGGCGAAGGGATCATTGCTTCCCTGCAGGAACAGCATCGGGATTTCGACGGCGCCGAGATGTTCGTCGCGGATCTTCTCCGGCTTTCCCGGCGGGTGCAGCGGGTACCCGAGGAAGATCAGGCCGGCCGCACTCATTCCCTCAGCCACTGCCATGGACGCCATCCGGCCGCCGAAGGACTTCCCGCAGGCCCAGACCGGCTCACCGCCCGACAGCTCTCCAGCATGCCGCATCACTTCACCCCAGGCCGCAATCGCTTTGGGCGGCCGATCCGGGAAGCGCCGGCCCTGCTCCATGTAGGGGAAGTTGAACCGGAGCGTGGCGAAGCCGGAGTCATTGAGTGCCTCGCTGAAGCCCACCAGGAACGGGTGGTCCATCCCGGCGCCGGCTCCGTGCGCGATGACGAGCGTAGCGACAGGGTTGTCCGGCCCACTGCCGGCGCAGGAGAATTCGGCATCATCAACCTGCAGCGTGAAGCGTTCAGCGGAAGCCATGTGCCCATCGTCTCGTAGCGTTGCACCCGCTCGGCGCGGGCGTCCTGGAATGGAACCGGGCGGCTTAGCCTTCCTGCTCGCGTCGGTTCAGCTCGAGGTTGATCTCCTCGAGCCGCGCTTCCGTTTCGGGTTCGGGGAGGCCCTCCGCGTACTCTGCCTCCAGCTCCCGATGGATCCGGCTGTTCAGTATTTCCACCTCGACATCCGTCAGGACGGTGAGGTCCTCCGGGAATGGGTCCTCAGGGGAAATCTTGTGGTTGGTTTCCATGGATCACTTTCAGCCGAGCGGTTCTCTCTCCCGAAGTGTAACCATGCCGTCGATTTTTGTGCGAGGGCGTATGACGGAACCCGCAGCGCCCGCGTCCACGGGTAGGTGCCCAGGCCTGCTGGAGGGCATCCCACGGGATCGAACCGGGGCTGTTCGGACTGCTCGCTGCTGATGCGCAGGTTCAGTGTGCCGCAGCGGGTCCATGGTCCGCGCAGATGGCTGTAGAAGAGTCCCCACTGGAGGTGCCCCTCGTACGAGCGAAGCTCCGAAAGGGTGCCCAGTCCCTGCCCCGGACCCTCGCGCCGTGCGGCCAGCAGTACCGGTCCGCCTGCTCCCCTGAACGGCATGAGGGAGGTGAACGGACCATCTACCACAGATCGGCGAGGCAGAACCATGAAGCGTCCCGGTGCACCGCGACCCGTGGTCGCGAGGAGCACATCAGCGTCACCGATGCGCAGAGCCAGCCCGACGACGTCGGGCAGAGCGTCCGGTAAGCCCACCGAGCGGGAAATCCGCGCAAGCACCTGCTCCTCGCAGGTGCTGTCAAGCCACTGCTCGCCGCTGAATACCCGAGTGTGGGTCAGCGTCCCGTGCAGCAGGACGCCGGAGCGGTGGATCGGCCGGTCCGGCCGGAAGAGGCGCAGAACAGCGAATACGGCCTTCAGCCCCTGGCCGCCGGCGCGGGCAAGAGGGAACAGCCCGCTCATGGTGTCACCGTCCTCAATAGGTCCTTTTCTTCGACGAGGGGAATCGACAGTGACTTGTACCCGTGCTCCTCGAACAGGACCGTGACAATCTCATTCTCATATTCCATCACCACGCCGGTGCCCCATTCGCGGTGACTCACAGTGCTCTGCAGCGGGAAGGGGCGGCTGCCGCCGTCGTCGTGATTCTCGGCCGTCCGCCCTGAGTCACAGTTGTCGCAGGCATTGCATTCGCCCTCCCGCTCCTCGGCGAAGTAGCCGAGCAGGAACTTCCGGCGGCACCCGCGGTACTCCGCATACTGCCGGGCCATGTCCACCCGTGAGCGGTCTATTTCCTGCCGCCGCTTCCGATGGTCGACGACGTCCGCGATCACCTGGTCGGCGTTCTTCCCCACCGCCCGGTATTTCCCTGCGCGCTCGCGGACGGCGCCCACCTCGAGCAGCAGGTTCAGGAGCCCGGAAAGCTTTCGCTGGGTCAGTCCGGTTACCTGCCGGATCCCTGCCGCATCCAGGGCGTCTTCCGCCGAGCGGAGGGCAGCGAACAGCTCGCGGAGGCTGCCTTCCGGTACGTTTTTCGCCGCGAAGAAGCGCCGGATCCCGAGATCCTCCGGGCGATAATGAAGCACGACGGCGGCCGGCTCCCCATCGCGCCCGGCGCGCCCTGCCTCCTGGTAGTAGCTGTCGAGGGAGTCCGGGATGTCCGCGTGGACCACAAACCGCACGTCAGGCTTGTCGATCCCCATGCCGAAGGCCGTTGTTGCCACCACAACGTCCAGCTCACCGGCGTGGAACGCCTCGTGCAGTGCGGTCCGCTCGGTCTTTCTGCGTCCGGAGTGGTAGGCATCCGCGCGCAGCCCGGCCTCGCGCAGTTCCTGGGCGTACTGATCAGCCTGCTTCCGGGTGGCCGTATACAGCAGGCCCTGGCCCTGCAGCGCCGTTACCTGCCCAAGAACCGCACGCCGCTTGTCCCGCTCCGACTCATGCTGTTGGACGCTCAGGTGCAGGTTCGGCCGGTCGAAGCCCTCCGCAACGATGACCGCGTCCGTCAGCCTCAGCCGCTCCAGAATCTCCTGCCGGACCGGCGGCGAGGCGGTCGCCGTCAACGCGATGACCGGGCGCTTCAGCCGGTTCACGAGCGAGCCGAGCTGCAGGTAGTCCGGCCGGAAGTCGTGACCCCATGCCGATACGCAGTGGGCCTCGTCGATCACCAGGAAGGACACGTCCAGGGTGCTGAGGCGCTCCGCGACGTCCTCGCGTGCCAGCTGCTCGGGTGCCAGGAAAAGGAACTTGGCGCGGCGTTCCTCATCGGAATCTTCCGCGGCGGCCCAGGCCTCATCGACCTCGGCATCGGACGCCGTCGAATTCAGGACATGGGCACGGACTTCTCCCAGCGCCTCATTGATGGCGCTCACCTGATCGCTCTGGAGGGCAATCAGCGGTGAAACAACGACGGCGACACCGGGCACAGTCATGGCCGCCACCTGGTAGATGGCCGACTTTCCATAGCCGGTGGGGAGAACGCAGAGGACGTTCCGTCCGTCGTCGGCCGCTTTCAGGGCCTTCCGCTGTCCGGGAAGCAGCGAATCCCAGCCGAAGAGGTCGCGGGCAGTGGTTTCGGATTGCGAATTCATTCGGCGGCCGCCGTGACCAGAGCGAGCAGGACCGAGTACACAACCATCCCGACCAGGAACCAGGGGAAACTGGAACCGCGGTTTGACGGCAGCTCCTCCTTGAAGACGTTCAGCAGTACGGCGCCGCCCAGCAGCGCGGTGAGGATGGCGACCAAAACGGTGCTGGTCGGAGCGACGATGACGGACAGCAGCCACCCGAGGAGCAGCGCGCCCGCGAGGAGCAACCGGCCGTTCGCGGCGAAGCGCCGCGGATAGTGCTCTTCGAGGTGCCGGTCCGTGAGTACAAAATGCAGGCCCATGGCCACGGTGAAGAGGATGGCGAACAGCAGCCCGGTTTCGAGGCGCAGCGCCATGGTGTAGGTGATGAGCGTGTTGTAGAAGGCAAACGCGCCGAGGTGTACCCAGTAGAGGCCCGCTGAGTCGGGTTTCCCGTGCGTCTTTCGGGAAGTCGCCAACCGGTCCAGACCGTAGAAGGCCGTGAAGCCGGCGAGTGCGACAACAAAGATGCCGAGGTCAAAGAGGGCGGTGACCTCGATAGTGTCCCCGAGCAGCTCACCGATGGCCTCTTCACCCTCCGCGATTTCCGGGAGAAGGTGAAGGAAAACGTAGGCCACGGCAAGCCCGCCGGCGAAGGACCCGGTGACGTTCTCGGGAACCAGCGGAAGCTTGCGGATACGCAGGGCTGCAAGGTGAAGCCCTGCCAGGGCCAGGGCAATGACCAGTGAGCCGAACAGTGCCATCTCCAAGGGGGCTACCTCACTTTGCCGTACTTTCCGATTGCCGTGCCATGCCTCAGGTGGGTTCGGAGCCGGCCGGGGGCAGGTCCGGATTCAGCGGCTCAAGATTCGGGTCCTCCGCCGTCCACACCTGCAGGACCGCCCAGGCCACTGCGGCGATCGGGACGGAGAGGACGGCGCCGATGATCCCCGCGAGGATGGTCCCGGCGGTTAGCGCCAGCAGGATCACCAGTGCGTGCAGCCGCAGCGATTTCCCCATCACGATGGGCTGGAGCAGGTCACCTTCCAACTGGTTGACGCCGACGACGACGGCAACCACAATGAGCGCGACCACCGGTCCGTTCGCCACCAGCGCCACGAGGGCGGCGAGGACACCGGCGAGGGTGGCTCCCACCAGCGGAACAAATGCGCCGATGAATACGATCATCGCGAGTGGAATGGCCAGCGGGACGCCGAGGATGAGGAGTGCGATGCCGATCGCCACGGTGTCGACGAGGGCCACGATCGCCGTTCCGCGTACGTAGCTGCCCAGCACCTCCAGCGTGCGGGCGCCGGAGCGGCGGAGTTTCTGCTCGCGTTCACCCTTGAAGGGCCGCAGGAAGAATTCCCAGATCTTCTTGCCGTCCTTGAGGAAGAAGAAGAGAATCACGGCCATCAGCGTGGCCCCGGTGAGGAATTCCGCGACCACGGAGACGCCCGAGATGGCGCCGGAACGGAACTGTGCGCTGGTGGCGAAGTCGATGATCGCCGTTCTCGCTTCGGCGAGCTGTTCCGGTGAGATGGGGAAGGGCCCGCTGGTCAGGAACGCCTGAAGCTCGTCCAGTCCCTCTGTTGCTGAGGTGACCAGCTCATCGGCCTGGCTTCGGACCGAGATCACGATGACGGTGATGATTGCGGAGAGTGCAATCAGCAGGCCAAGGAATGCGATGGCCGTGGCCAGCGCCCCCGGTACACCCCGCCGGCGCAGCAGGTTCACAAACGGTCCGATCGCCGCTGCCAGGATCAGCGCGATGATGACGGGAATCACCAGGAGGCGGATCTGCAGTAGGGCGTACACGCCGACAACGACCAGCGTGAGGATGAGCAGGATCTGCGCGGCCCGGGAGCCGGCGCGGCCCAGGCCGTCCGCCCAGGGACTCAATCGGGTGCTGTGCAGGCGGGAGCCGGCCATGTGGTTTCCTTCCCCGGTGGGTGAGCGGTATGCCGTGGAACTAAATGGTAAGCATACTGTGTATTTTCCCGGGGGCGTGGCGGGGGCTGCTGCGCAGTCAGTAGTCGATGCGGTCAGTGAGTTCAGCCCAGGCGCGGAAGGGCTCCGCGCCCGCTGATTCTGGAAGGTCCACGTGCAGCACCTGCATTGACCGTTCCTCCACAGGCTTGGCGAAGAATTCGTAAAACACGGCGTCGTCAAAACCCGCCTGTGCCGCATCATGGCGATCCGCTGCGTACACGATGCCGTGCACCCGCGCCCACAGTGCGGCGGCCAGGCACAGCGGACACGGTTCGCAGCTCGTATAGAGCATGCATCCGCTCAGATCGAAGGTCCGCAGGGATAAACAGGCGTTCCGGATGGCCATGACCTCGGCGTGGGCGGTGGGATCATTGTTCGCCGTCACGCGGTTGGTTCCCTCAAAAGTGCGTCCCTCGTCAGTGACGATGAGGGCGCCGAAGGGGCCGCCGCCGTCGTGCACATTCCGGGTTGCGAGGTCGATGGCGCGGGCGAGGAACTGCTCCTCCACAGTGCTCATTCTCGAACCCTACACCCGGGTGTGGACGCCGGTCCGGCTCCAGACGGCCGCCGCCGTCGATCTCTCTCCAGCCGGTCCGTAGAGTGCAGGTATGACGATTTCTGCCGGCGCCGACCGTGCCTGGTCCGATGAGGCGATCCGGCGGATCGACGCCGAGGGCAACCGGTCCGCTGATACCCACCTGCTCGCGTTGCCCATCCCGGAGAGTTGGGGCATCGATGTCTATCTCAAGGATGAGTCGACCCACCGGACGGGCAGCCTGAAGCACCGGCTGGCCCGCTCGCTGTTCCTCTTCGGGCTGGTGAACGGGTGGATCCGGGAGGGCGCCACGATAGTTGAGGCATCGAGCGGGTCCACCGCGGTTTCCGAAGCGTACTTCGCGCAGCTGCTGGGGCTGCCTTTCGTCGCGGTGATGACCCGCTCCACCAGTCCGGAGAAGATCGCGCTCATTGAGCAGTACGGCGGAACCTGCCACTTCGTCGAGGACGCCTCGGAGGTGTACGACGCCGCCGAGCGGATCGCCGCCGAAACCGGCGGACACTACATGGACCAGTTCACCTACGCCGAACGCGCCACTGACTGGCGCGGCAACAACAACATCGCCGAATCGATCTTCCGGCAGATGGAACACGAGCGGTTCCCGGTGCCCGAGTGGGTGGTGGTCGGCGCGGGAACCGGAGGAACCAGCGCCACCATCGGTAGGTACCTCCGATACAACCGGTACCCCACGCGCCTCGCCGTCGTTGATCCTGAGAACTCGGCGTTCTACCCGACCTGGGCGGGCGGCAGCGCTGCCGTCGGTCAACCCTCCCGCATCGAGGG
>NZ_KI914590.1:0-5422 GCF_000520475.1 Arthrobacter sp. 35/47
GGGGAAGGGGAATAGGGGAGAGTGGGGATCGGGTGGGACGCTAGGCGATGTTGAGCTCGTTGCCCGGGATCGACGCCAGGAGCCTGCGGGTGTAGGGATGGCGGGGGTTCTGGAAGACTTCCTCGGAGCTTGCAGCCTCGACCAGTTCGCCGTCCTTCATGACGCAGACGTAATCGGAGATGAGCCGTACCACCGCGAGGTCGTGGGAGATGAACAGGTAGCTGAGCCCTAGCTCGGACTGCAGGTCACCCAGAAGCCTGAGGATCTGGGCCTGAACCAGTACGTCGAGGGCGGACACGGGCTCATCGCAGATGATGAGTTCGGGTTTCAGTGCCAGCGCCCGGGCAATCGCGACGCGCTGCCGTTGGCCGCCGGAGAGCTCGGAGGGATACCGCCGCAGCGCGTTGTGCGGCAGGGACACCTGGTCCATCAGCTCACGCACCCGTGCTGCACGCTCCCTTTTCGACCCGCGCCTGTACGCGTTGAGGGGCTCCTCAACAATGCGCTCGATAGTGAACATCGGGTTCAGGGAGGAATACGGGTCCTGGAAGACGGGCTGCACCCGCTGCCGGAAGTCCGCAAGCTGGGCCTTGTCCAGGGTGGCCACGTCCATGCCGTCGAACGTCATGGTGCCCGAGGTGGGCTCGATGAGCTTCAGGAGCATGCGAGCCGTCGTCGTCTTGCCGGAGCCCGACTCGCCCACGATGGCGACGGTCTGCCCACGCGGGATGTCCAGGGTGACGTTCTTCGCGGCGTAGAAGTCCTCCGAGCTGCCGCGCCGCTTGTAGATCTTGGTGAGGTCCCGGATCTCTACGATGTTGTCTGTCGGCGCGGCCTGTTCCACCGAGTCGGCGTCGGCCTGGTGTTCCTCGAACGCGGCCTGCGCCACGGCAGTGCGCTTTGCGGCGTCCTCGTGATAGGCGCCCGGCCTCAACCGGACGGCGGCCACGCTGGGCGCGGCGCGGACCAGGGACTGCGTGTAGGGGTGCTTCGGATCGTTCAGCAGCTGCGCGGCCGGCCCGGTTTCCACCACACGGCCGCGATGCATCACCACGAGCTCTGACGCACGCTCCGCTGCCAGCCCGAGATCATGGGTGATGAGGAGCACCGAGGTGCCGAGCTGCTCGGTCATGGTGTCGATCTGGTCCAGGATGGTGCGCTGCACCGTGACGTCGAGGGCGCTGGTCGGCTCGTCGGCAATCAACAGCCGGGGACGGCAGGCCATGCCGATCGCGATGAGCGCGCGCTGGCGCATTCCGCCGGAGAACTCGTGCGGGTATTGCTTGGCACGCTCGGCGGCGTCCGGCAGGCCGGCAGCGGACAGAACCTCGACGACGCGGTCCTTGACGTTCTTCTTGTCCGCGAGGCCGTGCACCAGCAGCGTTTCCGCCACCTGGGTGCCGATCTTGGCGACGGGATTGAGGTTGGACATCGGGTCCTGCGGAACCAGGCCGATAGCCCGGCCGCGGATGGTTCGCATTGCCGATTCCGGGAGGGGAACGAGATCGCGGCCCTCGAACAGAATGCTTCCGCCGGTGACCCGCCCGTTGCCCGGAAGCAACCCGATGCAGGCCATCGCGGTTGTGGACTTTCCCGATCCTGACTCGCCAACGATGGCCAGGGTCTTCCCGCGATGAAGGGTGAAGCTGGCGTCCTCCACGGCGTTGACCTCGCCGTACGTGGTGCGGAAGCTGACTGCCAGGTTCTTCACCTGAAGCATGGGCGCGTTCTTGGCGTCATCGACGGCGTTGTCGATGGAGGTGATTTCCGTCATGGCTCTATCGTCCCTCATAACCGCCCTGCATCAGGTCATGCCGCGTGAGTTTCCGGACGAGGTGATCGATGGCCAGTCGGTACCCGTCCACCCCCGCCCCGACGATCACCGCGTCAACCACGGCCGACAGGTAGGAGTGGTGCCGGAACTCCTCGCGGCGATGCACGTTGCTGATGTGCACCTCCACGGTGGGCAGGCCCACCGCGCTGATCGCATCCCGCAGGGCCACCGAGGTGTGAGTGTAGGCGGCGGCATTGATGACGATCCCGTCGGCGGTTCCTGCAGCCTCCTGGATGGCCGTCACCAGTTCACCCTCGTGGTTGGACTGCCTGCAGTCCACGGCCCAGCCGTGCGCGCCGGCGGCGGAGGCACACAGCTTCTCGACGTCGTCGAGGGTGTTCGAGCCGTAGACACCCGGTTCGCGGGTGCCAAGCAGGTTCAGGTTGGGGCCGTTGAGGATCAGCAGGGTAGTGGTCGCCATGGCTTAACTATGCCCCACGGCGAACCGCGGATAAGGGCGTCGCGCACCCGGTTTCGCAACGCGCACGGGTTGCCGCCAGAACGGATGCGGCAACCCGGGCACGCTGGGTCTACTTGCGCAGCGACGCGGCGATCTGCTGCATGATCGTCGGATCGGACAGGGTGGTGGCATCGCCCACCTCGCGGCCCTCCGCAACATCCTTGAGGAGGCGGCGCATGATCTTGCCCGAGCGGGTCTTCGGCAGCTCCGGTACCACGAGGATGTTGCGCGGCTTGGCGATCGGCCCGATCTCCTTGCCCACATGGTTTCGGAGGGTGGTGACGACGTCGTCATCCTGGGCCGCAGAGCCGCGCAGGATCACAAAGGCAACCACCGCTTCACCGGTGGTCTCGTCAGAAGCGCCGACGACGGCGGCCTCCGCCACCGACGGATGGCTCACCAGTGCGGACTCGATTTCCGTTGTGGACAGGCGGTGCCCCGAGACATTCATGACGTCATCCACGCGGCCGAGCAGCCAGATGTCGCCGTCCTCGTCCCGTTTTGCACCGTCACCGGCGAAGTACATGTTCTCGAAACGGGACCAGTAGGTTTCCTTGAACCGCTCCGGATCGCCCCAGATTCCGCGCAGCATGGCAGGCCACGGTTCGCGGATCACGAGGTAGCCGCCGGCCCCGTTGGGTACCGACTGCCCCATCTCGTCCACCACGTCGACGGCGATACCCGGCATGGGAACCTGCGCGGAGCCCGGCTTGCATGCCGTGACGCCCGGAAGCGGGGCGATCATGTGCGCGCCCGTCTCGGTCTGCCACCAGGTGTCCACAATCGGCGCGCGGCCCTCCGCCCGGCCCCCGTTCCCGCCGATGATCTCCCGGTACCACATCCACGCCTCGGGATTGATGGGTTCGCCGACCGATCCGAGGACCCGGATCGAGGAGAGGTCGAACTTCGCGGGGATGTCGCGCCCCCACTTCATGAAGGTGCGGATGGCTGTGGGGGCGGTGTACAGAATCGAGACCTTGTACTTTTCCACCAGCTCCCACCAGCGCCCCTGGTGCGGGGTATCCGGAGTGCCTTCATACATGAGCTGGGTGGCGCCGTTGACGAGGGGGGAGTAGGCAACATAGCTGTGCCCGGTGACCCAGCCGATGTCCGCGGTGCACCAGAAGACGTCCGTTTCGGGATGCAGGTCGAAGGTGTACTTCTGCGTGAAGGCGGTCTGCGCCAGGTAACCGCCGGTGGTGTGCAGGATGCCCTTCGGCTTTCCTGTTGTTCCGGAGGTGTAGAGGATGAAGAGGGGGTGTTCGGAATCGTGTCCCTCGGCAGTGTGCTCGTCGGAGGCCGACCCCACGGCATCATGCCACCAGACGTCGCGGCCCTCGGTCCACTCGACTGGCTCCCCGTTGCGCTTGACCACCAGCACGTTCTCGATGGTGTGTCCCGGACGTTCCAGGGCGCCGTCCACGGCCGGTTTCAGCGGGCTGGGCTTGCCGCGGCGGTAGGTGCCGTCAGAGGTGACTACCAGCTTCGCTTCGGCGTCGTCGATCCGGCTCCGGAGGGCATCGGCGGAGAATCCTCCGAACACCACGGAGTGCACGGCGCCGATGCGCGCGCAGGCCAGCATGGTGATGACGGCCTCAGGAATCATGGGAAGGTAGACGGCCACGCGGTCGCCCTTGGCCACGCCGAGGGACTGGAAGGCGTTGGCAGCCTTCTTCACCGCCGTCGTCAGTTCTGCGTAGGTGTAGGTGAGGGTATCGCCCGGTTCGCCTTCAAAGTGGATGGCGACGCGGTCACCGCGGCCCTGCTCCACGTGGCGGTCCAGCGCGTTGTAGGCGGCGTTGATTTTTCCGCCGACAAACCATTTGGCGAACGGCGCTTCCGACCAGTCAAGCGCCTGCGAGAAGTCCTCGTGCCAGGTCAGGAGTTCGCGTGCCTGGCGGGCCCAGAATTCGGGGCCTTCCCTGCCCTGCTCATAGAGGTCGGCGGAGCCGATGGCATTGGCGGCGAAGTCCTCGCTGGGCGGGAATCGGCGCTCCTCGTGCAGCAGATTTTCGAATGCGTCACCCGTGGAAATCTGGGTGTTTTCAGACATTGTGAACCCCTTCGGCAGGTCGGTGCGGAGGCAGGCCTGAACGACGTCGACGACCCGCGAATGTGCTGTGTCCCACACTAGCGGGGGCCTCCCCCATTCTGTGTGCGGGCAGTCACAATCCGGATGCGAATGGCACACATTCTGCGGTGAACGGCGAGCACGGTGCGCCGACATGTCCCATCATTGGTAGGAAAGGAAGTGGTCGTTGACTAGGGTTGGCTGAGAAATCCGAATCCGGCTCAACGCCCTCGGCACCTGCGACTGCGGCACCAGCCGCCGTTATGAAACGGAGAATCCAGACATGACCGAACAGCGCCAGTACGACGGCGGCGCAGGCACCGCGCATAGCTCGCCGGTGCGGCAACCCGGCCGGTCCGAGACCCCTGCTGATCCCTCCAGCTCCGCCGGGCCCGAGGCAGTCGCCGGCCCGTTCACCCTGCGGGAGACCGTGATCGGCGTTTCCGTGCTGGTGATGTTCACCGGCACCATCCTGCCCTTTGTGGACGGCGTGAACCTGTGGCGGGCGTTCCCGCTGTTCTTCCTCGGCATCGGAATACTGCTGCCGGTCGCCGCACTCGCACTGCTGATTGGCCGCCGGTCCGGCGCTAGGCACCTGCGGGTCGGTTCGCTGTCGGTTGACCAGTTCGCCTCTGTCACCGCAGCTTTCGCCGCGGCGTTCTTCTTCCTGCAGACCGTCACCACCTTCGGCATCGGATCATTCATCGCACTGCTGGGATCAATCGGGTTCCTCGTGGCCACGGTCGGGGGTCCGCACCTCGGGGTATTCAAGAGCGATTTCACCGGACGGCCCTCGTCCTCCGCGCACCCGATCGCCCGGGAGGCACTTCCGGCCCGGCCGCGCCCACCCAAAGCCGACGCCTCAGAGAAGGCAGGCGGTTGGAAGAACTTCCGGCCCGGATCGAAGGCCGCGCCGGCGTCGGACGGCCCCAACAGCACCGGCCGCAGCGCGGGCTACGCCGTTGCGGGTTACGCGGCAGGCCAGGGCGCGGGCAACCAGCAGGTGCCGTTCTCGGCGGGACAGGGCAACGCTGAGGACAGCGCACAGGCAGCTCCC
>NZ_KI914590.1:5522-26241 GCF_000520475.1 Arthrobacter sp. 35/47
CGCTGAGGACAGCGCACAGGCAGCTCCCGCCGCCCGCGAGCCGGAGCCGGCCGCCACCAAGGCAACAGCAGTGCAGCCGACACCCGCGCAGCGCTCGGACGTTGGGCGCTCGGACGCCCAGGTCTCAACGGCACAGTCTTCCAGCGCGCAGGCCGATGCCGGCGGTGCCGAAGCAGCTCAGCCCGCCGCTACCGCAACCCAGCCCAAGGTCGAAGCGGCACAGCCCGCAGCCGGCGAGCCGGAGAACGCCGACGCGCAGTCCTCCCACCCGCGCACTGAGTCAATCTCGGCCACCCGCGATGCGGAGGACGAGGAGCCCGTGCTGGAGGCGTTCTGGTTCGCGGTCGGTACTCCCCGGTCGGTGGTCGACGAGCAGACCGGCGCCCCGCTGTTTGTGCTGCAGCCCGGCGATTGGGAAGTGGGCATTGAGGACCGTGGCCACGAGTTCCTGGTCCAGGACAAGCGGACCGGGCGAATCGGTGTCATGCGTGATCTCCGGAATATCGAGCGCGCTCCCCGCGAAGGCTGATCCGGCGCCGGGCCGGACTCAGCGGGAGGGGAGGAAGAAGTCAGCGTGGATGCATCGCCGATTGCACTGAAGCGCCGTGCGCGCAAAATCCACCGTGTGCTCGCGGATGCCTACCCTTACGCTGTGGCGGAACTGGACTTCCGTAATCCTTTCGAGCTGCTCGTGGCCACCGTTCTCTCGGCCCAGACAACCGATGTCCGGGTCAACCTGACCACTCCGGCGCTGTTCGCGCGCTATCCGGATGCCCGAAGCCTCGCGGAAGCGCCGGAAGATGTCCTCCAGGAGATGATTCGTCCGACGGGATTTTTCCGGGCCAAAGCCAGGAGCCTGCTGGCTCTGGCGACCCGCATCGTGGACGATTTCGACGGCGAGGTGCCCGGCAGGATGGCGGACCTGGTGACCCTCCCGGGCGTCGGGCGCAAGACGGCCAACGTGGTGCTCGCCAACGCCTTCGGGGTGCCCGGTATCTCGGTCGACACGCACTTCGGCCGGCTGTCCCGGCGGTTTGGCTGGACGGTGGAGGAGGACCCGGTGAAGGTGGAGTCCGACGTCGCTGCCCTGTTTGAGCGCAAGGACTGGGGCCTGCTTTCCCACCGCGTGATCTTCCATGGCCGACGGGTCTGCCACGCACGCAAACCGGCGTGCGGCGCCTGTCCGGTCGCTTCGCTCTGCCCCTCCTTCGGCGAAGGCGAGGTCGATCCGGAGCAGGCACGGAAGCTGCTGAAGTACGAGCTGGCGCCGGGTCGCGAGGAGCTTCATCGCCGCATGCTGGAGGGTGCCTCGCGGGCCGAGCTCCTGGCTGACGGATTCACGCTGAGCGCATGAGCGCCTATTCCGAACTGAAGGCGTTCGCCCAACGCGGCGAACCCATCGGGCCCGGCGGTGACACTTCCGAGGCCTGGCAGATACGCGGCATGGATATCGCGACCGCGAGGCCGGCGGCCGTCCTCGTCCTTTTCGGACGCCTCGACGACAAGCCCGCCAGGATCCACTCACCCGCCGTGCCGGATGACCTCGACGTCCTGTTCGTCACCCGTGCCGGAACTTTGCGTAACCACCCCGGCCAGGTCGCCTTCCCTGGCGGCAGGATCGACGACGACGACGCCGGCCCCGTTGCTGCAGCGCTGCGCGAGGCGGAGGAGGAAACCGGGTTGGACCCGGCCGGCGTCGAAATCCTCGGACCGCTGCCGGAAGTCGGGCTTCCCGTGAGCAACTACCTGGTGACACCGGTGCTGGCCTGGTGGTCCGCACCGACCCCCGTGCGCGTAGTGGACCACGCCGAGTCCTCCCATGTTTTCCGGGCGCCGGTTGCTGAATTACTTTCGGCCGAAGTGCGATTTACGGCGGTGGTCCGGCACAAGGGACGCGAACACCGCACGCCTGCCTTCACCATTGACGGCATCACCATCTGGGGTTTCACCGGCCTGTTGCTCTCCCGGCTGTTCGACGGACTGGGCTGGACCCAGCCGTGGGACGAGTCACGGGAGCAGGATGCACCCATCGGGCGGGATCGCGTCTAGCTACTTGGCGTCGGCGTAGGAATCCACCACAACCACGTTCACGGGAAACTCCACCGGGATCTGTCCGAACATCAGGTGTGCGGCGGAGCGGGCAGCCTCGGTGACCATGGCGGACACTCGGTCGGCCAGCTCACGGGGCACATGCAGCATCACTTCGTCGTGGAGGAAGAAGACAATGTGCGCCCCGGCGTTGCCGGCAGTGTCGGCGCGCAGCCGCCGTCGTAATTCTGCGAGCCAGCACAGTGCCCACTCGGCGGCAGTCGCCTGGACCACGAAGTTGCGCGTGAAGCGTCCACGGGAACGCGCGAGCGCATCGGCGCGCTGCTGCTCCGCAGCATTGCTGGTGCGCTGCGCCGTGAGCCAGCCGTCCGACGGCGGCGGGCAGCCTCGACCGAGGAAACTTGCGACGACGCCGCCCCCCTCTCCGGTGCGTGCCGCCGCCTCCACCACGGCGATCGCCTGCGGGTAGGTGCGCGTCAGCTGCGGCATCAGACGGCCGGATTCGCCGGTGGTTGCGCCGTACATCGCACCGAGCATGGCCACCTTTGCCTTCGCGCGGTCGCCGCCGAAACCCTGATCGGCAATTCCCTGGTACAGATCCAGCCCGCGACCGGCTGCAGCGAGCGCGGAATCCCTGCCCAGTGCCGCGAGCACGCGCGGCTCGAGCTGCGCGGCGTCGGCGACGATCAGGACGTGGCCCGGGTCGGCGCGGACGGCATCCCGGACCTGATGCGGGATCTGCAGGGCACCGCCGCCGCGGGAGGCCCAGCGCCCTGACATGCTCCCGCCGACCACGTACTCGGGCCGGAAGCGGCCGTCATGCACCCAGGTGTCCAGCCAGGTCCAGCCGTTCGCCGTCAGCAGCCTGGAGAGCTTCTTGTACGCCAGCAGCGGGGCAATGGCGGGATGCTTGTGCCGCTGCAGCTCCCAGGATCGGGTGGAGGACACCTCGATTCCGGCCCGGTGGAGGGCCCGCAGCAGCTCCTGCGGCGAGTCCGGGTTGAAACGGGGGTTGTCCAGGGCAGCGCGCAGTTCACTCGCCAGTCGTTCGAGCTCAGCGGGCCGGTGACCTTCGCGCGGGCGCTTTCCCAGCTGGGCTTCGAGCAGCTCATTGTGGAGGTCGGCGCGCCAGGGGATTCCGTGGAACTCCATTTCCGCCGCGATCAGGGCGCCCGCGGACTCAGCGGCCAGCAGCAGGGCCAGCTGTGAAGGCCGGTTGCCGGCGTTCACAGCGCGCTGCTGGGCGGAGAACTCAGCTGCGACCTCGTGGGCGCCGGCGCCGGCGGCAGGCTGGGCTGATTCGAAGAGGCTTCCCTGATGCGGCGACGGTGCAGCCGGCGGCAGCGCCCTGGCGGGGTTCGCATCCTCCGCCCCGTCCGGCAGGGACTGGAGCCGGCTGCCATATTCGGTGTCTGCACAGGCGGGGGAGTGGCGCAGGATCTCCCTGCTCAGTGCGACGTCGTGACAGCGGTCGATGGAAATTCCGGCTGCCAGGAGGGCTGGGTACCAATTCCGGGTGCTGTCCCAAATCCAGCGGGTGCCGGGGCGTTCCAGCCGGCGGACTGTGGCTGCCAGCTCCGCGGCCGGCACGACAACGGCATCACCTGCCGGTACTCCTGTCGAATCCACCGGCAGGAAGGCTATCTCGGCACCATCGGCTCCGTGAGTGCGCTGCCCGCTCGAAGGCGGCGCGAGGACGATGTACACGCCTCCTATTGTTGCCCACCATGGACCCCGACTATTCCTGCACTTCGGCTGAAGATATCCACATAGGCAGGTTCCGGCGCGGGACGCACACGTTTGCGGGCGCAGGCTTGCGGTATGTCTTCCTGGATCCCGGCTGCTGATTCGGCCAACGTCGTCCTGGTCAGTTCCTCGCAACGTCTCCGCGATGAAGCGGCGAGGGTAGCGGTGGCTGCGGGTCTCACGCTCGCGAACGCTTCCACGGTTGGCGAGGCCCTTGCGCTCCGTCCCGCCGTCGTGCTGCTGGACAGCGGGAGCGCCCGGCATGCCGTCCCGGGCTGCGCCGTGATCGTGCTCGGGATTGAGGGCGAGGAGGCAGGCGCCTGGGCCTCCGCCGCGAGCTGTAACGCAGACCGTGTCGCCATCCTGCCGCAGGCTGCCGGCTGGCTGGCCGAGCATCTGGGCATGCTGCAGCGTGCCCAGGATGAGGGAACCGTTGTCGGAGTGCTGGGAGCCGCCGGGGGAGTGGGTGCGAGCATGGTCAGCGCATGGCTCGCCGCCGGCGCGGGTTCCCGGAACCTGCGGCCGCTACTGGTCGACGGCGATCCCCTGGGCGGCGGGCTGGAGCTGGCACTCGGCAGCGAGGCCCTGCCCGGCGTGCGCTGGCCGGATCTGGGAGAGGTCCGTGGCACGCTGAACCCGGATCAGCTTGTTTCCGCCCTCCCTTCGCTTGAGGGATTCTCCCTGCTGTCGATGGGCGTGGATCCGCCTCCACCGGGCATTCTGGCGTCCACTGCGGTGCCGCCCGTCATGGAGGCGGCGAGGGCCGCCTACGGCGTAACGCTGGTTGACGTGGCGCGGGGCTGGTCAGCGGACGGGTCGCTGCTTCCGTACTGCGACAGCATCCTCCTGGTGGTGCCGGGAAGGACCCGTGCCATCTCAGCGGCCCGCGCGCAGGTCGCCCAGTTGCACCCGTTGCCCATCCGGGCGGTTATCCGGGGGCCGCTCGGACCGGATCTTGACCCACAAAGGATCGCCGACGCGCTTGGACTGCCGTGCGCCGGCTATCTGCCGCATCTCCGCGCCGCCGACGAGCGCGAGAACCAGGGGAGGATCCTCGACCTTGCACGCCGGCGGGCGGTCCGCTCCTTCGTCCGTTCGACACTGGATGCCATCCTCACCGGAACGTTGGAGCTGAGCGCATGAACCAGCAGCCCGGATCGCGGCGCAGCCGCCGGACCGCCGTGGCCACCGACGCCGCCATGGTCACTCAGGTGCGGAATGCGGTCCTCAGCGAATCGGCGCCGGTCACCGGGGCACGTCTGGCAGCAGCGGTCCAGTCCACCGGGCGTTTGTTGGGCTCCGAGGGGGCCTTCCACACCATGGACCGGGTCCGGGCCGAGCTGCAGGGTCTTGGCCCGCTGCAGCGGTTCGCGGAGGATCCTTCGATCACCGACATCCTTGTGAACGGCCCGGATGCGGTCTGGGTGGACGACGGCGGCGGCCTCCAGCGCACAGATCTCTCCTTCCCCGCTGATGCTGACGTGCGGGCACTTGCCACCCGGCTCATTGCTGCGGGCGGGCGAAGGCTGGATGACGGAAACCCCTGCGTGGATGTGCGGCTGGACCGGTTCCGTGTGCATGCGGTTCTCCCACCGCTGTCCACGCACGGGACGCTGCTCTCCATCCGAATCCAGCGGCAGCGCTCCTTCACCTTCGACGAACTGGTGTCCGCAGCCGAGCTGGACGCCCCCATGGCGGCAGCCCTGCGCGGCATTGTCCACAAACGGTTGAACTTCCTCATAAGCGGCGGCACCGGTACAGGGAAAACCACGCTGCTTGGCGCTCTGCTGTCCCTGAGCGGCCAGGATGAACGGCTGGTCACCGTTGAGGATTCCGCTGAACTCAGCCCCGTGCACCCGCATGCCGTGGGACTGCAGGGCAGGCACGGAAACCTGGAAGGCAGCGGGTCGGTGGACCTGGCTGAGCTTGTCCGGCAGGCATTGCGGATGCGTCCCGACCGCCTCATCGTCGGTGAGTGCCGCGGAGCCGAGGTCCGCGAACTGCTGGCCGCAATGAATACCGGACACCACGGCGCCGGCGGGACCATTCACGCGAATTCGGCGGCGAGCGTTCCCGCCCGGCTCTGCGCGCTTGCGGCCCTCGCCGGGATGGAGGCCGGCGCCTTGGCGTTACAGGCCGCCAATGCGCTCGATGTCATCATCCACGTTGTTCGCACACACAGCGGGCGCACGGTCTCCGAGATCGGTGTGCTGGAACAGGCCGGCGGCGAATTGACCGTGCGGACGGCGTTGAGGCGGAATGGGGCAAGATCAGAGCGGGGGCCGGCCTGGGAAAAGCTGGCTGGAATGCTTGACCGGGGCCGTTGACATGAGCGGCGTACTTTTGGCCGGAACGCTGTTCGCAGCCTATTGGCTGCTGATGCTCCCACGTCGTCCCCTGCATGCCGCCGGGGCGCCGGCCCGGCATCCGGTCGCCTTCCCTCGGCTGGTCCTCCCGAAGCGCCAGCGCACAACGGACCCGCATGAGATTCCGCTGTTCATCCATCAGCTCACCGGTCTGCTCCAGGCAGGCCGGGCACCCTCGCAGCTGTGGGGAGACATGCTCAGCGTGCACGGCGGAAGCAGCGGCTTCCCGGCAGCCATCAAACCTGCCCTGCTGCCGGCGCATCAGGCGGCCCAGCTCGGGCTCAGCGTTCCGGAGGTGCTGCGGGAGGCAGGGTCGCAGACCCGCGATCCCGCATTGAGGTCCCTCTGGCGTGATCTGGCCGCCTGCCTGGAGGTTGCCGAACGCAGTGGCGCGTCCCTCGCCGCCGTCCTTTCCCGTTACGCTGCCCAGCGCGATGCCCAACTGGATTCCGATGCAGCCCGCGGCACGGCACTAGCCGGTCCCCGGGCAACGGTCCGGCTGCTGTCATGGCTGCCGCTCTTCGGGCTCGGGGTCGGATATCTGCTTGGGGTTGACCCCGTAGCGGTCCTGCTCGGTTCGGCACCCGGTATTGCCACGTTGTGCGCGGGAGCGGTGCTCATGGTCATTGGCAGGTTCTGGTCAAGCAGGCTGGTCCGCGCCGCCGCGGGTGATTCGGCATGACCGGTGCGCTGGTTGCGGCCCTCCTCTGGGCGGGGTGTTGGCTGCTGCACTGTTCGCCGGCACGTTCGCGTGGAGGCATTGGTTCCGCCCCGACCACCTGGCGACGGACTCCGTCCCGGCAAAACCCAGCCGGCGGAATCCCACAGCAAGGGTTCCCACAGCAAGGGCTGGACGACCCGGCGCTCATGATGGACCTGATGGCGTCCATGCTTGCGGCCGGGTCGCCGCTGGACCGTGGCCTGGACATTCTTGCCCGGTCGGCATCACCGCCCGTCCGTACGTCTCTGATCTCCGTCAAGACGGCACTGGATCTTGGGGCGTCCTGGGAGGTGGCGTGGGCGGCAGCCTCCGCCGGCGGCTCCTGCGAGGCCGTCCAGGAACTCGGGCGCGCGCTGAGATTTGCCGGCACAACAGGGGCGCCGTCCGCCGCCGTTGTCACGGCGCACGCTGCCCAGTTCAGGCGGAGAAGGAACAGGGCTGCGGAACAGAGGGCTGCCGCGCTCGGGGTCCGGCTGGTCGTTCCGCTGGGTTTGTGTTCGCTTCCTGCCTTCGTGTGCCTGGGAGTCATCCCCATCCTGGTTGGCCTGTTTCCGGCTTTCACCACCCAGTAGAGGGCGCGACCGTGCGCTGTCAGCGGCCTCGCGCCAGCTGGCACTCCCTACGGCGCCACAGCGGTCACCGCCGCCTCACGCCACAGCCGCTATCGCCGCGTCACGCCACAGCCGCTATCGCCGCCTCACGCTACCGCCGCCTCACGGCACCGCCAACCGGCGCGGCCACCGCCGCCGTTGCCACGCCGCTCGCAGCGGCCGCAGCTGCGGGGCCGCAATCCCTCTCGCGCTCCACAATCCCTTGTAACACCTGCACTTATCCACTTACGGGGTTCTCCCTCTCCAGGTTGAACGGGTGCGCGGAACACTCGAATCAGCCGCTCAAGCGGTCAACCGTAACAACCACTATCAAGGAGTTGTCATGTCACGTTCCATCACCGCACCGACCGCACCGACCGCACCGACCGCGTGCTCCGAGGGTTTGCCGCAAGACCGTCAGAGCGAACAGCCGCTCGCCACCGTGACGTCCCTGCGGCCCGGCAGCATCGGGGACAACCGGCCTGCACCGCGCGGGCTGATGCGGTCGGAGGCCGGGCTCGCGACGGCCGAGTACGCGATCGCCACGCTGGCTGCCGTCGGATTCGCGGCGCTTTTGGTGGCAGTCCTATCCAGCGGGGAGATCCGCGGCCTGCTGATGTCCCTGATCACCAACGCCCTCAGCTTCGGCTGAGGCTTCATGGCCCGGGCAGGAATGCCGGTGACCGACCGCGGGGATAGGGGAACGGTCACTGCAGAGGTGGCGGTGGCTTTCCCCGCGGTGGTGGCTCTGCTGGCGGTCGTCCTGGCGGCTGCAGCACTAGGGGTCTCGCAGCTGCGTATCGAGGAGGCAGCGAGGGCCGGAGCACGCGAGATCATGCGTGGTGAAAGCAGCGCAGCCGCGGCAGCCACCGCCCGCAGGATCGCCGGCGGCGACACGCAATTCGCCGTCCATCCGGAGGGCGGCTACAGCATCGTGACCGTGACAACTTCGGTTGATGTGCCGGTACTGGATCTGTTCAGCATCGACCTTTCGGCCCGCGCCGTCGCTCTGCCGGAGCAGTTATGAGGCGCCGAGCAGTTATGAGGCGCTGCAGCTGTGAGCGTGAAACGGGCGCGGGAACGGTGTTGATGGCGGGCATCGCGATAGCGGCCCTGCTGGTTCTCGCGGTAGTGGTGCTCTTTGCCCAGGCGTCGGTGGCCGCCTCGCGGGCGGCAACGGCCGCGGACCTGTCGGCGCTTGCGGCGGCGGACGCCGCACGCGGGCTGCGTGACGGCAGCCCGTGCGCAGTAGCTGCCGGGGTTGCCGCTCACCATGGCGCCCGCCTCACGGGGTGCCTGGTGCAAGGGCAATCAGGCCATATTGTTCAGGTTCATACTGAGGTGGATTCCGTTCCCGCGCTGCCTCCGGCGTCGGGCCGGGCGCGAGCCGGGCCACCACCGTAAACCACTGCCGTAGGTCGCGGCCGACGGGTTTGCCCTCGCCGTAGGCCTCCGCGCCGTATACGGGCCGCGAACTCATCCCCGCGCAGAGCACGGCCTCACAGCCTCACCGAAAGGAGCTTCACAGATCCGGCATGCTCGCCGCTGGCGCAGGTTCACCAAGCCGGGCCTGCGCCAGCAGCATGTTCAGCAGGGTGAGGGCACCCGCCTTGCTCAGCGGGTTGTTGCGGTTGCCGCATTTGGGTGACTGGACGCAGGACGGGCAACCGGACTCACACTCGCAGGCGCTGATCGCCTGCGCCGTAGCGCCGAGCCAGGTTTCGGCGGCGTCGAAGCCACGCTCGGCGAATCCGGCGCCGCCCGGATGGCCGTCATAAACGAAAATGGTGGGCAACCCGGTGTCGGCGTGCAGGGCGGTCGAGACCCCACCGATGTCCCAGCGGTCGCTGGATGCAACGAGCGGGAGCAGTCCGATCGCGGCATGTTCCGCAGCGTGCAGTGCGCCGGGCAGGTCTGCTGCCGTGATGCCGCTGCTTTCGAGCAGGCGGTTGTCGCACTCGAACCAGACACTCTTCGTGAACAGGTCGCGCGCCCCGAGTTCCAAAGGTTGCTCCCCGAGGATCTCGTTCGAGACGAACGCCTTCCGCTGGAAGGAGATTACCTGCGTGGTCACCTTGACCTCGCCGAAACAGACCCGGACAGGGCCCCACAGTACTGCGCGCTGCTCAGAGATCACCTCGATCTGCGTGACGTCACGGGCTTGGGTGTAGTAGTCGGGATTGGAGCGGGTCACCATGGCGCAGTGGTCCTGCTCGTTCAGCTCATCCACAACGTAGCTCTGGCCCTGGTGCACGTACACGGCACCCGCGTGCGCCTGATAGTGGCTCTGCGGTGAATCCATGGTTCCGAGCACCGTCCCGGTGCCGCTCTCGATGATGTTGATGGGCCCGCCCCCATCAGCGCGCAGGTTGACCATGCCCGCGGCGCTCTGCGGATGGGTCCAGAACCAGCCCGCAGGCCGGCTGCGCAGGAGCCCCTGATCCACCAGCTGGTCACACAGGGCCCGTGCGGTCTCCCCGAAGAGCGGCAGGTCCTCGGGGGTCAGGGGAAGCTCGGCAGCAGCAGCGCACAGGTGCGGACCGAGCACATACGGGTTCGCGGGATCGAACACCGTCGCCTCCACCCCGACGTCGAACACCGCCTCGGGATGGTGGACCAGGTAGGTATCCAGCGGGTCATCACTGGCAACAAAGGCCGCGAGGGCGTCCTGTCCGGAACGGCCCGCCCGCCCGATCTGCTGCAGCAATGACGCGCGGGTCCCGGGCCATCCGGCCACAAGTACGGCGTCCAGACCGGAAATATCGATCCCCAGCTCCAGCGCCGACGTGCTCGCCACCCCCAGCAGGCGGCCGGACCGCAGCGCAGCCTCCAGCTGTCGGCGCTCCTCCGGAAGGTATCCGGAACGGTAGGCCGCCACCCGGGCAGGCAGCTTCTGATCCACCTCGCTGAGGAGCCGCTTGGTATTCGCGGCGATGCTTTCAGCGCCGCGGCGGGATTTGATGAAGGCGATGGTCCGCACCTGCGCTGAGACCAGGTTGGTCAGCAGGTCGGACGTTTCCGCGATTACTGTCCTGCGTTGGCGGGCACCGTTTTCACCGCGCAGGTCAGTGAGCTGAGGCTCCCAGAACGCCACCGTCGTCGACCCGTGCGGCGAAGTATCCTCGGTGAAGGCGGTGACGGGCGCTCCGATCAGCTTTCCAAAAGAGTCGGCCGGAGCCGCGGACGTGGCTGAAGCCCCGATGAACACGGGGTCTGCGCCGTAGGAGGCGCATACCCGGCGCAGCCTGCGAAGCAGGTTGGCGACATGCGATCCGAACACCCCTCGGTAGGTGTGCGCTTCATCCACGACGACGTAGGTGAGGCGCCGGAAGAACCGCGCCCACCAGGCATGGTTCGGCAGGATGCCGTAGTGGAGCATGTCCGGGTTGGCCAGGACCAGGTTGGCGTGGTCGCGGATCCAGCGTCGGGCACCCGCGTCCGTGTCGCCGTCGTAGGTGTCCGCCCGGACGGTGGGCAGGCCAAGCGACGAGATGGCTGCCAGCTGGTCCGCGGCCAGCGCCTTGGTCGGTGAGAGATACAGGGCCACGGCACCGGCTGGCTCAAGCGAGATCTTCTCCGCGAGGACGGATCGGTGGATCGCGTCGAGGACGGGCAACTGGTAGCTCAGGGACTTCCCGGAGGCCGTGCCGGTTGCAATGACTACATGCGACCCGGCATGTGCGGCGTCCGCGGCATCACTCTGGTGCTTCCACGGCGTCGGGATCCCACGCAACCGGTAGGCGTCCACCACATCGGGGTGGACCCAGCCGGGCCATTCGCTGGAGACGGCCTCACGCGCCGGAAGATGCCGGACATGAACGAGCTGCTCAGGATCTCCTCCGCCGAGAAGCGGGATCAGTGAATCGTGTGCAGGCACCCAGCTATTTTGTCACCCCAGCACAAATCGGAGCGGCGCGGATCGATGAGAGCGGTCAGCGGCGGATGACGAATGCGTCCGCCAGGTAGGTCCACCCCAGGTACTGGTACAGGTGACGCCCGCTCTCCGAAGCCATCAGCAGCCCGGTTTCCACGTCCTCCTCAAGGATGGAGGCGGTCAGCGCCCGCATCACAAAGCTGCCCAAGCCCCGACGCCGGTACAACGGATCAGTGATGATGCGGTCGAAGACTGCATGGTTGTCCTGCCTGGCGACCGACCCCCGCGCCACCTCCTCGCCGTTCACCGTCACGGACACGCGCCGGCAGTCTGCCTCGCGGATGTGCTCGAGCTTGAATTCCTCGTCCGGGGGGAGCGGGTCCTCGACGTCTTGTCCGTCCATATCCGCGCACATCAACGCCTGCTGCGAGTCGGTAACCCGCAGCTGGAGGGGAGCGGAGGCTTCGATAAGGTCATGCATCCGGTTGGTGACCACAGTGAGCACCCTGCGCGAGTCCTCGCGGGTTTCACTCGCGAGCTCGAGGAACTCACCGATGGTGGGCTCGTAGACGATGGTTTCCAGCTGGTCCTGTTGGTCGGTGAGCAGGACGGACACGCTGCGCCCGCGGTCCTGGGGAGTGTAGCCGCGGCATTTCGCCCAGCCGGAAATCCACGTGCGGACGAGTTGATCTGAAAGAGCGGCTTCCATGCCTGAACCCTAGTGGGGAGCAGAGGGCTTGAACATAGATTCCCTAAGAGGTTGCAGATTTGAGACCTCGCACCCGCACGCCGGTACCCTTTAATGCGTGTCCATGAACCGAATTGTTTTGTACTATGCGTTCACTCCGCTCCCTGATCCCGAGGCAGTCAGGCTGTGGCAGCGTGCCCTGTGTGAGAAGCTGGGGCTCCGTGGCCGCATCCTCATCTCCAGGGACGGCATCAACGGCACGGTCGGCGGCGAACTGAACGCCGTCAAGCAGTACGTGAAGACCACCCGCGAGTACCCGGCCTTCAAGAAGATGGACATCAAATGGTCCGAGGGCAGCGCGGAGGACTTCCCGCGGCTCAGCATCAAGGTGCGCGAAGAGATCGTCTCGTTCGGCGCCCCCGGGGAGCTGAAGGTCGATGAGAACGGCGTGGTCGGCGGCGGGACGCACCTCAAGCCCGAACAGCTGCACCAGCTGGTTGATGAACGCGGCGACGACGTGGTCTTCTTCGACGGCCGCAACGCCCTCGAAGCGCAGATCGGCAGGTTCCGGAACGCCGTGGTCCCGGATGTGAACACCACCCACGACTTTGTGCGCGAACTCGATTCCGGCAAGTATGACCACCTCAAGGACAAGCCCGTGGTCACCTACTGCACCGGCGGCATCCGGTGCGAGGTCCTGTCCAGCCTCATGGTCAACCGCGGCTTCAACGAGGTCTACCAGCTGCAGGGAGGCATTGTCCGGTACGGCGAAACCTACGGTGA
The DNA here is from genome assembly GCF_000520475.1 of Arthrobacter sp. 35/47. Taxonomy (NCBI): domain Bacteria; kingdom Bacillati; phylum Actinomycetota; class Actinomycetes; order Micrococcales; family Micrococcaceae; genus Arthrobacter; species Arthrobacter sp. 35/47. Next base: position 18,340 of record NZ_KI914590.1, read on the forward strand.
TTCGGGCCTGTGGGAAGGGTCGCTGTATGTCTTCGACAAGCGCATGCACGTCGAATTCAGTAAGGACGCCAGAACCATCGGCAAGTGCGTGCGCTGCTCCGCCCCCACCAACAAGTTCGAGAACTGCTCCAACCCCAGCTGCCGGAACCTCACGCTGTACTGCGCCGAATGCGCGGCGGATCCGGCAACGCTCCGCTGCCCGCAGGGGTGCGAAGCAGACGAGGCTGAAGCCACCGCCGTCGGCGCAGCCTGACGCTCCCGCCTTCACCCGGTCAGTTCCAGCACCGGCCCTTCATGGAGCGCAAGGTACACCCGGTCCCGCAGCGCATTTGCTTCCGCATCGGTAAGGGTCCGATCCAGCGCCTGCAAGGTGAGCCGGACCAGCAGGTTCACCTGCCCCGGCTGCGCCTGCAAACGCACGACGGCGGGAGCCGGCAGCTGCTCCACCGGCGTCCGGGCGCGGATCACCAGTGATTCCAGGACGTCGGCGTCGGCGCCGAGGGCATCCCTGGCGGCATCTCCGAGCGTCTCCTCATCCATATCCGGGCCGCACAGGACGGACAGGTCCCTCCCGACCGCCGGCATGAGGGAGACAGGACGCCAGGGCTGAAGATCGAGCAGCTGCGAGGAAACGCGGGGGTCCGGTGAGCGCAGCAGCCGGATATCCCCGATGCCCTTGCGCAGCATCAGCGCCCGGTCGAGTCCCATTCCAAGCGCGAGACCGCACCAGCGGCGGGGATCCAGGCCGGAGCTGCGGAGAACTTTCGCGCGCACCAGGCCGCACTCGGCGAGTTCCAGCCAGCCGGCAGGCGTCTGGACATCAATCTGCATCCCGTGCGATGTATAGGAATGTGTTGCCGGAACCGCCCGCCAGTGCGCGCCGGGCAGCACGGAATCCACGACGGCGTCGGCCATTCGGCGCAGGTCATCCTCACCCAGCAGGCCGCGGGCCTTGAGCCGCCACAGGTCCACCTGGTGCGGCGTCCCGACGTGGGTGCGGTCCACGGCGTCGCGCCGATACACCAGGCCGGGCAGTACATGGAGCCGGTCGTAGGGGTCAGCAACCGCTGCAAGGGAGTCCATGACGGCGGGAATGCCTGCAGAGGTATGGCTGCGCAGCATCACCGTGGGGCTCGCGTGGCGGGAGTAGCGCTGATCCCGGGTGACGTCGTCGGGCGCGTAGCCCAACCGGTCATAGTTGTCCGCCGTGGCCACCAGGCCGGTGGTGCGGTGGGTTGTGGCGGGTATGTCCCAGAGCTGCGTCAGGCAGCTGATGACGCCGTCGAGCAGTTCCTGCATGGCATGCGGACCCTGCGCGGGATCGGTGAGGTCCCGGATGGCCAGGGCTGAGGTGAGTTGGGGGATGGTGAGGTACATGGCTGGTCCTTGGAAGGTGTCGGGGAGGGTTTCTGGACAAAACCCCCGGCCGCGGACACCGTGTGGACCTAGCTGGAGAAGACGCGCAGCGCAGAGCCCTCACGGCCGAGAGGCGGCCGGGGGCTGATAAATCGCTGGTTTGCGTGCATGGCTCAATGGTACGTGAGGACATTTGCGGGCGGAACTTCCCCATAAACTTTCCCCGTGATGAACCTTGCAGCCGGCGCCCGGTGCAGCGATGACCAGGACCTGATCGACCGTCTCGCTGCGGATCTCGGGGCGGCGGACTACACGGTCGACGGCGTCGCCGGACTGGTCGGTGGGGACGCCTACGCCGCGCTGGAGCGGGACCAGACGGTGCCCGCGCTGCTGGCCGCGCGTGCCGCGCACCGCACCCGGGCAGGAAGCCGGCTTGCCGCCGTCGTGCTTGTTTTCCTGCTCGGTGAAGCGCTGCCCGCGGCAGAGCTGGACGGCGCCTTTCCCTCGGTCGGAGCAGCCGGGCTCCTGGCGCTCGGACTGGCGGAGGAGTACGACGGCGGCCTCCGCGCCGCGGTGGACCTCCGCCCCTATTCTTCGGACGCCGGCGGCGACCTGTGGGTGGCATCCGACCTGGGCTCACACCTGCGCCCCGGCGTGCTGCGGACCGATCACGTGCTGGGGATAGGGCGTGCGTCGCTGACCCTGGCGCAGTTCGCCGCGCGCGCCCCGGTTGACCGCGCCCTGGACCTGGGCACCGGCTGCGGAATCCAGACCTTCCATCTGCTGGCGCACGCCCGGCACGTCACTGCGACCGACATTTCGGAGCGCGCGCTCGCGGTCACCCGGTTCAACCTGCTGCTCAACGCGCCGGCGCTCGGGATTGACCCGGAACATCTCGACGAGCGCGTGTCGCTGCGGTTGGGGAACCTTCTGGAGCCGGTGGCGGGGGAGACCTTCGGGCAGATCGTGTCCAACCCGCCGTTTGTCATCACCCCGCGCACAGCTGGGGAGGCGCCCGCGGATCAGTTCACCTACCGCGACGGCGGCCGTGCGGGCGACGACATTGTGTCCTCCCTGATCCGCGGGTTGCCGGGCGTCCTGGAGCCCGGCGGAACGGCGCAGCTCCTGGGCAACTGGGAGATCCCGGAGGGCCTGGCCTGGGAATCCCGGATCGGCGGGTGGGTGCCGGACACCGCCGACGCCTGGGTGGTTCAGCGCGAACAGCTGACGCCCACGCACTACGCGGAAACCTGGCTGCGTGACGCGGCCGAAAACCGGAACCCCGATCGCTTCGCTGAAAGGTTCGGCGCCTACCTGACCGACTTCGCCTCCCGGTCCGTCGAACACATAGGTTTCGGCATGGTCTGGCTGCGGAACGCCGCCGGCCCGGCGACGCTCCGCCGGTTCGAGGAGATCACCCATGACCTGGAACAGCCGATCGGGCCCCACATGAGTGCCGGCGTCGCACGTCTCGACTGGCTGGGCGCCGTCGGGGACCTGTCCGCCGAACATCTCACGGTGGCGGACGATGTCACCGAAGAGCGGCACCAGCGCCCGGGCGCGGAGCACCCCGGGGTGATCCTGCTGAGGCAGGGCGCCGGCTTCCGCCGCACCACCCTGCTGAGCACGGAGCTGGCCGGCTTCGTTTCAGCGTGCGACGGCGACCTCACTGCGGGGCAGATCATCGGTGCGCTCGCAGCGCTCCTGGACCGCGACGATGAAGCGTTCGGCAGAGACCTGCTGGAGGACGTAAGCAACCTGGTGGTGGACGGCTTCCTCCTTCCTGCTTCGGCGCGGACAAGCGCCTGAGGTGCCGCGGCAGCCGCCTGCAGCGCACCGCGGAATTATTCACAGTGCCCGGCCCCGTGACGAGGGTCCCGAATCAAGCCGTTACCCTAGTGCAGGTAGGCATGCCGCATACTGTGAAGGGCAGGACGCCCACCCAATCCGAATATTGAGCTCAGAACGAGCGGTAGTTCTGCTGTTTAAAAGCACCTGTATCGAGGAGTGAAGTGCCAGCTAAGGCAACGGACAAGAAGCCCGGCAAGAAGCTCGTTATTGTCGAGTCTCCCGCCAAGAGCAAGACGATTGCGGGCTACCTCGGTGAGGGCTTCGAGGTCACTGCGTCGATGGGACACATCCGCGACCTCCCCCAGCCGTCGGACCTCCCGGCGGAGCTGAAGAAAAGCTCGCTCGGCAAGTTCGCGGTGGACATCGAGAACGATTTCGAGCCCTACTACGTGGTGTCGGCGGACAAGAAGAAGCGCGTCGCGGAACTCAAGGCGGCCCTCAAGGACGCCAGCGAACTGTATCTCGCGACTGACGGTGACAGGGAAGGCGAGGCCATTGCCTGGCACCTCCTCGAGGTGCTCAAACCGAAGGTGCCCGTCTACCGGCTGACCTTCCCCGAGATCACCCGCGAGGCAATCCAGCGCGCCATGGAGGAGTTGCGCGACCTCGATATCCCGATGGTCGACGCACAGGAAACCCGGCGCATCCTGGACCGCCTCTACGGCTATGAGATCTCACCTGTCCTGTGGCGCAAGGTGGCGCGAGGACTGTCCGCGGGCCGCGTCCAGTCGGTGGCCACGCGGCTGGTTGTCGAACGTGAGCGCGAGCGCATGGCTTTCCGCCCGGCGTCGTACTGGGATCTCACCGGAACCTTCTCACCGGTTGATGCGTCGAAAGGCGAGTCCTTCACCGCAAAGCTCGTGGCGGTGGACGGAACCCGGGTCGCAACCGGCAAGGACTTCAGCGACCTCGGCGAGCTGAAGTCGCAGAGCGTCGCCGTCCTCGATCAGACTGCCGCGGCTTCTCTCGCTGAAGGCCTGAGCGACGCGGCGTTCGCTGTCCGGTCGGTGGACACCAAGCCGTATACCCGCCGTCCCGCAGCGCCGTTCACCACCTCGACGCTGCAGCAGGAAGCCGCACGCAAGCTGCGCTTTTCCTCCCGCGTCACCATGCAGGTAGCCCAGCGTCTGTATGAGAACGGCTACATCACCTACATGCGTACCGATTCGCCGGCGCTGAGCGACCAGGCCATCAACGCAGCCCGCCGTCAGGCCTCGGAACTGTACGGTGCGGAGTACGTGCCTGAGGCGCGCCGCGTGTACAAGGGAAAGTCCAAGAACGCGCAGGAAGCCCACGAGGCCATCCGTCCCGCCGGTGACTCCTTCCGCACACCTGCCCAGGTTGCCAAGCAGCTTCACGGTGACGAGTTCCGGCTCTACGAACTCATCTGGAAGCGTACGGTCGCGTCCCAGATGGCGGATGCCAAAGGCTCGACGGCGTCGGTCCGTCTTGGCGCTGTTTCTCCCGACGGCAAGGACGCAGAATTCTCGGCCTCCGGCACGGTCATCACCTTCCGCGGTTTCATGGCGGCGTACGAGGAGGGCAGGGACGCCTCACGCGATGAGGATGACGCTGCGGGCGGAACCGAATCGGGACAGGGCGGCAGGCTGCCCAACCTCGCGACCGGTGATGGCCTCGGTGCGGAGGATATTTCGCCCATCGGACACGAAACCTCACCGCCGCCCCGCTACACGGAGGCTTCGCTGGTCAAGGTGCTTGAAGAGCGGGGAATCGGGCGACCTTCCACGTATGCAGCGACGATCTCCACGATCATGGATCGGGGTTACGTACGCACCCGCGGTCAGGCGCTCGTGCCGAGCTGGATTGCCTTCTCGGTGGTCCGGCTGCTCGAGGAGCACTTCCACGACTACGTCGACTATGACTTCACCGCCGAGCTCGAGGAAGACCTCGACCGCATCGCCCGGGGTGAGGAAAGCCGCGTCCAGTGGCTGAACCACTTCTACTACGGGGACCGTAAGGAAACCGGGCTGAGCACCATCGTCAACGACCTTGGCGAGATCGACGCCCGCCGCATCAATTCGGTGGAGATCGCGGACGGCATTGTGCTGCGCGTCGGCAAGTTTGGGCCCTACCTGGAAAAGCCCCTGCCGGCAGACGCTCCGGAGGGTTCGGAACCCCAGCGGGCCAATGTGCCGGAGGACCTGGCCCCGGATGAACTGACGGCTGAGAAGGCCGTTGAGCTGATGAACACTCCCGCCTCCGAGGAGCGGGTCCTGGGGACCGATCCTGAGACCGGGCGGACTATCGTTGCCCGCGACGGACGCTATGGCCCCTACGTCATCGAAATCATTCCGGAGCCTACCGCCGAGGATCTGGCCAACCAGCCTGTGGAGTATTACAAGAACGGCAAGCCCAAACCGCCGAAAAAGCCGGTCAAGGTCAAGCCGCGCACCGGATCGCTGTTCAAGTCAATGTCGGTTGAAACGGTGACCCTCGAGGATGCCCTCAAGCTGATGAACCTGCCCCGCGTGCTGGGCAAGGACGCGGAAGGCAATGAGATCACCGTGCAGAACGGGCGGTTCGGGCCCTATCTGAAGAAGGGCTCGGACTCCCGCTCGATCGGCTCTGAAGAGGAAATCTTCACCATCACGCTGGAACAGGCACTGGAAATCTACTCCCAGCCCAAGCAGCGCGGCGGCCGGACGGCCACGCCGCCGCTTGCCGAGTTCGGTGACGATCCGGTGTCCGAGAAGCCCATCGTGGTCAAGGAGGGCCGCTTCGGTCCCTACATTACGGACGGCGTCACCAACATCACCGTCCCACGGTCCACGGCCATTGAGGAACTGACGCGGGAAACGGCCGTGGCACTGCTGGCCGAGAAGCGCGCGAAAGGACCCGCTCCGCGCAAATCAGGCGGCCGGGCCCCGGCCAAGCGCAAGGCCACCGCCCGGAAGTAATCTTGGCCGCCCGCGGTCTCCTCGTGGAGCCGGTTCAACGCCCGCGGGACATAATAGGGTCATGCGGCTAGGCGTTCTTGATATCGGGTCCAATACGGTGCACCTCCTCCTGGTGGATGCCCATCCGGGCGCACGGCCGGTGCCGTACGCTTCCCACAAACGGCCGCTGCAACTGGTGAGCTACCTCGATTCCGACGGGCGGATCAGCGACGAGGGGCAGCGGGAACTCGTGGACTTCATCCGGCAGGCCCGTGCCTTCGCCACCGACCATCGTGCCGAGGACTTCCTCGCGTTCTGCACCTCGGCGATCCGGGAGGCAGGAAACGGCGAGGAGGTTCTACACCGCGTTGAAGCAGACGCCGGCGTGGTCCTCCAGGAACTCTCCGGCGACCAGGAGGCTGCCATGACGTTCCAGGCGGTGCGGCGCTGGTATGGGTGGAGCACCGGGTCCATTCTGAACCTGGATATCGGCGGCGGTTCTTTCGAAATGGCCATGGGACATGACGAACTCCCCGAAGTGGCCCGCTCCGTGCCGCTCGGTGCCGGGCGCCTCACCCGGGAATGGCTGCCGGGTGACCCGCCTGCGCCCCGCGACGTGAAGAACCTCCGGCGGTACATCAGGCAGACCCTCAAGGAGTCCGCCGGCAGCTTCACCTCCCTCGGCCGGCCGCACCTGGTGGCCGGAACTTCAAAGACTTTCCGTTCCCTCGCGCGGATCGCCGGGGCGGCGCCGTCGGGTGCGGGCCCGTTTGTGCGGCGCACGCTACGGCTCGAGGATCTTTCCCTGTGGGCGAAGCGGCTGGAGGCGATGTCCTCGAAGGACCGGGCGAACCTTGACGGAGTCTCCGAGCTGCGTGCACGGCAGGTGCTTGCCGGAGCGCTTGTGGCCGAGGCGGCTTTCGAGGTCTTCTCGGTCAGTGAAATGGATATCTGCCCGTGGGCACTGCGGGAGGGCCTGATTCTCCGTCGCTTCGACACCCTCATGTTCGAAGCGGACGAGCCGATGCCCTCCGTCGGCGTCGGGCATGTGCACCTCGGAGCGCGCTGAGCCGCACGGCGGAACCCGCACGCACAACCCCATCAAAAGGAGACGCCGACGGGCCTGCAGCGTAATTGGGGGAAATCACAGCTGCGGCCCACCGGCGTCGGCCGGGCCAGGGAGAGCCCGGCCTCATCACTCGCACCTTTATGAGGTAATAACGACTGTACTGCTATTTCCCGGAACTGCACCCCTGCGCAGCCTGTGAGGATGCTGTGAATCGCTCAGTCATGACACGATGGGCCGATGGCTATCAACATCCCCCAGCACATCTCGTTCCTCGGCTGCGGTTCAATGAACGGCGCTATCCTCACCGGTCTGCTCGCGGCGGGCCTCCCTCCCCAACAGGTGACAGCTACCGTCCGGGGTGCGGAAAAGGCCGCAGGCCTGAGCAGGAAGCATGGTGTGTCCGTGTTGTCCTCGACTGAGGATTCGGCCGCCAACAAGACAGCAGCGGCGGCAGCCGACGTCGTACTGCTCGGAGTGAAGCCGGTCGGGATCCTTGACCTTGCCCGCGAGATTTCTCCGGCACTGAAGCCGGGGACGGTGGTGATCAGCGTTGCTGCAGCGATCTCGATCAACATGCTGGAGGCGGCACTGCCGGAGGGCCAGCCGGTGATCCGCAGCATGCCCAACACTCCCTCGAGCCTCGGCCGCGGCGTGCTGTCCATTTCGGCGGGAACCAGTGCCACCCCCGAACTGATGGACCAGGCCCGGACCATCCTCAGCGCGGCGGGA
>NZ_KI914590.1:26341-33613 GCF_000520475.1 Arthrobacter sp. 35/47
GCCACCCCCGAACTGATGGACCAGGCCCGGACCATCCTCAGCGCGGCGGGAACCGTCGTTGAAATCCCCGAAGAGCAGGTTGATGCGCTCTCGGCGGTGAGCGGTTCCGGGCCCGCCTACGCGTTCTACCTGGCGGAAGCGATGGCAGCGGCCGGCGTCAAGCTGGGACTCGACGAGGACCTGGCCAAGCTGCTGGCAACCGAGACCGTGGCCGGCGCAGGCTTCATGCTCGCTGAGGAAGGCGCGGACGCGACGGCGCTGCGCAAGGCCGTCACGAGCCCCAACGGGACAACCGAGCGCGCGATAGCAACCTTCGACGAGCAGGGACTTCCGGACATCGTAGCTGCAGGAGCACGTGCAGCGGCGGAGCGGGCGGCTGCGATCACCCGCGAGCTGGGCGGGTAAGCCCGTCAGGGCCGGGCGGCGAAGCGTTCGAGAAGGTCCACATGGCCGGAGACGATGAGCATGTCCCGGCTGGTGACCTTGGTTTCCGGGCGGGCGTAGGTGAAGTCCTCGCCCGGTGATTTCACGCCGACCACCGTGACCCCGTATTTGGAACGGACTGCCGATTCACCCAGCGTGAAGCCCTGGGTTTCCTTCGGCGGGAACATCTTGACGATGGCGAAACCGTCCTCGAACTCGATGAAGTCGAGCATCCGGCCGCCGACCAGGTGCGCGGCGCGCTGCCCGGCGTCGGCCTCGGGGTAGATGACGTGGTTCGCCCCGATCCGCTTGAGAATCTTGCCGTGCGAGGGCGTGATCGCCTTGACCCACAGATTGTCGATGTTCAGGTCCACAAGGTTTGCGGTGATCAGAACGCTCGCCTCGATCGAGGTTCCCACCCCCACGACGGCGGCAGGAAACTCCTGTGCCCCCAGCTGGCGCAGGGCGTCGATGTTGGTGGCGTCCGCCTCCACGACATGGGTGAGGGTTCCCGACCACTTCTGGACCAGCTGCTGGTCCTTCTCAATTGCGAGCACCTCGCGTCCCTGTTTGACGAGCTGCTCGGCCGTGGCGGCGCCGAATCGCCCCAGCCCGATCACGAGCACTGGCGCGTTGTGTGCTGGTCTCTCAGCCAATGATTGGCCTCTCTTCCGGGTAGTGGTAGAGCGTGCTGCGCTGGCGCAGAGCGAGCGCAGAAGCAAGGGTAATCGTTCCAAGACGGCCGGCGAACATGAGCGCAGAAAGAACATACTTTCCTTCAGGTGGAAGTTCCGCGCTGAGGTTGGTGCTGAGACCGCAGGTGGCGAACGCCGAGATGACCTCGAAGAGCACCCGGTTCAGCTCCACCCCTGAGATCCACACGATCAGGCCGGTGCCGACCAGCACCATGGTGGCACCCATGAAGATCACCGAGATGGCCACCCGCATGGCTCCCTGGGGGATCTTTCGGCCGTAGACGCTGACGTCCGAGTCGCCGCGGGCCTCAGCGAGGATCGCGAGGAACATGACAGCGATGGTGGTGACCTTGATTCCGCCGGCTGTCGAGGCGGAACCGCCGCCGGCGAACATCAGCGCATCCGTCAGGAGCATCGTGGTCGGCTCCATCTGGTTCTGGTCCACGAGATTGAAGCCGCCCGAGCGCGTGTTGATCGACGCGAAGACCGAATGAATGATCTTGTCACTGACGCTCAGCCCGCCGATGGTGTTGCTGTTGGACCACTCCATCCCACCCCAGAGCACCGCTCCCGCAACCAGCAGGATGAGGGACACGTTGATGGTCAGCTTGGTGTGCAGGCTCCACTTCTGGATGTGGTGGCGGAACTGCACGAGGATCAGGATGACCGGGAAGCCAAGGCTGCCGACAAAGACCCCGACCATGATCGGCATGAGAATCCACAGGTCAGTCTCGTAAGGCACCAGACCGTCGGAGTGCGGAGTGAACCCGGCATTGTTGAACGCCGAGATGGAGTAGAAGATCCCGTGCCACACCGCGAGCCAGAAAGGCTCACCGAGGATGATGAACCGGGGAATCAGGGCAAGGGCCAGGACCACCTCGACGGCCACGGAGGTGGTGATGACAATCCGCAGCAGGGTGCCTACCTCGCCCAACCGGGTCGCGTTATTGAGTGCGGACTGCGCCAGGAGTTTGCCGCGCACCCCGAGCCGCTTGCTTACCACCAGCGCCAGGAGGGAGGCGAGGGTGAGGGTCCCCAGTCCGCCCACAAAGATGCCGATCAGAATCACCAGCTGGCCGAAGAAAGACCAGTGGGCAGCTGTCGACACGACCGTCAGTCCCACCACGCAGACCGCGGAGACGGCAGTGAAAAGGGCATCGTGGAGTGGAGTGAATTCACCGGAACTGCTTGACGCCGGGAGGGTAAGCAGAACGGTGAAGACGAGCACCACCAGCGCAAATACCAGCAGGGCAACCCGTGCGGGGGAGCTGTTGACTACGCCGTCGATGAAGTCGCGCGCCCGGCGCAGCAGGTGCAGGTGAACCTGGTCTTCCCCTCCCAGCCAGGAGGGGTGTGTCCGTGTCATGCTTGCTGATCCGCTCCGTATCTCCCGCTGGTCCCTCCGAGTAGTAAACCACCTTCACACGTGCGCCGTGGGCAGGAAGGGCCCGGATCGCGTAGCCTGCTGGAGTGGCCAGTACCTCCGTTCCCGCCTTTTCAACGAGGGTGGTGTGGGACGAATCCATGCTCGCGTACAACTTCGGCGCGCACCATCCGATGAGCCCGCTGCGGCTCGACCTGACCGCGCGCCTTATTCGGGCCGTCGGATTGTTCGACCTTCCCCAGGTCCGAATCCTTGTGCCCGAGGTTGCCGACGACGCGAGCCTGCTGACCGTCCATGATGCGCGGTATGTGGACGCGGTGAAGGCTGCCGATGCCGATCCGGAGGCTGCCGATGGAACCGCGGGATTCGGAACCGATGACACACCGGCTTTTGCGGGCATGCACACAGCCAGCGCTCGCCTGGTCGGGGGTTCCCTGGCCGCGGCCGACTCCGTGCTGTCGGGAGCTGCGCAGCACGCCGTGAATTTCGGCGGCGGAATGCATCACGCCGGCCGTGCGGTGGCGAGCGGCTTCTGCATCTACAACGACGCCGCCGCGGCAGTTCAGCGCCTGCTCGACCACGGCGTGCAGCGCGTCCTCTACATCGACGTCGATGCTCATCACGGTGACGGCACGCAGGAGATCTTCTGGGATGACAATCGGGTAATGACCATCTCCCTGCATGAGACGGGCATGAGTCTTTTTCCCGGCACGGGGTACGCCAATGAAATCGGCGGCCCTGCGGCGCAGGGTTCCGCAGTCAATGTTGCGCTGCCCACCACCACCGGAGACGCGGGATTTCTGCGGGCCTTCCACGCGGTGGTGCCCCAGCTGACGGCCGCATTCAAACCTGAGGTGATCGTGAGCCAGCACGGTTGCGACAGCCACGTCGATGATCCGCTGACCAACCTGCGTATCACGGTGGACGCGCAGCATGCGGCAGCGGTGGCCGTGCGGGAGCTCGCTTCGCAGCATTGTGAGGGACGCTGGATCGCAACGGGAGGCGGCGGGTACAACATCACGTCGGTGGTGCCGCGCTCCTGGACCCTGCTCACGGCTGTGGCCGCGGGCGCTGATATCACCCTGACGACGCCGGTGCCCGGTTCCTGGCGTTCCTATGTGACCGAGCGTTTCGGCCGCAACGCGCCCGAAGTGCTGGGGGATGGTTCCGATACCTGGTGGCAGTCCTGGGAAGCCGGGTTCGATCCGAACGCCAACCTGGACCGCTCGATCATGGCCACGCGGAAGGCCGTGTTTCCCCTCCACGGATTGGACCCCTGGTTCGACTGACTTCGCCCCACCAAGGGATGCCGCTTTCGTTATATACGGATATGGTAATGGGATGGTCATGGATGATGTGTTCGCCGTCATCGCCGAAGCAACCCGCCGTCAGATCCTGGCATCCCTGCGGGATGGAGACAAAGCGGTAGGCGAACTGGTGCAGGAGCTTGAGGTAAGTCAGCCCACCGTTTCCAAGCACCTCAAAGTCCTGCGGGAAGCGGGCCTTGTATCCATGCGGGCACAGGGTCAGAAGCGGTTCTACTCCCTCGTCCCGGAGCCGCTGCAGGAGGTTGCTTCCTGGCTTGCCGGGTTCGAGCTGCCTGTTCCCCAGAGCAATTCATCCCTGGCCCCAGCTGTTGTTGAACCCGCGCTTGGTGAGATGGTCCCGGTGACGCCGGCTCTTGCGCAGGCAGATGGAGCTCAGCAGTTCGGGCGCACCGTCGGCAGAGCCGCCGAGCGGGCGGCCGACCTCCTGTCCCAGTTCCCGAAGCTGCGCCGCCGCAAGGAGTAACCCGGCCGGGCATGACTGTTACCTCCACACCGGTCACAATTGCGCCGTCACTTTGGCAATATGCCGCGGGCCTATTACGCTCAAGCCATGACAACCCGTTGGTATGCGTATTTTGCGTTGGCTCTGGAGGAGCCCGCGGCCTAATACGCTGACCAACACCTTCAGAGCCAACAGGGCAGGACACGCTTCCTGCCCTTCGTCGTTTCCACGGCGGGTTCTGATGGACAGTCCCGCCGAGAACCTCTTCGAAAGCGGGACCATGAAAACCCTCACCACCTCCTCGTCCAACGTCAATGTGCGCACGATCGAGCCGCTGCCCACCCCGTCTGATGTGCTCGCCGAACTGCCCGCGTCGGACGAGGCGGCCGCCTCCGTACGACGCTCCCGTGAGGAAATCAGGGCTGTGCTCAACGGGGTCGATGATCGGCTCCTCGTCATCGTTGGCCCCTGTTCCATCCATGACCCCGCCGCCGGCCTCGAATACGCGCGCATGCTCGCCGACGCTGCCCAACTGCACCGCGAGGACCTGCTGGTGGTCATGCGCGCATACTTCGAAAAGCCAAGGACCACCGTGGGGTGGAAGGGGCTCATTAATGATCCGCACCTGGACGGCAGCCATGACATCGCTGCCGGCCTTCGTGCCGCGCGGAACTTCCTCCACGAGGTGGCGGCACTCGGTCTCCCGCTGGGCACCGAGTTCCTCGAACCGATCAGTCCGCAGTACATCGCTGACCTTGTCAGCTGGGGCGCAATCGGAGCGCGGACCACGGAAAGCCAGATCCACCGACAGTTGTCGTCGGGATTATCGATGCCGGTGGGTTTCAAGAACGGAACCGACGGCGGAATCGGAGTAGCGCTGGACGCCTGCGCCTCCGCGAGTGCGCCACAGGCCTTCCTGGGCGTGGACGACGACGGGCGGGCAGCCCTTGTGTCCACCACCGGCAACCCCGATACTCACCTGATCCTGCGTGGCGGCGCTGACGGCCCGAACTACGGCGCCGAGGACGTGGCGAACGCATCGGCGCGCCTCACTGCCGCGGGCCTGAACGGCCGCCTCATCGTGGACGCGAGCCACGCGAACAGCGGCAAGGACCACCGCCGCCAGGCGGAGGTCGCCCGCGAGCTGGCGGACGCGGTGGAGGGTTCCGATGCAATCGCCGGCGTCATGCTGGAGAGCTTCCTGGTGGAGGGTGCCCAGAAGCTGGATGTCTCGGCCCGGGGCGACCTTGTCTACGGCCAGAGTGTCACCGATGCCTGCATGGGCTGGGGCACCACAGCGTCGGTACTGGGTGATCTGGCGAGGGGATCACGCCGTCGTCGTAGTGTTGGCTGATCGTGACTTTGGGCGCTTTCACTTTGGTCACATCAACCACTAGAGTATCTCCCTAGACGGACTATCCTCAGGTCTCAAGGCGACACGCCGTTCGGCGTTCCACCAATTGTGGTGGGCGCCCATCTCAGGGTCAGCTCCAGGAGAAAAGGACAGTGGTGAGATGACGAACGGGAGCAACTTCTCCGACGTGCGCTTCCTGACGGTGGCGGAGGTCGCCGACGTGATGAGGGTGTCAAAGATGACCGTGTACCGGTTGGTCCACTCGGGTGATATGCCGGCGGTCCAGTTTGGGCGTTCCTACCGGGTGCCCGAATCAGCCGTACAGCAGTATCTCCGGTCCGCCTCTGTTGAGGGCGAGTCCGGCACCGGCTAGCAGGCCGGTCAGGGAGGCCGGTTTGACCGGGTACTCTGTTAAGAAGCGTTTTGCGTAGGCGGCCGTTCATTCGGCCGCAAGATGTGCGTCATCGCGATGTACGTCAATTGTCAGATTCGAGCTTCCACGCCGCAGCACCTGCGGTGGAGGTTGTCCGGAACCGGAATGAATAGTTTGTGAGGACTCTATGGGTTCAGTAATCAAGAAGCGCCGCAAGCGGATGGCGAAGAAGAAGCACCGCAAACTGCTTCGCAAGACCCGCCACCAGCGCCGCAACAAGAAGTAGCATCGCATCCGGTCCGCCCTCGAGCGGACCGGTTTTGCGTTTAAGGACTAACCCCTCATCCGGGTGAACCCGCGCCACAGCCCGTAGACCACGCCGGCTCCCGTCGCTGCCTTGAGTCCCAGGGTGGCTGCCCGGCGGCCGCTCCGGAAGTCGTAGATGGGCCAGTTGGAGTCCCGGGCGTGTTTGCGCAGGCGGTGATCCGGATTGATCGCCACAGGGTGTCCCACGATGCTCAGGAGCGGGATGTCATTGTACGAATCGCTGTAGGCCCAGCAGCGGGACAGGTCCAGGCCCTCGTTGCCTGCGAGCTCGCGAACGGCAACGGCTTTGGCGGGACCGTGAAGGAACTCACCCACCAGTTTGCCGGTGTAGAAACCCTCGGAGACCTCGCCGACGGTGCCGAGCGCGCCGGTGAGACCCAGCCGGTTGGCAATGACGCTGGCCACTTCAACCGGGGTTCCTGTGACCAGCCAGACGCGGCGTCCGTTTCGGAGATGCTGCTCGGCCAGCGCCCGTGCGCCCGGCCAGATCTTCGAAGCAATCATCTCGTCATACACCTCTTCGCCGAGGGCGAGCACGTCCTCATGGGCGATCCCGATGGCGAAGGCGAGCGCGGCGTCGCGTACCGCATGAATGTCGGTCATGTTCTCGCCGCGCATGACGAAGCGCAGCTGTTTCCAGGCCAGCCCGGCAGCAAAACGGAGCGTGAAGGCCCGCCGCTGGTACATCTTGCGCGCCACATGGAAAAGGCTGGCACCGCGCATCATGGTGTTGTCGACGTCAAAAAATGCTGCTTCTCCGGCCGGCCCGCCCAGCGGCGCCGCTTCAGCAGGCACAGCCTCTGCGGCTGACCCGGGAACGACGACGGGCTGGAGGCTGGCTGCGGACATAGCATGAGTCTAATCACTGCCCGGCGCTGGGCGGGGAACCTGCGGCCGGTACGCGCTTCCCGCCTCCCACACCTCGCTGCGCTCGGCGCGGGTCCCT
>NZ_KI914590.1:33713-41493 GCF_000520475.1 Arthrobacter sp. 35/47
CGCTGCGCTCGGCGCGGGTCCCTCGGCCGGTACGCGCTTCCCGCCTCTCACACCTCGCTGCGCTCGGCGCGGGTCCCTCGGCCGGTACGCTTGGATCCATGAGCGAGCAGACGCAACCGCCTGCGGGGGACTGGACGTCCGGTCTTGTGCTGGTCACCAGGCCTGACTGCCACCTGTGCGAGGCCGCCCGGGAAACCGTCGGCCGCGTCGCCGGTGAGTTGGGGGTCAGCTGGCGGGAGGAATCCGTAACCGACCACGCCGAACTGCTCCAGCGCTTTTCGGAGGAGGTGCCCGTGCTGCTCCTCGACGGAGTCCAGCGCGACTTCTGGACCATCGACGAGGCGCGCCTGCGCAGGCTCCTTGCCTAGGCCTCCGGTACGCCCGCCTGCGCGCCGGTTCATCAAACTTTGAGCGCTACGGTCCGGGACCTAGAGTGGAGATACCCCGCCGTCATCTTCGGGCGGGCGGGCGGCGCACGTCCTGACCGCCGGCGCACAGCGATGGAGCGATGAAGCAGTGACCATGTCGGAGATACCCGGGCTGCGGGCAGCCAGCGACCAGCACGGCAGGCAAATTCCCCCTGCGTCACTGGCCCGCCTGACAATCTACCTGCGCGCCCTCAACTCGCTGCTGGCGGAAGGCATTGAGCGCGTCTCCTCGGAGGAGCTCGCGGACGCTGCCGGGGTTAACTCACCGATGCTCCGCAAGGACCTGTCCTACCTCGGCTCCTACGGAACCAGGGGCGTGGGCTACGACGTCCAGTACCTCAACAGCCAGATTTCCACGGCGCTGGGACTGACCCAGGACTGGCGCGTCGCCATTGTGGGTGCCGGAAACCTAGGCAGGGCGCTTGCGGGTTACTCGGGCTTTCAATCCCGGGGCTTCGAAGTCGTGGCACTTTTCGATGCCGATCAGATGGTGGTCGGTACGGAGGTCGGCTGGCTCCGCGTCAGTCCCGTCCAGGACCTCGCCACCGTGCTGCACCGGACCCGCGCCAATATGGCCGTCCTTGCCGTTCCCGCTCCGGTGGCACAGGAACTCTGCGATGAACTCGTCGAAGCCGGCATCACCAGCATCCTGAGCTTCGCGCCGGTAGTGCTCCAGGTTCCGGATCATGTGCAGCTACGGAAGGTGGACATGGCCACCGAACTCCAGATCCTTGCCTACCACGCACAGCGGGCGCAGCACCCGGATATCGATCCCGGTCCCAGCGCCCGCGCAGCGCAGTAGCAGAGCTCCCGGCACAGTCGGAACACAGCCGTCGCTAGTGGGTGATCCGCTGCGGCTTGAAGTAGGCGTTGGAAGGCTTCAGCCAGCACAGCACCACCGCCGCCACGCCGAGCAGCACCACCAGGATGTTCAGTGCGATCTCAAACCCGCCGGGCGCCAGGCTCTGCCCGCCTAGCTGTTCCTGGATCTCGGGGTTGCCCTGCAGCGCCGCGAGTGTCATCCAGCTCATGATCATCAGGATCAGCGAGAGGGCGGCGAGGACGGTCGCCGTGATCCGCGCCCAGTTGTGCCCTTTGCGGATGAAGACAGCGAGCAGCACGTAGATGCCGGTGGTGAGGACGCCGACGAACACTGCGATCCCGATACCCAGGCCCTCCGTGCCGGCGGGTCCGGCCGCCGCCCCGGAGCCGAGCAGTGTGGTGACGAAATTCAACGCTCCAGCGGCGATGATCAGCCAGAAGGCGAGATTCACTTCACGGGGGAGCGGGGGACGGGCGGCCTCCGGCATGCTCGCCGAGCTGGGATAGGCATAACCGGCGGGTTGTGCTGCCTGGTAGGAATACGGAGACGCAGGCTTCTGTGGTTCCGGGGACAGCCCGGCGCCGGAGTTCTGGGTCGGGCCAGGCTCTGCCGGACTGAGGGGATCGGTCCCGGAGAGCTGTTGCGGATCGCGTTCGGACGGATCGTGGGATGGCGTGCTCATGCGCCCAGCGTACCGCCGGAAGGCGCCGGTGGCGGGAGATTCAGCAGGGAAGGTTCGCGTCTGGAAACTCCCGGAGAAAACAATGGGGCGCACCGGATATCCGGTGCGCCCCATTCGTGGGGAGGCTGGCCTAGTTGGCCGAGGGGGCCACGAAGGCTGCGTCGAGGTTGATAGTGACCTTGTCGCCCACCAGGACACCGCCGGCTTCGAGGGCGGCGTTCCAGGTCAGGCCGAATTCCTTGCGGGAAATGACGGTCTGTCCGGAGAAACCGGCGCGGGTGGCACCGAAGGGATCCACTGCGACGCCGTTGAATTCGGTGTCGATCACAACCTCCTTGGTGATGCCGCGAATGGTGAGATCACCGATGAGCTTGTAGGTCTCGCCTGCGCCTTCAACGCGCTTGGACTCGAAGGTCATCTCGGGGAACTGCTCGACGTCGAAGAAGTCCTCGCCGCGCACGTGGGCGTCGCGGTTCTCATCGTTGGAGTTGAAGGACGCGGTCTTGATGGTGGCGGTGACCTTGGAGTCCTCCAGCGAGGAGCCGATCTGCAGTGCGGCATCGACGGTGTCGAAGTTGCCGCGTACCTTGCTGATGCCTGCGTGGCGGACGCTGAAGCCCACCTCGCTGTGCGAGCCGTCAAAGTTCCAGGTGCCCTGAGTGAGTCCGGTGGGGATAGCCATGGTGATTCTCCTGATCTGTGGGTGTTTCGGTAGTCGTCCGGCCGGGGCGGTCGAACTGCATGTACCTGTAATAAACATGCATTTGCATCTTTTATTCCAGAGATTGCTTCAATCTTCAAATATTTTTTCCCGGAGGGTCCGGGGCGGAGCTCCAGCTTCCCGATTTAGCCCTCCGACGTCGGGATGAGAAACTTGGATTATGCCTACTGCCACCGTTCACCTCGTGCGCCATGGCGAAGTCCATAACCCGGACGGAGTCCTGTATGGCCGCCTGCCCGAGTTTCACCTGTCAGAGCTCGGCCGGGAGATGGCGGAGCGCGTGGCCGGCTATTTCGCCGAACGCAGGAACAGCGGCTCCGACATCGTCCACCTCGTGGCCTCGCCGCTGACGCGCGCCCAGGAAACCGCGGAACCCACCGCCCGTGAACTCGGCCTCACCATCGTCACCGATGAGCGCATCATCGAAGCCGAGAACAAGTTCGAGGGCATGGCCCAGGTTGCCCAGCAGCTCAGGCATCCGAAGCACTGGAAGTCGCTGCGCAACCCCTTCACCCCCTCCTGGGGAGAACCGTACAGCGCCCAGGTTGAACGCGTCATGGCTGCTGTCCACGATGCGCGCCGGTCTGCGCTCGAAGCGACCGGCGGCAAGGACGCCGAGGCAATCATGGTGAGCCATCAGCTGCCCATCTGGGTTGCCCGGCTCGCAGCGGAGAAGCGGCGGCTGTGGCATGACCCGCGCCAGCGCCGCTGCACGCTGAGTTCCGTGACATCCCTGTATTTCGACGGCGATGAGCTCACCGGCGTGCGGTATGAGGAACCATGCGCGGACCTGTTGCCCCGCGCCAGCAACCTCCCGGGAGCGTAATACAATTACTACACGTTGTAGAACTCGTGGAAGACGTTGTGACTCACACTGAAGCTGCCCCGCGCCGCCGCTCACGCGGTGCGCTGATTCGCCTTGCCGCATCGGCGCTTGCCGCCGTCGTTGTCCTGTCCGGTTGTGCCGCACAGGATCCGCTGGCGCAGCAGGCAGCCGAGGGCAGTAATAAAAACTACATCGCCGGTGACGGATCGGTTACCGAGTACGCCGCTGCGGAGCGGGGCGAACCCGTGCAGGTCGATGGAGTGCTCTACGACGGTGAGCCCGTCTCGTCCGCGGATTGGCCAGGCCAGGTTACGGTCCTGAACTTCTGGTATGCGGCCTGTGCGCCGTGCAGGGAGGAGGCCCCCGATCTGGTGGCGCTTCACGAGGAGTACCAGCCGGAGGGCGTGCAGTTCTACGGCGTCAACATCCGGGACGGCGAGAAGAACGCCGAGGCGTTCGAACGCAACTTCGGCATTCCCTACCCCAGCTTCAACGATTCCGACGGCGGCGTGCTCCTGTCGATGACGAGCTACGTTCCGCCGCAGGCAGTGCCGACAACTCTGGTCCTCGACAAGGAAGGGCGCGTCGCGGCCCGCATCCTGGGCCTGGCCGACAAGGGAACCCTCAGCGCGCTCATCGACTCCGCGCTGGCCGAGTAGTGGCTGTGTCCACGTCCATCGGCGCCATGGTTGCCCTCTCGCCCGCAGGAAACGCCTTCGCTGACACTGTCCTGAACGGTTCCATGCTTCTCGCGCTCCCCGTGGCGCTGCTCGCGGGCCTGGTCTCTTTTGTGTCACCGTGCGTGCTGCCGCTCGTCCCGGGCTACCTCGGGTACGTCAGCGGACTCACCGGTGTGGATCTGGAGCAGCAGAAGCGCGGGCGGATGGTGGCCGGGATCGGCCTGTTCGTCGTCGGGTTCTCACTGGTGTTCATGGCCTACGGTGCGCTGTTCGGGCAATTGGGGGCGTGGATGGCCGGGTCCCAGGAATGGCTGATCCGGGTTTTCGGCCTGGTGGTGATCATTCTCGGGATTGTTTTCATGGGCGGGCTCTCGTGGTTCCAGCAGGACCGCAAACTTCACGCCCGCGTGCCGAGCGGTCTGTGGGGGGCGCCGCTTCTCGGCCTGACCTTCGGCTTGGGCTGGGCTCCCTGCATCGGGCCGACGCTTTCCGCGGTGCAGCTGCTCGCTTTCTCGAACGACGGCGCCAGCGCGGCCAAGGGTGCGCTCCTCACCTTTGTGTACTGCCTGGGCCTCGGCCTGCCGTTCCTGCTGATTGCATTGGGGCTCCGGCGGGGGATGGGCGCAATGGTCTTCTTCCGGCGCCACCGGTTGCTGCTCCAGCGGTGCGGCGGCGGAATGCTGATCCTGGTCGGCGTGCTCATGGCCTCCGGCGTCTGGAACCTGTGGATCAACGAGCTCCAGCAGTGGCTCGGCGGCGTCACGCTACCGATCTGATCGACTGATGACTGAACCGAAGGAAAACCCCATGGCAACGAAGGACCGCAGCGGCGACATCGCTCTTCCCGCTCTCGGGTTCCTCGGTACCCTGCGCTGGGTGTGGACGCAGCTCACCAGCATGCGGACCGCCCTGTTCCTGCTTCTGCTTCTTGCCGTCGCCGCTGTACCGGGATCGCTCTTCCCGCAGCGGCCCGCAAACCCGGCCGTGGTCACCCAGTACATCCGGGACAATCCCGAGACGGGCCCCGTGCTGGACTGGTTCCAGCTGTTCGACGTCTACTCGTCCGTGTGGTTTTCGGCGATCTACCTGCTCCTGTTCATCTCGCTGATCGGGTGTGTTGTGCCGCGGGCCATCGCCCACGGCCGGGCCTGGCGTTCCAGGCCTCCGCGGACCCCGCGCCGGTTGACCCGCATGCCCGTTCACGGTGCATTCATCCTCCCCGCGGGGCCGGACGGCCAGCCGGGCGGGCAGGAAGGCGGGCGTCCGGCGTCGGCGGGTGCCGCCGTCGTCGATGCCGCTTCCGTGCTGAAGAAGCGCGGGTACCGCGTGGATGTGCGTGATGAGAGCGGGACCCAGCCGTCGGTCGGTGCGGAGCGGGGTTTCCTGAAGGAACTGGGCAACCTCGTGTTCCATGTATCCCTGATCGGGGTGCTGATTTCCGTGGCCGTAGGCGGACTGTTCGGCTACCGGGGGCAGAAGATCCTGGTCGAGGGTGAGACGTTCGTGAACACCCTGGTGGGCTACGACTCCTTCACCCCCGGCACCAATTTCTCTGAAGACAACCTGGACCCGTACTCCATCACGCTCGAGAAGTTCGATGTGCAGTTCGACCGGCAGCTCACGCACTACGGCCAGCCGATCGACTTCACGGCAACCATGACCACCAGGAGCGCGCCCGGGGAGGAGCCCGAGCGGCAGATCCTGAAGGTCAACGAACCTCTGACCATCGGCGGCACCAGCGTGTACCTCGTGGGTAACGGGTATGCCCCCGTGGTGACCGTTACCGACGGCGAGGGGAACATCGCGCATCAGGGTCCCGTGGTCTCGATTCCGCAGGACGGACTGTTCACGTCCCTGATGGTGCTCAAGGTTCCGGATGCGCAGCCTGACCAGCTGGGATTTGTCGGCTTTTTCCTGCCGACGGCGGCGATCGACGAGAACGGCGTGTCCTTCTCCCGCGACCCGGACCCCTTCCTGCCGCAGCTGAACCTGAACTCGTATTACGGGGATCTGGGCCTGGACGACGGCGAGCCCCAGAACGTGTATGTCCTGGATACCGACACCCTGACGGAGCTCAACAGCCGCAACAGCGAGGCGGGCGGTATTGTGCTCGACGCCGGAGAAACGGTGGAACTCCCGGACGGCAAGGGCTCCATCACCTTCGATGGGCTGCGCCGCTATGCAGCGCTCGACATCACCCACGATCCGGCGGAACTCGGCGCGCTGCTGTTCTCCTCCCTGGCACTGGCCGGGCTCAGCGCCTCCCTGTTCATCGGGCGCCGCCGGATCTGGGTGCGCGCCGGCACCACCGACGACGGCCGGATCAGCGTGGAGTATGGCCTGCTGGCACGCGGCGAGGACCACAGGCTGGCCGGCGAGGGTGCAGCGGTGGAGAAGCTGCTGCGTGATCGGTGGCTGGCGGACAGCGCCGAAGACAACGAGAATGAGACAGCCCATGCGGGAGCGCCGGCGACCGGAAGCGGTAAGGACAACTAATGCAGAACATCAACCAGACCCTGGGGCAGTACAGCGAGCTGTTCATGCTGCTCGCCGCGCTTGCCTACACGGCGGGTTTCCTCGCGTTCACCTGGGACCTCGTCAAGAGCAGCCGGCGGATCCGTGAAATCGAGGCAGCTCTCGCCGAGTCAGCCGGGGATCGAGAGCTGGTTCTCGCCGGCGCGGTAGCCGGCAAGGGCGGTAAAGCGGCCGGCGACGGCGCCGCCCCGGCAGGCGCGACCGCTGACGACGCGATGAACTACCAGGGGGAGCGGCGCACGGTAGCCCGCATCGCCGTCGTTCTGACAGTCCTTGCAGCGGCAATTCACGCCGTCGCCGTCGTCACCCGCGGCGTTGCCGCCGGCCGGGTGCCGTGGGGCAATATGTACGAGTTCTGCACCACCGGTGGACTGGTGGTCGCTGTGGTTTTCCTGCTGGTGCTGACACGCAAGGATCTGCGGTTCCTCGGTACCTTTGTGATCGGCCTGGTTGTGGTGATGCTCTGCGCCGCGACGATCGGGTTCCCGACGCCGGTGGCCAACCTCGTACCCGCCCTGCAGAGCTACTGGCTCATCATCCACGTGTCAGTGGCGGTCGCCGCGTCCGCCCTCTTTACTCTGACCTTCGCGATGTCGGTGCTGCAGCTCATGCAGGCCAACCGTGTGGCGCGGCTCGCGGCGGGCGGTGATGACCGTCTGCCCTTCATGCGGCTGGTCCCCTCGGCGCTGAGCCTGGAGAACCTCTCCTACCGCATCAACGCCATTGCGTTTGTGCTGTGGACGTTCACCCTGATGGCCGGCGCAATCTGGGCCGAGAAGGCGTGGGGGCGCTACTGGGGCTGGGACACCAAGGAAGTCTGGACCTTCGTCATCTGGGTGGTCTACGCGGGTTACCTCCACGCCCGGGCAACCCGCGGCTGGACCGGGACGCGTGCCGCATGGCTCTCCATCGTGGGTTACCTGTGCATCGTCTTCAACTTCACCATCGTGAACATCTACTTCTCGGGGCTGCACAGCTACGCCGGCGTCTGACCCGCCCCTTCACCCCGCGTTCCCGCCCCTCACCTCGCGTTGATTTGGCAGGACACGCCGCTTTCGCGCGCTCATACGGGGTGTGTCCTGCCG
>NZ_KI914590.1:41593-46704 GCF_000520475.1 Arthrobacter sp. 35/47
CAACGCGCTCGGCGGGGGCGAGGGGACGCGGCTCAGTCGCGGATGGTCCCCAGAAGTGGTGCCATCCGGTACGGGATTGGCTGGCGAAGGAACATGCTGGTCCTCGTCCGGAGGATCCCCGGGCAAAGGCGGATCTCCTCCGACACCCGGTACAGGTCATCGGGGTCGCGGGCCACAACGCGGCACAGCAGATCCGTCTCACCCGCGGGGGCCAGGCACTCGATGACTTCCGGTATGGCGCGCAGACCCTCGACGGCGAGATCGATCCTGTGCTGGTCGAGTTCGGCAGCGACATGGGCTGAGATACCCATTCCCAGAGCCTCAGGATTGATGCGCACGCTGTGCGGCCTCAGCACGGCCTCGCGCTCAAACCGGTCGAGGCGGGCCTGGACGGTGCCGCGCGCCAGCCCGGTCCGGTGTGCGATGCCAAGGATGGTCATACGGGGGTCCGCGTCGAGGGCTTCAAGGATGGCGCGGTCGATCGCGTCCCTGGTGGAACGGCGTTCCTGGTTCATGCGTTCTGCACTCCCTCGGTTGGTCTGAACAATCTGATCATTCCTGCCGACGCTGATTGGGTCATCGTAGTCAGACTGACCATCTAAATAGCCAGCTGTTGTGCAGATCTTCGCATAGAGGGTCAAATGGTGGCATAAGACTGCTCCGGGGAACACAACCTGAGGGCATGGGCCGCGGCTGCACGGGCACACCAACCCGGCAGTGGCGTCAGGAATCCCACAAGGAGTCCGAACGCCCGAGCAGGACCGTCTGGACTTCCTAGGCGGTCTTGCCGTCGTTGGCGGTGCCTTCGTCCTTCTTCTTCTGCTCGGCCTCGCGGGCACGGTTCTCCGCCTCCCGCCGGCGCAGCTCGGCTTCCCGAGCCTCCTGGCGCCGCCGGACCTCAAGATTGCGCAGGAACTGGGGATCGTCGTCGGGCGACGAAGGACGGCGCGTCTGCCGCTGGCTGGGGCGGTCATCTCCCCGTGGGCGGCCGAAGAGGAACCACAGGCCCGCGCCCAGGAGCGGGACAAGGAGGATGGTGAAGAACCATGCGGGTTTTGAGATGCTGCGCACCGATTCTGCCCGGCTCATGATGCAGTCGAACAGCGCGTAGATAATGACAGCGATCCCGAGGATCACGAGTAACAACAACAGGCGCGGCATGCATCAATTGTAGGCGAGTAAACTTGGGACGTGCCTTTCCTCAAATTCACTGCCCTGCGCCTCGGCTTCGTCGTGGTGTTCTTTGTGATCTGCTACTCCCTGGGCCTGGGTGCAGTCTTCTCGGCGCTCGCTGCGGCCGTTCTGGCCTGGTGCGTCACCTACCTGTTTTTCCGGGACCTTCGCAACGAGGCCGCGTCCACACTGCAGCGCCGGTTCCGCGACGGCGCTCCGCCGGTGCGCACCAGCAGCGAACTGAGCGACGCCGATGCCGAGGACAGCCTGGACCCGAACACTCCGGTGAATTCGGACCGCCGCCAGCCGTAAGCCCGCCGCCAGCCGTAAGACCGCGGTCAACCGCAACCGCAACCGCAGCCGCCAGGGAAGCTAGGCCAGCACTCCGGAGAGCACCACACCGGCACCGAACAGCACGCTGAAGCCCAGGTTGATGATGCTCGTTTGCTTGAGTACCGGGATGAGGCTGCGCCGCTTCTTCCCCTTGAGCATCAGCCAGCTCGGCATCAGGCACAGCGGGATCAGCAGCAGGACCAGCAGCACCCACGGGTAGTCGTACACCAGGAAGAGCGGAAGCAGCAGCGCCACGGCGAGCATCATCACGTAGCTGATCCGCGCGGCGGTGTCGCCCAGCCGCACCGCGAGGGTGAGCTTGCCCGCTTCCCGGTCCGTGGGGATATCCCGCACATTGTTGGCCATCAGCAGGGCCATGGCGATGATCCCTGTGCTGACCGCGCCGATCCACGCCGGCCCGCTGAGCTGTCCCGCCTGCGTGTAGGTGGTGCCGAGGGTTGCCACCAGGCCAAAGAAGACAAAGACAAACAGGTCCCCCAGGCCGAGGTACCCATAGGGGTTACGCCCGCCCGTGTAGCCCCAGGCGGCAGCTACGCAGCCGACTCCCACGAGCAGGAGGAACCAGGCCTGCGACAGCACGATCAACGCGATTCCCGCGACCATGGCCAACGCGAAACACCCGAAGGCCGCCCACTTCACCTGCGACGGCCTGGCCGCGCCGGATCCGGTCAGCCGCAGCGGTCCCACCCTGTCGTTGTCGGTGCCGCGGACGCCGTCGGAGTAGTCGTTCGCGTAGTTGACGCCTACCTGCAGCAGGACGGCGACCGTCGCGGCCAGCAGCGCGTTCACCAGCTTGAAGGATCCGAGGTCAAAGGCGGCCGCGCAGCCGATGATCACGGGCGCCACGGCCATAGGGAGGGTGCGGGGACGTGCTCCCTCCACCCACTGCGCAGCTGTTGCCACGGGTTCCTCCGGTTGTCTACTCGCGAACTCTTGTTTGAACGTGGTGAAGCGGTGCGGTTACAGCACGGACTGCTCGAACAGCGCCCGGACGGCCAGCCGGTCCGGTTTGCCGTTGGCGAGCATCGGCAGCTTGTCGAGTGTCAGCACGATTTTGGGGGCTGCATGCGCCCCCAGCTGCTCCTGGGCATGCCGGCGCACTGCGTCCGGATTGACAGAGCCGACGACGGCGGCAGCCACCTGGGCGCCCCACTCCGGGTGGGGGATGCCAAGCACCAGTGCTTCGCTGACGCCCGCCATCCCCTCGATGGCGCTCGAGACGGCGACGGCCGACACCTTGAGGCCGCCGGTGATGATGACGTCATCCACGCGCCCATGGACCGTCAGGACTCCGTTCCCGTCAAGGGTGCCGTCGTCATCCGTGCGGAACCAGCGCCGCCCGGAGTTGAATGGGAACTTCTCCCGGGTCAGTTCCGGCTGGCCGAGGTAGCCGTCGGCCAGGACGGGGCCGCTGATCCAGAGCCGGCCCTCGTCATTGGTGAGTTCCACGCCTTCCAGGGGGACGCCGTCGTACACGCAGCCTCCGGAGGTTTCACTCATGCCGTAGGTCCGGACGATGTTCAGGCCGTGGGAGCGGGCACGGTGGCGGAGGGCATCGGAGACCGCCGCCCCGCCCAGCAGGATCGCATTGAACCGCTGGAGCACCTTGATGGTCTCCGGCGTCGGGTCCTCGAGGAGACGGTGCAGCTGGGTGGGTACCAGGGATGTGAATCGGACCTTGTCGGTGAGTTCTCCGGCGGCTTCGGTGAACCGTGCCGGGCTGAAACTCGTCGACAGGTCCATGGCCCAGGGCCGCGTGCCGGCGTAGAGCGAACGCACCAGCACCTGGAAACCGGCGACGTAGTGCACCGGCAGGGTGAGCAGCCACTGGCCTTCGGACTTCAGGGCATAGGCGGTGCCCATGGCGGATGCGGCGAGAGCATCGACGCTGAGCATGGTCTGCTTCGGGGCGCCGGTGGAGCCGGAGGTGCTGAGCACGGCCGCGATCTCGTCGTTGGGCAGTTCACCGGTGAAGCTCTGGTTCTCATCGATGTGGGGCGCCACGGCCGGGCCCTCTCCGGCAAGCGCCGCCGCGAGCGGTGCAAGGAGGGTGTGGGGGTCGAAGCCGGGCGGGGTATGAACGGGGAAGAGTTCCATTGGCGCCTAGAAGTAGTAGGGGAAGCTGGACCAGTCGGGGCTGCGTTTGGCGAGGAACGCTTCCTTGCCCTCGACCGCTTCGTCGGTCATGTAGGCCATGCGCGTCGCCTCACCGGCGAAGACCTGCTGGCCCGCCAGGCCGTCATCGGCGAGGTTGAACGCGAACTTCAGCATACGGATGGCCTGTGGGCTCTGACGCGCGATGTCCGCCGCATACTCCAGAGCCACTTCCTCGAGCCGCTCATGCTCGACTGCCTCATTCACGGCGCCCATCGCGACCATGTCCTCGGCCGAGTACTCCCGGGCAAGGAAGAAAATCTCGCGTGCCTTCTTCTGCCCGATCTGCCGGGCCAGAAGGGCTGACCCATAACCGGCGTCGAAGCTGCCCACCGTGGCGTCGGTCTGCTTGAACCTGCCGTGCTGACGCGACGCGATGGTCAGGTCCGCGACGACATGGAGACTGTGACCTCCGCCTGCCGCCCAGCCGTTGACGACGGCGATGACCACCTTGGGCATGGTCCGCATCAGCCGCTGCACCTCGAGGATGTGGAGCCGGCCGGCGCGGGCGGGGTCGATGGTTTCCCTGGTCTCACCCTCTGCGTACCGGTAGCCGTCCCTCCCGCGGATCCGCTGGTCGCCGCCCGAGCAGAATGAATGCCCGCCGTCCTTCGGGGAGGGGCCGTTTCCGGTCAGGAGGACCGTTGCGACGTCCGGGGTCATGCGCGCGTGGTCCAGGGTGCGGTACAGCTCATCGACCGTGCCCGGACGGAACGCGTTGCGCACCTCCGGCCGGTTGAAGGCGATGCGGACCGTGGGAAGGTCAAGGTCCTCGCTGCGATCTACCTGGCGGTGGTAGGTGATGTCCTGAAGATCCTCGAATCCCTCCACGAGCCGCCACCGGGCAGGGTCGAAGACGTCGGATACCTTGGCTGGGAGATCTGTGGTCACCAATCGAGTCTAGCTTCGGTGGCAGGGGTGACTTCAAAGTGGCGGCTTCGCCGGATCGTCAGGCCGGAAGGTCTGGACCGGGACGCGCGGTGCGACTAGCGTGACACCCACCCGCCGGAGAAGCCGGTGCCAATGAAGGAGCAAGCATGGCGAACCATACGTACAGCATTTCCGAGGTTGTCGGCACGTCGCCGGACGGGGTGGATGCGGCAGTGACCAATGCCGTGACCCAGGCCGCCAAGACCCTCCGCAACCTCGACTGGTTCGAGGTCAAGGAGATCCGCGGACATCTGGTGGACGGCAAGGTGGCGGACTGGCAGGTGACGGTCAAGCTGGGCTTCCGGCTGGAAGAGTGACCGGGCCAAAACCGTTGACGAAATCCAGGAACACGGGCAGGCTGTTACCTAGGCGGGCCTAGACCCGCACCAGTTTACTCGCCGGCGTTGAGCGAGCCCCGATGCGCAATCCCGGGGCGCTCCGCCGGCGCTTCTTTTGTGTCCCGGTTTTGTGCCTGCTCTTTGTACCCGCCGCATGCCCCC
>NZ_KI914590.1:46804-49929 GCF_000520475.1 Arthrobacter sp. 35/47
ACCCGCCGCATGCCCCCACGCAACAGAACGGCGGCCGGTTGACCGCTCCCGTGCACCGTGCGATTCTTTATAGAACGAACGGTCGGTAATTACGCCGCCTTCAAGGTACCTCGCTGAATGACGACGATGACGGAGGCTGGCATGGCCGAGGCTTTTCTGGTGGGCGGGGTTCGCACCCCGGTGGGACGGTACGGCGGAGCGCTCTCCGCGGTCCGGCCCGACGACATGGCGGCCCTCACCCTCCGCGAACTGGTCCACCGAACCGGTCTTGACCCGGAGACCATCGACGAGGTCATCCTCGGCAACGCCAACGGCGCCGGTGAGGAAAACCGCAACGTTGCCCGCATGGCCACCCTCCTTGCCGGCCTGCCTGACACCATTCCGGGCATCACCGTCAACAGGCTCTGCGCCTCCGGTCTGTCGGCGATCATCATGGCCTCCCACATGATCAAGGCAGGCGCTGCCGACGTCGTAATTGCCGGCGGCGTCGAGTCGATGAGCCGCGCACCCTGGGTGATGGAGAAGCCGACGACGGCGTTCGCCAAGCCGGGCGCGGTGTTCGACACCTCCATCGGCTGGCGGTTCGCCAACCCGACCTTCGCGGCGCAGGAGAAAACCACGTTCTCGATGCCGGAAACCGCCGAGGAAGTGGCCCGCGTGGACGGCATCACCCGCGACGACGCCGACACCTTCGCCCTGCGCTCGCACCAGCGGGCCGCCGCGGCGATCGACGCCGGGCACTTCGCTGACGAGATTGTTCCCGTGAATACCGTGCGCGGGAAGGAGAACGTCACGGTGGACACTGATGAGGGGCCCAGGCCGGACACCACGCTGGAGGTCCTCGCAGGGCTGAAACCGGTAGTCGCCAAGGGCGGGGTAGTGACCGCCGGAAACTCGAGTTCCCTCAACGACGGTGCCTCCGCAGTGATCGTCGCGTCCGAGGCGGCGCTGACTCGGCTTGGACTCACGCCGCGCGCCCGCATCGTCACCGGAGCGTCCGCGGGAGTGCCCCCGGAAATCATGGGCATCGGTCCGGTGCCGGCCACGCAGAAAGCCCTCGACCTGGCCGGCCGTTCCATCGCCGACCTCGACGCCGTCGAACTCAATGAAGCCTTCGCCTCCCAGTCCCTGGCGTGCATCCGCCGGCTCGGCCTGGACGAGGAAATCGTGAACCGCGACGGCGGGGCCATCGCCCTCGGCCACCCGCTCGGTTCCTCCGGGGCCCGGCTCGCCATCACCCTCATGGGCCGCATGGAACGCGAGGGCGGCCGGCTGGGCCTCGCGACGATGTGCGTCGGCGTGGGACAGGGCACCGCCATGCTTCTGGAGCGTGTGTAGTGGAGACGCTGAAAATTGACGACGGCGGCGACCGCCTCAGCGTCCAGCTGCACCGTCCGGAGGTCCGCAACGCGATTGACCAGCAAATGGTGGACGAGCTCCACGAGGTCTGCGCGGACCTTGAGCGCAACCCGCGGGTGCTGGTCCTCTCGGGGACGGGCGGCGTCTTCGCCTCCGGCGCCGACATTGCGCAGCTCCGGGAACGACGCCGCGACGACGCGCTCGCAGGAATCAACTCGACGCTGTTCTCCCGGATAGCCCGCCTCCCCATGCCCGTGATCGCGGCGCTGGACGGCTACGCCCTGGGCGGAGGCGCCGAGCTCGCCTTCGCTGCGGACTTCCGCATCGGCACCCCCTCGCTCAAGATCGGCAACCCGGAAACCGGTCTGGGAATCCTGCCCGCCGCCGGAGCCACCTGGCGGTTGCGAGAACTCGTCGGTGAACCGCTGGCCAAGGAAATCCTGCTCGCCGGCAGGGTGCTGGACGCCGATGAGGCGCTCGCCGCCCGGCTGATCACCGAAATCCATCCGGCTGAGGACCTGCTGCCGGCAGCCCACCGACTGGCCGACCGGATTGCACGGCAGGATCCACTGGCCACCCGCATCACCAAGAGCGTGTTCCACGCCCCACCCGAAGCGCATCCCGTGATCGACCAGCTCGCCCAGGGCATCCTGTTCGAGTCCGAGGCGAAGTTCGAGCGCATGCAGGCGTTTCTCGACCGGAAGAAGAAAAAGTGAATCACACCATTCCGGACACAGTCGGCGTTCTCGGTGGAGGGAGGATGGGCGCGGGCATCGCCCACGCGTTCTGCGTGGCGGGTGCCGCCGTCGTCGTCGTGGAGCGTGATGACGACGCCGCGGAGGCTGCGCGCGGACGCATCACAGCGGCACTGGACCGCAGCATCGCCAAGGGGTCCACGCATGAAACCCTCGAGGCACTGACCGGGCGGGTGACGGTCGCCACCGATTATGCGGCTTTCAAGCCCTGCGGGCTGGTGGTCGAAGCAGTACCGGAGGACCTCGCCCTCAAGACGGCGGCACTGCGTGGCGTGGAGGAACAGCTCGACGGCGACGCCTGGCTTGCGACGAATACCTCGTCGCTGTCGGTCGGCGAGCTGGCCGGTGTGCTGCAGCGACCCGACCGGTTCTGCGGGCTCCACTTCTTCAATCCCGTTCCGGCGTCGACGCTGATCGAGGTGGTACTGGCGCCGTCGACGTCGGAGGAACTGGCCGGGAAGGCGCGCGGCTGGGCTGAAGCGCTCGGCAAGACTCCGGTAGTGGTCAACGATGCCCCGGGATTCGCCAGCTCCCGGCTCGGCGTTGCGATTGCCCTGGAAGCGATGCGCATGGTCGAGGAGGGGGTGGCCTCGCCCGAGGACATCGATACGGCGATGGTGCTTGGCTACAAGCACCCGGTCGGGCCGCTGCGGACAACCGACATCGTGGGCCTCGACGTCCGCCTGGGGATTGCCGAATACCTGGCCTCGACTCTGGGTGAACGGTTTGCTCCGCCGCAAATTCTGCGGGACAAGGTGGCGCGCGGTGAACTGGGACGCAAATCCGGGCAGGGCTTCTTCACCTGGGATGAGTAGGCGTGTGCTGCCGGGCTTTTGCCACACCGGAGGCCAAAGGGACTAAGGTTTTTTCATGAGCGAGCGGACCACCCTTGCGGACAAGCCGTTGATCGGACCTGTCGAGGCGCCCCAGCTCCACGTGATGACCTACAACATCCGGCGCCGGGTGGCTCATGTGAACCCCTGGAGCCATGACTTCTGGGGCCGGCGGGAA
>NZ_KI914590.1:50029-65041 GCF_000520475.1 Arthrobacter sp. 35/47
TGGAGCCATGACTTCTGGGGCCGGCGGGAACCGCTGGTCCGCCGCCTGCTCGCGTCCGAGCAGCCAACCATCCTCGGAGTCCAGGAAGCCCTGCCCGACCAGCTGCCGGCAATCATTGAGGGGCTGGGCGGGCACTACAGCAGTATCGGCCGCGGACGGAACGCCGACGGCGGCGGCGAACAATGTCCGATCGTCTATGACGCTGACCGGTTGCAGCTGCTGGAGTGGGACCAGGACGCCCTGTCCAATACCCCTGACACGCCCGGGTCCAACGACTGGGGCAATCTCATCCCGCGCATCGTGGTGACCGCCCGCTTCCGGGACCGCGACACCCGCAAGGAGCTCACGGCGGTCAACACGCACCTCGACCACATGTCCCGGAAGTCGCGCCAGCTTTCGGCAGAGGCAATCAGGTCCCTGGTCGCGGGTACGGAGGGCGCCGTCGTCGTGATGGGTGACTTCAATACCGGTGCCGCCTCGCAGCCCTACGAGGCGCTGACCAACGGCGATGTGCTTGCGGACGCGTGGGATGCGGCGCAGGACCGGCTGACCGAGCTGTGGGGGACGTTCCCGCACTACCGTGCGCCGAAGCAGGGGCGGAAACGGATTGACTGGCTGATGGTGAATGAGGGCGTCACGGTGGTGGAGATGGGCATCAACACCACGCGCTACGACGGCGCGTGGCCCTCGGACCACACGCCGGTGCAGGCAATCATCACCATCAACTGAAGTTTTTGTCGCCGTTCTGCTGTTATTCCTGGCTCAGAACAGCAGAACGGCGACAAAAACTTCTCCTGGGAGGGGTGGGTTAGTCGATGGCCTTGCGGACCTCCGGGAGGTAGCCGGACTGGTACCCCTTCGCGGTGGGGTGCAGATCGTCAATCGCCGTGAAGCCCGTGAACGTGATCCAGGGCTCCGGGGAACCGATACCGTGCTTGTCGAACCGCTTGGTCACGTCCACGAAATCGAACCCCGCGGCTTCCGCGCGGTCCTCGATTACCTCGTTGAGCGCATCAGTGCCGGCATTGAACAGTTCCTGTGCTTCAAGGGAAAGCAGCGGCGCGTTCCCGAACTCAGGCGAGAACAGGTGAGGGTAGCCGGTGACGATGACCTGTGCGTTCGGTGCCGCGCCCGCCAGCTGGGCGTAGAGGGCATCCAGGTCCGCGGCCACGGTTGTCCCGGCGTCAGACACAGCGAGGTTAACGGCATCCTGACAGACGGCGAGAGCCGGTGTTGCGCAGTCGCGGACAATGCCGCCGAAGTCGACGTCGTTGCCGCCCGCAGTGACCGTCACGAGGTCCGTCTGCGGACCGAGGACGCCGGTCGCGGCAAGGCCGCCCACCTGCTCAGGGACATCCGGCACGCGGCCTGGGATGTCCGCGGCCCGGGCACCCGAACAAGCAGCGCTGAAGGTCAGCTGGATCTGCTTGCGCGCGTCCAGCAGGCCGGGAAGCCCCAGCGGCGACTGGCCGCAGGCATCGACATAGGAGCCGGCACCAAAACCGGCGGCGTAGGAATCGCCCACAGCGACGTAAGCGAGCGGCGCAGGGGGAGCGGCGACGGAGGCCGAAGCGGGGACAATCAGCCCAGCGGTCATGAGAGCGCCGGCGGCAAGGCGGAGGAGTTTCATCGCCTCAACATACTCGCGATACCCCGGACCGGATAGGGGCTCACGGCGTGTTCGTCGCTTGCTACGCTTCGGGCATGGCGTGGATCGACCTGGAGCAGGTGCGGCGGGCGGGCATCAGTCGGACGGTGTCCTGGGACGGCGCAGTCAACGCGCGCGATCTGGGCGGCGTCAGCCCCTCCATCCGGCCGGGCCGGCTCTACCGGATGGGCCGCCATGAATGGCTCACCGACGCCGGGTGGCAGCAGGCGTACGACGACGGCGTCCGCACCGTTGTGGACCTGCGAAACCCGGGGGAGCGCGGCCGGCGCGAGTCCGATCCCGTGGTGAACAGCGCGGTGCTGGACCGCTTCCGGGTGGTGAACTGTCCTACGGAAGACCAGTCCGATCAGGAATTCATGCAGCTCGTCGGTCCGTACCTCAGTTCACCGGAGTACTACCGGGAGAACCTTCGCCGCTGGCCCGGGAAGGTTGCACGGGTGGTCCGGGTGATCGCGGAGTCTGAAGGCGCCGTCGTCGTGCACTGTTCTGCGGGACGGGACCGGACCGGGCTGGTGACGGCGGTGCTGCTGGCGCTGGCGGACGTTCCGCATGAGGCCATCGCCGATGACTACGCGCTGGCTGTGCACGGGATCAATGAGCACCACCTCAGGCAGGAGCGGCCGCACGAAACCCCGAAGTCGCCCGAGCAGCTGCACGAGTGGATCGCTGCCACACGCCGTCACCTGCTGGAGCTGCTGGAGGGATTCGACGCCGAGGGCTACCTCCGGAACGCCGGGTTGTCCAGGCAGGAGATCGACGCAGTCCGGCGCCGACTGACCGACTGAGGGCTATTTCTTCTCGAGCAGCAGGTTGGTGATGCGCAGGGTGCAGAGGCGGCCGCCGTCGTCGTTGGTGATCAGTACCTCATGGGTGGTGAGGGTGCGGCCCAGATGGATGGGGGTGGCCGTGATGGTGATGGTCCCGTTGCGGGCCGACTTGTGGTGCGTCGCCGAGACGTCCACGCCCACCGCGGTCTTGCCCAGCGTGCTGGCGTGAATGACGGCCGCCCAGGATCCCACGGCCTCGCCCACCGCCAGGGACGCGCCGCCGTGCAGCAGGCCGAATGACTGGCGGTTCCCCTCGACCGGCATGGTTGCGACCACCCGCTCCACGGACTGTTCAAGAATTTGCACGCCCATCTTTTCGTCGAGTTCGCCGAGGGTAATCTGCCAGGGTTCGCCGGTCACTTGGGGCTCCTTGTGGGGTGTGGCGGGATTGCGTGTTCATGTACTCTGGATATATTACCGAACGTCCGTTCAGTAATGTTTGCCCCGTTTCTGCAGCTCCCTAACGCGAAAGGTCAACGATGACTTCGACCGCCCTCAGCGTGGACATTGTCCCCAGCTTCATCCATGACGCCTGGTGGACCCCCGACCAGCAC
The DNA here is from genome assembly GCF_000520475.1 of Arthrobacter sp. 35/47. Taxonomy (NCBI): domain Bacteria; kingdom Bacillati; phylum Actinomycetota; class Actinomycetes; order Micrococcales; family Micrococcaceae; genus Arthrobacter; species Arthrobacter sp. 35/47. The sequence goes on from NZ_KI914590.1 coordinate 53,080, forward strand.
GCGGTGTCCGCGGACAACGCCACCGAAGTACGGGATGCCAGTACCGGAGAGCTGCTTGCCATGGTGAGCACCAGCGGGCTGGATACTGCCGACGTCGTCAGTTACGCCCGCACCACAGGCCAGAGCGAGCTTGGCAACTTTACCTTCCATCAGCGGGCGCTGAAGCTGAAGGCTCTCGCCCAGTTCCTGAACGGGCAGCGCGAGCACCTCTACGAGCTGTCCGCCCGGACCGGCGCCACGAAGGTCGACTCGATGGTGGACATCGACGGCGGCATCGGCGTGCTGTTCACCTTCGGCTCCAAGGGCCGCCGTGAACTGCCGAACTCGCAGGTGGTCATTGACGGGCCCGTCGAGGTGCTGTCAAAGGACGGGTCCTTCATCGGCGAACACATCTACACCCGCATCCCGGGCGTGGCCGTGCAGATCAACGCGTTCAACTTCCCCGTGTGGGGCATGCTGGAGAAGCTGGCGCCCGCATTCCTGGCCGGCGTGCCCACCATCGTGAAGCCCGCGACGCCGACCGGTTACGTGACGGCCGCCGTCGTGAAGCTCATCATCGAGTCCAACATTCTTCCCACCGGTTCCCTGCAGCTCATTTCCGGGCCGGCGCGGGACATTCTGGACACCCTCGACTACCGCGACATGGTCCTCTTCACCGGGTCGGCGTCCACCGCGAACAGGCTGAAGTCCCACAAGAACGTGACCACCGGCGGCGTCCGTTTCTCCTCCGAAACCGACTCGCTCAACGCCGCCATCCTCGGCGAGGACGCCGTTCCCGGCACCCCGGAATTCGACGCGTTCATCAAGTCCCTGGTGACGGAGATGACCGTCAAGGCCGGCCAGAAGTGCACCAGCATCCGCCGAACCCTCGTTCCCAAGGCCCTGGTGAACGACGTCGTTGCTGCCGCCCGCGAACGCATTGAACAGCGCGTCACGCTCGGCGACCCGCGCGCCGAGGGCGTCACCATGGGCGCGCTCGCTTCGGTGGACCAGCTGCGCGATGTCCGCGCCGCCGTCGAGTCGATGATCGCGGCCGGCGGTGAGCTGGCCTACGGCACCCTCGATTCCCCTCGCGTGACGCAGGCGGACGGAACCGTGGACGTCGCTGAGGGCGGCGCGTTCATGGCCCCGGTCCTCCTGACCTGGGAGAACGCTGACGCGGTGGAGCTTCACACGGTGGAGGCCTTCGGCCCGGTTGCATCGGTGGTGGGGTACGACGACGTTGCCCACGCCGTCCGTCTGGCCGCCATGGGGGAGGGGTCGCTGGTGGCGACTGTGTGCACAAACGACCCGGCGATTGCCCGTGAGTTGGTGACCGGCATCGCCGCCCACCACGGCCGCGTTCTGGTCCTGAACCGTGAGGATGCCCGGTCCTCCACCGGACACGGATCCCCGGTACCGCACCTGGTGCACGGCGGGCCCGGTCGCGCGGGCGGCGGTGAGGAACTCGGCGGCATCCGTTCAGTGCTGCACCACATGCAGCGCACCGCCCTGCAGGGGTCGCCGAACATGCTGACCGCCGTGACCGGCGTGTGGCACACCGGCGCCGACCGCAACTTCGATAAGGAGCACCCGTTCCGGAAGAACCTCGCGACCCTGCGGATCGGCGACGCCGTCCGGTCCGACCTCCGCCAGGTGACACTTGGGGACATCACAGCATTCGCGAACAGCACGGGCGACACGTTCTACGCCCACACCAACGAGGAAGCCGCTGCTGCCAACCCGTTCTTCCCCGGCATCGTGGCGCACGGATACCTGCTGCTTTCCTGGGGTGCCGGGCTCTTCGTTGAGCCCGCTCCGGGTCCCGTGCTGGCGAACTACGGACTCGAGAACCTCCGGTTCATCACGCCGGTTGCCGCGGGCGATTCCATCCGTGTGACCCTCACCGCCAAGCGCATCACGCCGCGCGAGGATGAGGAGTACGGCGAGGTTTCCTGGGACGCCGTACTCACCAACCAGAATGACGAGATCGTGGCGACCTACGACGTGCTCACCCTCGTGGAGAAGTAGGAGCGCGCTAAGCCCAGGGCGTGACAGGCCGCCCCTGCTCAACGCCGTTGACCGTGACGTCCACCCGTTCATCGAAGAAGCACACCAGGCCGTGGATCTGCGTGGCGTCGAGGAAGCGGGAGTCGTACTGCCAGGCGATGTCCTTGCCCTTCGGCGAACCGGGATACGAGAAGTAGGCGGCTTTACCCTTGTACGGGCAAACGGTCCGCGTAGCGCTTGGCTCCAGCATGTCCAGCCGGACGTCCGACGGCGGGATGTACAGTCGGGGCGGCAGGAGCGTCTCGTACAGCCGTACGGCCCGTGATGTCTCGGCCAGTGTGGTGCCTTCATACTGCACTGTGACCTGGTCGGACGACTGGCGGATATCGATGCGGTGGAACGGATCGCGCGGATGCCCGATGATTGGTTCGTCATCCTCACGCCACTGCAGCGCCTCGAAGTCGAGCAGGAGGTAGCCCGCGAGCGCCGCGTCATCGGGACGGAAGGCGGCGCCCTGCAGGGACATCCCGTCAACGCTCACGTCCAGGGGAATGCCCGTGGCGGTGTGCCGGCTGAAGGGTGTCCTCGGGTCGAGGACCGGCGGGCCTTCCAGCATGATGGCTATGGGGTACTCTTCACCGCCTGCCTCCCCGGATGCGGGAGTCACCTGGGCCCGCAGCTCCTGCTCCGGAACCGCGAAGATCGGGGTGACGCGTTTTGGCTCCCAGACAAGGAGGGCCCCGCGGGTGTCAACGATCGTGGTGCCGTCAAGGTCACCCCGAACCCGTTTGGAGGTGGGTTCGTAACGAAGGTCGGAGATCAATCCCAGCAGGGTGTCGGAGAGCCTTGCAGTCATAGGATCAGGGTCCGCGCAGACCGCCGGACAGTCAAGGCGTCCGCCTCACGGCTCACGGATGATGGTGGAGGCCCTCGAAGACCATGGCGATTACGTCGTCGGCAAGCTTCTGCGGGGTCAGTGGGCCGCCAGGTTTGTACCACTCGACCACCGAGTTGATGGTGCCGAACAGCAGCCTGGTGGTGGTCCGCGGGTCAATGTCCTTGCGGATGGACCCTTCCGACCTGGCCGCCTCCACGAGGGAGGCAACCTTGTGGTCAAAGGCACGACGGCGTTCAAGGGCTTCGCGCTCAACCTCCGTATTGCCGCGCAGCCGCAGCAGCAGCGTCACAAAGGGGAGCCGCTCCGTCAGGACGGCGATGGTTCCCCGGAGCACATACTCAAGCCGCTGGTCGGCCTTCCCAGACGTCGCGTCCGCATCGGTCAGTACGGCTTCCAGCCCGCCGAGCGCATGGTCCAGGGCGAGCCGCAGCAGGTCGCCCTTCGACGGCACATGGTGGTAGATGGCCGATTTGCTGATGCCCAGGTTCTCGGCAAGGACGCCCATGGACGTGGCCTCGTAGCCGTGCCGGTTGAAGACGTCGACGGCGATATTGAGGACGGTCTGCTGGTCATATCCGGGACGTCCACGGCGGCTGGCAGCCTGAGAGGGGGGCATACCAGTCATTTTCGCATGAACGTTCGGTCAGATCGGCAAGCCGCGCAGCCGCGGCGCTACGCCTTCGGCCGCAGGTCGTAGATCCGCTTCAGCTTTCCGCTTGAGCGGGTCAGGGATCCGGGCTCCACCACGGACACTGCGCAGCTTGAGCCAATGTGGATCTTGATCTGCTTGCTGAGCTCCGATGCTGCCGCCTCGGCGTCATCCGCGCTGACGCCCTCGCGCGGTTCGATCCGGATGGTCAGCTGGTCCATCCGCTGCCCCTCAGGACGGGTGAGCTCCAGCTGGAAATGCGGGCTCAGGGCGGGGATCCGCAGCGCAATCTCTTCGATTTGCGTGGGGAAGAGGTTCACGCCGCGCAGGATGATCATGTCATCGCTGCGTCCCGTGATCCGGTCCATTCGCCGCATGCCCGGGCGCGCGGTGCCCGGAAGCAGCCGGGTGAGGTCATGGGTGCGGTAGCGGATGATCGGCAGGGCTTCCTTGGTCAGGGAAGTGAACACGAGCTCCCCGGCCTGGCCGTCGTCGAGCACTGCATCGGTGAAGGGGTCAATAATCTCCGGACGGAAATGATCCTCCCAGATGTGGGAGCCGTCCTTCGTCTCGACGCATTCGCCGGCCACGCCCGGGCCCATCACCTCGGACAGACCATAGATGTCGCAGGCATCGAATCCCATCCGCTGCTCGAGTTCGGCCCGCATCTGGGTGGTCCACGGCTCGGCGCCGAGGACGGCCGTCTTCAGCGAGGTCCCCTGGGGGTCGATTCCGGCCGCCACCATCGCATCAAGAATGGTGAGCAGGTAGGTCGGAGTGCTGAGGATTGCGTCCGGCTCGAAGTCCTGGATGAGCTGGACCTGGCGTTCGGTCTGTCCGCCGGAGATGGGGATGACGGTGCAGCCGAGTTTCTCAGCGCCTGCGTGTGCGCCCAGCCCGCCGGTGAACAGGCCGTAGCCGTAGGCGTTGTGGACCTTCTGGCCCTTCTTCACCCCGCTGGCGCGAAGGCATCGGGCAACCAGTGTTGCCCACCGGTCCAGGTCACCGGAGGTGTAGCCGACCACGGTGGGACGTCCCGTGGTTCCCGATGACGCATGGACACGTGCCACCCGCTCCTGCGGTACCGCGAACATCCCGAACGGGTAGGTCTGGCGAAGGTCCTCTTTGGTGGTGTAGGGGAATTTTCCCAGATCCGAAAGCTCACGCAGGTCCGTCGGGTGGACGCCGGCGTCGTCGAACTTGCGCCGGTAGAGATCGACATTCTCGTAGGCGTACTTCACCGTCCACTGCAGGCGCTCAAGCTGAAGTTCCTCAATGCGTGCGCGGTCGAAGCTCTCCTCGGGGTCCCAGGTTGATGCGTCCGCGGGGGTTGCCTTGATGGCGGTGGTGCTCATGGGTTCCTCTTTCCGGACAGGTCTTCGGACTGGGGCAGGTTCTGGTTACGGCGGTTGGGGACCGTACGTGACCGGCCACGGAACAGTGCGACGAGGCGTCCACCGTCGGGGTCGCTGCCCTCCACGGCCGCGGTGATGGTGATGTCATGAACTCCGCTGCGCCCCGCGCCCGCGCTTTTCTCAGCCACCGCAAAAAGCTGCTCACCGGGCATGGCGGAGGACAGGAAATTGATGTCGACGCCGGAGGCAACGGTGATGGTGCCGGTCTCACCGACAGGATTGCAGGCGAGAGCAAACGCGGTGTCAGCGAAAGCGAAGATCATTCCCCCGTGGGCAATGCCGAACCCGTTGAGCATTTCCTCCCGGACCAGCATGGTGGTGGTGGCGTGCCCGTCCGCAAGGCGAAGCACTTCGATGCCGAGCCACTGCGAGGCGTAGTCCTTCTCCAGCATGGGGTGCACGGGGCGGACGTCAGTGTCCTTCATGGAGGCCTCTCGAGATTTATTTACCGATCGTTCATTAGGTAATACCTCAGGGACCCCCACTGTCAAGCAGATGAAGGGAGTGTGGCGTCCGGGAAACTACCCCGCGACGCTGGTGGTCCGGGAAAGCACCCGGGTGGCACCCAGCGCATCCGCAACGAACGCGTAATCCCAGGCCACGTCCTTCCACTGCTCGTACCGGCCGCTGGCGCCGCCGTGCCCGCCGTCCATTTCGGTCTTGAGGACAATCGGTTCGCTGCCCGTGGTGACCTCGCGGAGCCGGGCCACCCATTTGGCCGGCTCCACATACAGAACCCGTGTGTCATTGAAACTCGTCACCGCGGCGATGCGCGGATACGCTGCCTCGCGGATGTTCTCGTACGGGGTGTACTCCTTCATGTACCGGTAGACCTCGGGGTCCGTGATGGGGTTGCCCCACTCCTCCCACTCCAGTGCTGAGAGCGGAAGCTCCGGATCCAGAATGGTGGTCAGGGCGTCCACGAACGGAACCTGCGCCACAATGGCGCAGTATTTTTCCGGAGCGAGGTTGGCGACCGCGCCCATCAGGAGGCCGCCGGCGGAACCGCCGATCGCCGCAACCCGCTTGGGGTCCACCCACCCTGATTCGGCCATATGGGTGGTGGCGTCCACGAAGTCCGTGAACGTGTTCTTTTTCGCGAGCTTCTTGCCGCCCTCGTACCAGGTGCGGCCCATCTCGCCGCCGCCGCGGATGTGAGCGACGACGAAGATAATTCCACGGTCCAGCAGCGACAGCCGCGAAATGGAGAACGCCGGATCCATGCTGATCTCGTAGCTGCCGTAGGCGTAGATCACCGCAGGGTTGGTGCCGTCCTGCTGCAGGTCCCGGCGCCGGAGCACCGACAACGGAATCTGCGTGCCGTCCGCGGCTGCCGCCCACTGCCGCTCAGCGACGTAGTCCTCCGACCGGTAGCCACCGCGCACCTTCGTCTCCTTGCGCAGGCTCAGAACACCGGCGTCGAGCAGGTAGTCGTAGACCCGTGGCGGGGTGAAGTAGGAGGCGTAGGACAGCCGGATCACCGGGGATTCGAACTCTGCTCCGGCGAGGTTGCACGTGTAAAGCGACTCGTCGAAGGCCGGCTCCACCGGCGGCTGCTGGAGGGGCGTCCCGAGGCCGTCGCGCGGCAGGATCTGGACGCGCATGGTGGTGTCCTTGCGGACTGATACGAGGACATGCGTGGCGGTGACGGTGGCACCGTGAACGCGGACGGCGTCGTCGTGGTTCACCACAGTCATCCACTCCTGCTCCGCAAGCGGGCGCTGGAACTGCTCCGCGGCCACAAGGCTGACCATGGAGTTCCTGGCCCCGCGGTCGTGGGTGAGCAGGTAATGTAGCCGGCCATCGACGCGGAGGGGCTCCGCTTCGTAGAGGATGCGTTCTGAGCGGGGGATCAGAGTGGTGAGCCCGGCGTCCTGCCGCTCAAGATCCAGCACCCGGTACTCGCTGTACTCCGAGCAGCCGATGCCGATGAGAAGCTGTGTGCGGTCAGCGGAGAGATCGAAGCCGGTCCACATGGCGACGTCGTCCTCCTGGTAGACCAGCGCGTCCTCCTCGACGGCGGTGCCCAGCCGGTGCGATTTCACCTGGTAGGGGCGCCAGCTGTCATCGACGACTGTGTAGAACACCTGGGACCCGTCCGGCGAGAAGGCCAGGCCGTAGAAAACGTTGGGGATCTCGTCAGGGAGCAGTTCACCCGTTCGGAGGTCCTTGATCCGCAGGCTGAAGCGCTCATCGCCGGCGTTGTCCACGCTGAAGGCCAGCAGGGTGCCGTCTTCGCTGACGGTGAGGCCGCCGAGGGAGAAAAACGGTTTGCCCTCTGCCTCGAGGTTGCCGTCAAGGAGAACCTGCTCGCCGTCAACCGGACGGCCCGGGACCACCTCCGGCGGGGTCCAGTCCCTGGCGACATCGCCGGTGTCTTCCGCCTTCACCCGGCAGTGGATGCTGTACTGCTTGCCCTCTTCGGTGCGCGAGTAGTACCACCAGTCCTTCTTGCGCGCGGGGACGGAGAGGTCTGTCTCCTGGGTGCGGTTCTTGATCTCGCTGAAGATGTCCTGGCGCAGCTGCTCCTGCCCGGCCGTCACTGCCTCGGTGTAGGCGTTCTCGGCCTTGAGGTGCTCCACCACCTCGGGGCTGTCCTTGGTCCGCAGCCATTCGTACGGGTCTATCACGGTGTCGCCGTGGTGGGTGCGCTCGGTCGGAACCTTCTTGGCAACAGGGGGCGTGGAAGTCATGAACCCATCCTGCCAGAGGGCGCCGACGTTCAGCCGGGAGCGGCTGCGGTGGAGCCCCGGACAATGAGGTCCGATTCGAAAAGGACCTCCGTACGGCTGACGCGCTCACCGGACAGCTCCGTGAGCAGTGCCTGCACCACGGCCTCGGCCATGGCGGTGACCGGCTGCCGCAGGGTGGTCAGCGGCGGGTCGGTGAAGGCCATCAGCGGGGAGTCATCGAAGCCCACAACGGACACGTCCTCCGGGACGCGCAGGCCCCGGGAACGCGCGGCGCGGATGGCGCCGAGGGCCATGACATCGGACGCGCAGACAATGCCGGTGTGGCCGGCATCCAGAAGCTCGACGGCGGCGCTGTGCCCACCCTCGATGCTGAACATGGTGACGGCGGTGTGCGGCGCCGGATCCGACACGCCAAGCTGCTGTTTCAGCCCGGCCCGGAATCCTTCCGCTTTCCGGCGGCTCGGAATGAAGTGCTCCGGCCCCGTGGCGAAGCCGATCTTCCGGTGGCCCAGGGATGCCAGATGGCGGACAGCGGTCTGGATTGCCATGGAGTCATCGTTGGCGATCGACGGAGCGTCCACCTCAGTGCGGGTTCCGTTGGTCAGTACAAAGGGAATGCCGCGTGCCCGCAGCCGGTGGTAGCGCTCCACGCCTGCACGGCCGTCGGCGTGGGCGGCACATACAAAGATCAGTCCGCGCACCCCCTGGTCCAGCAGAAGGGAAACGTACTCGTCCTCGGTGACACCTCCGCCCGGCAGCGTGCACAGGGCAGGGATGTAGTCATTGGGGGCAACCAGCGCGCTGATGGCGCCGGCGAAGGCCGGGAAGATCGGGTTCACCAGGTCCGGCACCACGATGCCGATCTGCCCCCTCGCCCGGCCCGACAGGCGGTCGGGACGCTCATACCCGAGGTCATCCATGGCGGTGAGGACTGCCTGGCGGGTTTCCCTGGAGGCGCCGCTGCGCCCGTTGAGAACGCGCGACACCGTGGGCACGCTGACTCCGGCCCGCCGCGCAACGTCTTCGAGGCGCGGCTTGTCGGTCAGTGGGGGAAGCGTCACAGGTCCATGCTATCCGGCGGACGGCACGGACAGTGAAAACTTTCATGAAACTTTCTGTAAAGCCTTGACCGGGTGCAAACAGGCTTCCTAGGGTGAGATGGCCTACTACCAAGATCGGACGTGCGCTGGAGCACGTCGAGGAGGATCCATGCCCATCCCTTCACCCACCCACCACAGCCGACGGCGCTCCGCCGGACTGGCCGCCGGCATCCTCGCCGTGCCGCTGCTGGTCAGCCTGGTGCCGGTCCCGGCGCTCGCCGACCACAGCCCGGCGCCCTCAACGGTCACGCTCGTCGGCTCCCTGCAGTCCGAACTGGGCTGCCCCGGAGACTGGCAGCCCGAGTGCCCCGCAACCGCCCTGACCGAGGTGGAGGGCTCACCCGGAACGTACAGCGGAACCTTCGAGGTCCCGGCGGGAGATTACGCTTACAAGGCGGCGCTCAACGGGAGCTGGGCCGAAAACTACGGTGCCGGCGGCGCCGCGGGAGGGGGTGACATTGCCTTGACTTCGCAGGGAGGGGCCGTGACCTTCACCTACAACCACGGCACGCACGTGATCACCAGCGATGTTCCGGAATCCCTCGTCTCCGGGGCGGCTGCGCACTGGCTCGCCCCCGGCGTCCTGGCCTGGGACCTCAGCGACGCGCCCGCGGGGTCCTCCTACCGCCTGTACTCCGCGCCCGACGGCGGTCTGGAAGTTCTTGACGGCGCGGTCACCGGCGGTGATTACATCGAGCTCGAGCGCACCTCTGACGCCCTGACTCCCGAACTCGCCGCCCGGTTCCCGCACCTGGCAGCCTTCGATTCGCTGACTCTCCCGAAGAAGGCTGCACAGCAGGCGAAGCACCTGTTGAAGGGGCAGCTGCTTGCAGTCCAGGTCGGCGCCGACGGATCCGTCCTGCAGGCGACCGCCCTCCAGGTCCCCAACGTTCTCGACTCGCTGTACCCCAACGCGCAGAAGCGCAGCCTGGGCCTGAGCTGGAAGGGCTCACGCCCGCGCTTTGACCTCTGGGCGCCCACCGCGCGCCAGGTCAACCTCCACGTCTACCGTGAGGGATCCGGCGGAGAGGCCCTCGCCACTGTTCCCCTCAAGGAAGGGAACGACGGCGTCTGGTCGCTTCTCGGTGAAAAAGGCTGGGCGGATGCCTACTACCTCTACGAGGTGGAGGTGTACGTGCCGGAAACCGGGAAGGTTGAGCGCAACGTCGTCACCGACCCCTACAGCGTGGGCCTGTCCACCAATTCCGAGCGCAGCCTCATCGTGAACCTGATGGACCCCGCGCTGGCTCCGGCGGGCTGGGAGACACTCGAAAAGCCCGCGCTGGAGAAGCCCGAAGACCTTTCCCTCTACGAACTGCACGTCCGCGATTTCTCAATTGCCGACACCACGGTTCCTGAGGAGCGCCGCGGCACCTATGCGGCCTTCGCCGAGAGCGGCAGTGACGGCATGAACCGCCTCTCGGACCTCGCTGCGGCGGGGCTGAACGCCGTCCACCTCCTGCCGGTCAATGACATCGGCACTATCGAAGAGCGCCGCGACGCCCAGGCGGAACCGCAGTGCAACCTGGAGAGCTTCGCGCCCGACAGCGAGGAGCAGCAGGCCTGCGTCTCCGCCATCGCAGGCAAGGACGGCTTCAACTGGGGCTACGATCCACTGCACTACACGACGCCGGAAGGCTCCTACTCCACCAACCCGGCTGACGCCACCCGCATCCGGGAGTTCCGCGACATGGTGGCTGGCCTGAACAACACCGGCCTGCGGGTCATCCAGGATGTGGTCTACAACCACACCGCCGGTGCGGGCCAGGCCTCCACCAACAACCTCGATCGCATTGTCCCGGGCTACTACCACCGGCTGAATCCGGTCAGCGGCGCCGTGGAGACATCCACCTGCTGCCCGAACACCGCCACTGAGAACGCCATGATGGGCAAGCTGATGGTGGACTCCATCGTGACCCTGGCGCGCACCTACAAGCTGGACGGATTCCGCTTCGACCTGATGGGACACCACAGCAAGCAGAACCTGCTCGACGTGCGGGCCGCCCTGGATGAACTTACGCTCGAGCGGGACGGTGTGGATGGCAAGAGCATCTACGTCTACGGCGAGGGATGGAACTTCGGCGAGGTGGCAGACAACGCCCGGTTTGAGCAGGCCACCCAGGCGAACATGGCCGGCACCGGCATCGGAACCTTCAACGACAGGCTCCGCGACGCAGTGCGCGGCGGCGGGCCCTTCGACGAGGATCCACGCGTGCAGGGATTCGGCTCCGGTCTCCTGACCCGGCCCAACGGTGCGGAGGTCAACGGCACCCCTGAGGAGCAGCGCGCCCGTCTGTTGCTGAACCAGGACCAGATCAAGGTGGGCCTGACCGGAAACCTGCGGGACTACACCTTCGTGGACCGCACGGGCGCCGAGGTGACCGGCGCGGACGTCGACTACAACGGCAGCCCCGCCGGCTACACCGCAGACCCGCAGGAGGCCGTCACCTACGTCGAGGCACACGACAACGAGACCCTCTTCGACAGTCTCGCGTTCAAGCTGGCCCCCGGTACCTCCATGGCCGAGCGCATCCGGTTCCAGACCCTCTCGCTCAGCACCACGGCCTTCGGCCAGGGCGTGTCCTTCTGGCACGCCGGGGGAGAGGCGCTGCGCAGCAAGTCCCTGGACCGCAACAGCTATGACTCGGGCGACTGGTTCAACCTTCTGGACCACACCGGTACCGAGAACGGCTTTGCCCGCGGACTGCCGCCGCGTGCGGACAACGCGGACAAGTACGGGTTCATGGCGCCTCTCCTGGCGGACCCGGCACTGAAGCCCGAGCCGGCGGACATCGCAGCAGCCCGGGAGCAGGCCCTCGCGCTCCTGGAGATCCGGAAGAGCACCCCGCTGTTCCATCTCGGCACCGCCGAACTGGTGCAGCAGAAGGTGTCGTTCCCGACCGGGGGTCCGGAGCAGGCTTCAGGCGTGATCGTCATGCACATTGATGACACCGCCGGACCGGACATCGATGGGGAGCGGACCGGCGTCGTCGTCGTTTTCAATGCCTCTGACGCCGCCGTCACGGAAACGGTCGAGGCAACGGTGGGACAGTCCTTCGGGCTGCATCCCGTCCAGTTGAATGGTTCGGATGATGCGGTGAAGGGCGCCTCGTTTGATTCGGCGACCGGCAGCTTCACAGTCCCGCCGCTGACGGTTGCCGTCTTTGAGGCGAAGTAGCCCGTAACTGTCAGGCAAGGAAGGGCCGGAACAGCGCACC
>NZ_KI914590.1:65141-73537 GCF_000520475.1 Arthrobacter sp. 35/47
CGCACCTGCTGTTCCGGCCCTTCCTTATGTCTCCGGACCCGCCGGTGTTGACTCTGAACTCGCCTCGCCGATATCCTGAACGAACGGTCGGTAATTATTTCGGGTCGGCACTTCAGCCGGCCTCCCACAGTGAGGTGACCATCATGACAACCGCGACTGACACTCCGCAGGACCTGACTGCGGAGCAGGAACAGTTCGACCGGCTGATCGCCGAAGACTCCCGCATCGAACCCCGTGACTGGATGCCGGAGGCCTACCGCAAGACCCTTACCCGGCAGATCTCCCAGCACGCGCACTCCGAGATCATCGGTATGCAGCCCGAAGCGAACTGGATCAGCCGCGCTCCCAGCCTGAAGCGCAAGGCCATCCTCATGGCCAAGGTCCAGGATGAAGCCGGGCACGGTCTCTACCTCTACTCGGCTGCGGAGACCCTCGGCACCAGCCGCGACACCATGACTGAGGACCTCATCGCAGGCAAGGCGCGCTATTCCAGCATCTTCAACTACCCGGCGCGCACCTGGGCTGACATGGGCGCCATCGGCTGGCTGGTTGACGGCGCGGCGATCGCCAACCAGGTTCCGCTGTGCCGGGCGTCCTACGGCCCCTACAGCCGCGCGATGGTCCGCATCTGCAAGGAAGAGTCCTTCCACCAGCGCCAGGGTTTCGAGATCCTGCTGGAGCTGTCCAACGGCACCGAAGCGCAGAAGAAAATGGCGCAGGACGCCGTGAACCGCTGGTACGCGCCGAGCCTCATGATGTTCGGCCCCCCGGATGATGACTCGCCCAACTCCAAGCAGTCCATGGCCTGGAACATCAAGCGCTTCTCCAATGACGAGCTCCGCTCGCGCTTTGTCGGCATGATCGTGGAGCAGGTCAAGGTCCTCGGCCTTACCCTCCCGGATGACCAGATCCGCTTCAACGAGGAAACGGGCAAGTGGGAGCACGGCCCGCTGGACTGGAACGAATTCAAGGAAGTGCTTGCAGGCCGTGGACCGTGCAACGCCCAGCGACTGGAGCGGCGGCGTGCAGCGCACGACGACGGCGCCTGGGTCCGCGAGGCGGCTGCGGCTTACGCCGCAAAGCAGGCAGCAAAGCGCAACGAACTGAAAGAGGCGGCATAAATGGTCGGTGGATCACAGACAGGCGACGACGGCGCCAAGGCCCCCAGCGCGGAACAGCCGGGCCACCCCACGGCCGAGCCGTGGCCGCTGTGGGAAGTCTTCGTGCGGTCTTCGCGCGGGCTCAGCCACGTCCACGCCGGATCGCTGCACGCACCAGACGCGGACATGGCCGTCCGCAACGCCCGCGATCTGTACACCCGGCGCAACGAGGGTGTGAGCCTCTGGGTGGTGCCGGCGTCGGCCATTATCACCAGCGATCCCGATGCCAAGGGCCCGTTCTTCGAGTCCCCGCAGGGGAAGGACTACCGGCATGCCACCTACTACACCAAGAGCGAGGGAGTGAAGCACCTGTGAGCGAGTCGAACGCGAGCGCCACCCGCATCACTCCGGGCAACGCGCTGCGGCCGGAGGACATTGCGGCCTCGGATGTCCGCCCCAGCGAGGCCGTCGCAGAGTACGCCCTGCGCCTCGGCGATGACGCCCTGATCCTCGCCCAGCGCCTTGGCTGGTGGATCTCGCGGGCTCCTGAGCTCGAGGAAGACGTAGCCCTGGGCAATATTGCCCTGGACCAGATCGGGCACGCCCGGTCATTCCTCACCTACGCCGCGCGAGCCTGGGACAAGACCGAGGATGACCTCGCGTACTTCCGCGGGGAGGACGAGTTCCGCTCCACCCACCTGGTGGAGCAGCCCAACGGCGACTTTGCGCGGACCATCGCGCGGCAGCTCGTGGTTTCGCAGTACCAGTTCGCCCTGTACTCCCGGCTGGTCAGTTCGTCTGACGCTACGCTCGCGGCCATCGCCGCGAAGGCAGTGAAGGAAGTGGACTACCACCGGGACCACGCCCGCCAGTGGGTGCTGCGCCTCGCCCTGGGCACCGAGGAATCCCGGCGCCGGATGATCGAGGGGCTGATCCTCACCTGGCCGTACGTGGCGGAGCTCTTCGAGGATGACAGCCTCGTGAAGGAGCTGGAGGGGACTGCGGTCCTGCCGTCCTCGCTGCGGGAGTCCTTCGATGCGGAGATCCACGGCCTCTTCGCGGAGGCTGACCTGGAGGTCCCCGAGGTACCTGCGGCAGTCGGCGGCGGCCGGCGCGGCGAGCACAGCGAGCACCTCGGCTACCTGCTGGCCGAAATGCAGGTCCTCGCCCGGGAACATCCGGGGGCAACATGGTGACCACCCTGCACCCGTCCCGGACCGCGTCCGAGGCCGCCGTCTGGGAGATCGCTGCCACCGTTGCGGATCCCGAAATTCCGGTACTCACCATCGAGGATCTCGGTGTCCTCCGCGCGGTGGACATTGACGACGACGGCGCCGTCACCGTCACGATCACCCCCACCTACTCGGGGTGCCCGGCCATGGATGCCATCCGCGACGACGTCATCACCGCCCTGGCAATGCAGGGGTACGCGAACGTGCAGGTTGCCCTGGTTCTCGCACCGGCCTGGACCACGGACTGGATGAGCCCGGAGGGCAAGGCAAAGCTCGAGGAATACGGCATCGCCCCGCCCACGGGCAAGGCGGCCGCCGGAAAAGTGAGCGTCGGGCTGAGCGTCAAGTGCCCCCAGTGCTCATCGTTGAACACCCGTGAGCTCACCCGCTTCGGCTCCACGTCCTGCAAGGCGCTCTACGTCTGCCAGGACTGCCGGGAGCCCTTCGACTACTTCAAGGTGCACTAATGGCAGTGAAACTGGCGCCCTCCACGAAGCGGCGGACCGCTTTCCATGAACTGACCGTCGCCGAGGTGCGCCGGCTGACGGAAGACGCGATCGAGGTGACGTTCGCTGTCCCCGAGGAGCTGGCCGGCCGCTTCGACTACGTGCCCGGACAGTATGTCGCCCTGCGTACCACGCTCGACATCGACGGTGAGCCAAAGGAAGTGCGCCGGAGCTACTCGATCTGCGCGGAGCCGCAGCCCGGGGAAATCCGGGTGGCCATCAAGAAGGACCTCGGCGGGACCTTCTCGACCTGGGCCAACGAGTTCCTCAAGGCGGGCGACAAGCTCGATGTGATGAGCCCCATGGGCCAGTTCATCTCGAAGCACCCCATGACCGGGTTGAACAACCCGGAGAGCATCGACACCAGCACGGAGCACTCCTTCGTGGCCGTTGCCGCGGGCTCGGGCATCACTCCGGTCATTGCCATTGCGCGCTCGGTCCTGGCAGCCGACCCGGCGGTGCGCTTTGACCTGATCTACGCGAACAAGGCGTCGATGGACGTGATGTTCCTCGAGGAGCTCGCCGACCTGAAGGACCGCTATCCGGCCAGGTTCGCGCTCCATCACGTGCTGTCCCGCGAGCAGCGCATTTCCCCGCTGCTGAGCGGACGCATTGACGCCGGGAAGCTGCAGACCATGCTGACCAGCGTCATCCGCACCGACGAGGTGGACGAGTGGTTCCTCTGTGGACCCTTCGAGCTGGTTCAGCTCTGCCGCGACACCCTCGCCGAGCGGGGAGTTCCGCCGGAGAAGATCCGGTTCGAGCTCTTCACCACGGGTGAGCCCACCAAGCCCGAGGGGCAGATCGGCCGGCCGGTCAAGGAGGCGGAGGGCGACGACGTCTTCTCCATCAACTTCAACCTCGACGGGCTGCAGGGCACCGTCTCAAGCCCCACTCACGCGCGTGAGTCCATCCTCAACGCCGCGTTGCGGGTGCGTCCCGACGTGCCGTTCGCGTGCGCAGGCGGGGTATGCGGCACCTGCCGGGCCAAGGTGGTCAGCGGAACGGTGGACATGGAGGAGAACTACGCGCTGGAGCCGGACGAGCTCGCCAAGGGGTACGTCCTGACGTGCCAGTCCAGGCCCACCAGCCCCGAAGTCACTGTCGACTACGACGCCTGACCCCGGAGTTCCCACCCACCGCCACCGTCACCACCGGGAAGTTTTTGTCGCCGATCTGCTGTTATCGCCCGCTCATAACAGCAGATCGGCGACAAAAACTGTAGAAGAAGAGGAGCGCTTGCATGATCGACCTGACCATTGAGAACAACGTCGCCGAGATAGTCCTCAACGCGCCGGGGAAGCTCAATTCCCTCAATGAGGACGCGCTGGCCGAGCTGTCCACAGCGTACGACGACGCCGCCTCCGCCGCAGCGGACGGCCGCGTCCGCGCGCTGCTGCTGCGCGGTGAGGGCAGGGCCTTCTGCGCGGGACGGGACATCTCCGGCGTCGATCCTGAAACCGACGACGCCGTTGCCTACCTGGACGGGCTCGTCACCCCGCTGCTCAAGAAGATGGCGGCCTTCCCGGCCCCCACCTTCGCAGCCGCGCACGGTGCGTGCCTCGGTGTGGGCCTCGGGCTCCTCATCGCCACGGATGTGGTCTACGTGGCCGATTCCGCGAAAATCGGTTCGCCGTTCGCCAAGCTGGGCGCAACCCTGGACTCCGGCGGCCACTGGCTGTTCACGGAGCGTCTGGGCGCGCACCGGACGCTCGACCTCATCTACACGGCGGACCTGATGAGCGGCGCGGACGCCGTCGCAAGTGGGCTGTTCAGCAGGGTCTTCCCGGCCGAGGAACTGCTCCCGTCCACGAGATCCACTGTTGAACGCGTAGCCGAGGGCGCCACCGGCGCCTTCCGGGCGTCAAAGGAACTCGTTGCCTCCATCCGGGACCGGCGGCTGGGCCTCTGGGACTCCGTGAGCGAGGAGAACCACGTTCAGGGTGAACTGTGCGGGAGCACCGACTACGCCGAAGGGTTCCGTGCCTTCCAGGAGAAGCGGCCGCCGGTTTTCCGCGGCTAGCGCCTCGTTTATTACACCCGGGAAACCGGTTGTGCAACGGTTTGAACTCAATCCGGCGTAATTTCCGTCCAAGGGGACACATTTTGTCCTTTCGTGGCATTTACTGGGACAGGTGGTCGGGACGCCTGCTGTGGGGCCTCATGGGGGACGGTGACATTCAGAACGGGATGTCACTTTCCAGTACGGCGGGAGTCCCGACCATCTCTGCACCTGCAGGCAGTTCTCCGGGAACCGCCCCGGGCAGGAACCACCACCGAGGGCCATGAGTTAAAGCTTCCAGTTCCTTGTTGCAGCTGGAAGGTCGCCGTGCGAAACGTGGGTTGGTTGCTGGTGGGCCTGCTGCTTCTCGGGCTGGCCTCCACTGCGGTGTTCTCCGGATCCGGCTTGTCGGCCGGTCTTCGCGCCGGGGATGGCTTGCTGCCGGGCCTTGCCGAATGCACAGTCGAGACAGCCGAGGGGGAAATCGGGCTTGACCGGGATGAGGCCAGGCTGGCCACCACGGCGGTGGCGCTCCTCGCCCGTGGGCTGGAGGCCCCGGACACCTCCGGCATCGACCAGGCAGTGCTGCAGCGACTGGCCGACGGACCGCCTGACGACACCGGCCCCAGCCTGAGCTGCCGCGGACCGGCGGCGGGTGACCTGCAGCAACAGGAACTCACGGCCACCGGCCTGACCCCGCGCGCTGAACGGCTGCGGCAGGAGATGGCCGCCGTGTTCGGCGACCAGAGCCTTGGCGGGTTCGCCCCGGGAGGCGTCGGCCAGGGCCACGGAGCGGACTCGACCCATTACGACGGGCGGGCCATTGACATCTTCTTCCGGCCGGTGAGCGAGGAAAACCGGCGTCAGGGCTGGATCCTGGCTCACTGGCTGGTGGCGCACGCCGAGGAGCTGGATATCCAGTACGTCATCTTCGACGACCGGTTCTGGAGCGCGCACCTGTCCCGTGGCGGATGGCACAACTATGAGGCACCGGACCCCGGCAATGAGATCCTCCGCCATCTCGACCACGTGCACGTCGACGTGCTGCGCGGAGAACCCTGACCGGGCGCACCCGGACAAAAGCCCTAGCGCGTATCCATGTCCTCGAACACCAGGAAGGTCTGGGTGTCCAGCACGCCCGGCATGGACTGCAGCTGGTCGAAGATCACCCGCCGCAGATCCACATTGTCCTCCGCGCGCACCAGGAGGATGACGTCGAAGTCCCCGCCGACCAGCGCGATATGGTGCACTTCCGGGATGGCCCGCAGCTGCTCCCTCAGCTCCCGCCAGGAGTGCTGGCGGACCTTGAGCGTCACGTAGGCCGAGGACCTGAGGCCGGCCTTGATCGGGTCGATCAGCGCAGTGAACTTGGTCAGCACCCCGGTCTCCGTCAGCCGTGCAATCCGTGAGTAGGCGTGCGCGCGGGAAATGTGAACGTTTTCCGCCACCGCCGTTACGGAAAGCCGGCCGTCCCTGGTGAGCTCGGCGAGGATCCTGCGGTCGACGTCGTCGAGGGGTTGCTCCACCATCTGTCTACACCCTTGTTAGTTATCCAGCTCACATAAGCAATTCGTCTGCCAAAATATCTATCTCGGTTTCATTCTTCCACGATAGTTCGCTGTTGTGGATACGAAAGCGCGAGTAAACGCATAATTGAGCAACAGATATCGTTATCCGGCCTGCGGGTCGGGAAGCGTCGGGCAGAGAAGCCGTCCCTCATGTCGGAACGGCTGAGGAGGCAGCATGAGCATTTCAACCGGGAGCTCCGCCGGCAACCAGTACGGCGGGTCCGTGAAGCGCACGGGCCAGGACCGCAGCATCGATGTGGGTCCCACGGCGGAGGAGTACATGCTGCCGTCCGGCGAGCCGGTCCAGCTTGTGGATCCGCAGGGAGAGCACGTCCACAACGACCGCTACCCGCTGCCCGACGGCGACGAGCTCCTTGCTGCCTACCGGAAGCTGGTCATCGGCCGCCGGATCAACGAGCAGGCCAATGCACTGGTCCGTCAGGGCCGGATGGCTGTCTACCCCTCCTCACACGGGCAGGAAGCGTGCCAGGTGGCTGCCGCCGTCGTTCTGGAAAAAGACGACTGGCTGTTTCCGACCTACCGGGACACCGTTGCGGTGATTACCCGCGGAGTGGATCCCCTCGAAGTGCTGACGCTGCTGCGAGGTGACTGGCATTCCGGGTATGACCCGCATGAACACAAGACCGCCACCCAGGCAACACCGCTGGCCACCCAGCTGCTGCACGCCGTGGGCGTGGCCCATGCAGCCAAGCTGCGCGGCGAGAACACCGTGGTGCTGGCGCTCTGCGGGGACGGCGCCACCAGCGAGGGCGACTTCCACGAGGCGCTCAACTTCGCCGCGGTGTTCCATGTGCCGGTGGTCTTCCTCGTCCAGAACAACGAGTACGCCATCTCCGTGCCGCTGAAGCACCAGAGCGTGGCTCCCTCCCTGGCCCACAAGGCGATCGGCTACGGAATGCCCGGTGAACGTGTGGACGGCAATGACCTCGCGGCCATGCTGTCCGTCCTCGGCAAGGCGGTCGACCGGGCTCGCGACGGCGGTGGCCCGGCCCTTGTGGAGGCTCACACCTATCGCATGCAGGCCCACACCAACGCGGACGATCCCTCCCGCTACCGCTCACAGTCCGACGTCGAGAAGTGGGTTCCCAAGGACCCGATCACCCGGATGCGCACCTACCTCGGCAACCTGAACCTGCTCAACGCTGATGTGGAGCGGGACATCGCCGACGCCGCCGAGCAGACCGCCACGGCCCTCCGCGACGGATTGAACTCCGACCCGGACATCAACCCGGCTGATCTCTTCGAGTACGTCTATACCGAGAAGACAAGCCAGTTGCGTGAACAGGCCGCCCTACTGGCGGACGAGCTTTCACGGGAAGGTGCGTAGCGATGACTGACACTGCAGTCCGGTCGGACGCCGCCGAGACGGCCGCACCCCCGGCAGGGCCCCAGCCGCTGACCTTCGCCAAGGCGCTGAACACCGCGCTGGCCGATGCAATGGAGGCCGATCCCTCGGTCATCATGTTCGGTGAGGACGTAGGCCCGCTCGGCGGAGTCTTCCGGATCACCGACGGGCTCACCGCCCGCTTCGGCGAGGAACGCTGCTTCGACACGCCCCTGGCGGAGTCCGGCATCATGGGCATGGCGGTGGGCATGGCAATGAACGGCATGCGCCCCGTCGTCGAAATGCAATTCGACGCCTTCGCGTACCCGGCGTTCGAGCAGGTGGTCAGCCACGTCGCGAAGATGCCCAACCGGACCAGGGGCAGGGTCAAGCTGCCGCTGGTCATCCGCATCCCGTACGCGGGCGGCATCGGGGGAGTGGAGCACCACTGCGATTCCTCGGAGTCGTATTACGCACACACGCCCGGCCTCACCGTGCTCGCGCCGGCAACCGTGCGTGATGCCTACCTGATGCTCCGCGCAGCCATCCGCTTCCCCGATCCCGTGGTGTTCCTCGAGCCGAAGAAGCTCTACTGGTCCAAGGAGACTCTGGATCTGGCGGAACTGCGGAAGGAAGCCGACGA
>NZ_KI914591.1:0-15630 GCF_000520475.1 Arthrobacter sp. 35/47
AACCCCGCCCCGCGAGTGGCGGGACGGGCTTCTGAACAGTGCCTGCGCGGGGCCTCGATCCCCGGGCCTTCCGCGTGTGAAGCGGATGCTCTACCAGACTGAGCTACACAGGCGAATAGTTCCCAGCCAGTTTAGGGCATTCCCGGACAGAACCTGCAAACGCCGGATTTGATGGATATTCAGCCGGACAGTAAGTAGCCTGACAAACCCGGACAGTTCCACACGGAGCATCACTTCCCAAACACGCGAAGGAGTTTGTTATGAACGATCAGGACATCCTGGCGCGGATCCAGGCGCTTGTCGATGAGGAGCACGAGTTGCGGGAGCCAGCCGCGGATGACCCTGCGGATGACCGGCGGTCGCGCCTGCGCCGCGTCGAGGAGGAGCTCGATCAATGCTGGGACCTGCTGCGTCAGAGGCGGGCAAAGCAGGATGCGGGCGAGAGCCCACAGGAGGCGGAGGCAAGGCCGATCGACCAGGTTGAGGGTTACCGCCAATAAGTCCCGTCCACGGACCCAACGGTGACGAAGATCGTAGACAGACAGCGAAAGGAAACCATGGCAAGCCTGAAGGCATTCGCGCTCATTTGTACTTTGACACCGTCACCGGCCGAGTCCAGCAGCGATCTGATGGCCAACCGCATTCTTGGCCGGCTTGAGGAGCAGGGCGTCGAGACGTCGTCTGCCCGGGTAGTGGACCACAACGTCGCCCCGGGCGTTGAGGTGGACATGGGCAACGGCGATGAATGGCCGGAACTCCGCCGGCGGATTCTTGAGGCGGACATCTTGCTGCTGGCTGCCCCCATCTGGGTGGGACACATGAGCAGCCTCGGGCAACGCGTATTCGAGCGGCTGGACGCGGACCTGTCCTCCACGGATGACGAGGGCCGGCCCATCATGTACAACAAGGTGGCTCTCACCGCCGTCGTCGGAAATGAGGACGGCGCGCACCACGTGACCGCGGAAATGCACCAGGGCCTGAACGACATCGGCTTCACCGTGCCGGCGCAGGGCGGCGTGTACTGGGTGGGCGAGGCGATGCAGACCGTCGACTTCAAGGACCTGGACCAGATTCCTGATCCGGTTGCCTCGACCATTTCCTCCATGACCGCCAATGCAGTGCACCTGGCCCAGTCGCTGAAGTCGGCCCCCTACCCGGCGCCCTAACATCCATTTGGCAGGACACGCCGCTTTGCCTCACGCATAAGGGGTGTGTCCTGCCAACTCACGGTTCAAATTGAGGCAGGCAAACGCTTGAGTGATCAACTTAAGGACGATGAGGCGCGGCGGCGGGAACTGGGGAACAACGCCGGACCTGTCGAGGAAGAGATCGAGGAGTCGTTCGACCGGACGGTGGATGAGGGTGCCCAACGCCTCCACCGCACCTTTCCGGACGTCCTGATCACCGGGTTCTTCGGAGGCATCGAGATAGGCATCGGTGTGATCGCCTACCTTGCGGTCCTCCACCAGACCGACAATCACCTGCTGGCGGGGCTGGCCTTCGGCGCCGGCCTCATAGCGCTGCTGCTTGCCAAGAGCGAGCTCTTCACTGAAGGATTTCTCGTTCCCATCGCTGCAGTGACCGCGAAGCAGGCAAGTCTGGCCCAGCTCGGCAGACTGTGGGGCGGAACCCTCGTGGCGAATCTGGCCGGCGGCTGGATCTTCATGCTGATCGCCATGACCGCGTTCCCACAGTGGGCGGAAACGGTCGCCAGCGCCGCCGAGCACTACGTCGGCGCTGAATTCAGCTGGCAGACCGTCTGCCTCGCGCTGCTCGGGGGCAGCACCATCACGCTGATGACCCGAATGCAGCACGGTACGGAGGCGATGAGCGGAAAGCTGGCTGCCGCCGTCGTCGGGGGTTTTGTGCTGTCCGGGCTGCAGCTGTTCCACTCGATCCTGGATTCACTGCTGATCTTCGGGGCCATCCAGTCCGGCGCCCCCATCAGCTATGCCGACTGGCTGGAATGGTTCGGTTACACCGTGGTGTTCAACATCCTCGGCGGGATACTGCTGGTCACCGCGCTCCGGCTGGTCCGGGACCGCAAGCTTGTGGAGCGCGAGCGGGAGAAGGCGAACTGAACCGTTGGTTTGGCAGGACACGCCGTGAATGACCACGCACAAGGGGTGTGTCCGGACAACTCAACGGTCACCGGCGCCGGGCAAGCCAGCCCAGGGTCAGGCTGCCCATCATCCGCCGGAACCCGCTCTCACCGCGGGTAACCTCCAGCGCCGCCCACAGCATCAGGCACGCCGTGCTGGCTGCTGACAAAGCCCGCCGGTTTTTCTCCTCAAGCGCCATCATGGAGGCGGCGCCCAACAGCGCCCACCCGATGATGGGGGCGTTGGGAGGTTGCGCGACCGTCTGCTCCCCGCGGTCATTCCGGATGAAACCCATCATGCGCCCTTCTTCGACGTGGCCTTCGAGGCCTTCTTCGGCGCTGCTGCGCCCTTCTTCTCGCGGTTCTTCTCCACGCTGCGGCGGAGGGCTTCCATCAGGTCGAGAACGTTTCCGCCCTCCTCTTCTCCGGTCTCGCCGAACGTCTCGTCGGTATCCAGGGCCTCGCCCTTTTCGAGTTTCGCCTCGATCAGCGTCCGCAGCTGCTCCTGGTAGTCATCCTTGAAGTTCTCGGGATCGAAGTCGGAGGAGAACGATTCCACGAGGGCCGCCGACATCTCCTTTTCCTTGGCGGAGATACGGACCTTCTCGTCGAGGGAGGGGAAGGTGGCCTCGCGGACCTCGTCCTGCCAGAGGAGCGTCTGGATCATGAGGACGTCACCGCGCACGCGCAGGGCTGCCAACCGTGACTTCTGCCGCAGCGAGAACTGAACGATCGCCGTCCGGTCCGTCTCCTCCAGGGTGCGCCTGAGCAGTACATAGGCCTTCGTGGATTTGGAGTCCGGCTCAAGGTAGTAGGCCCGGTCGAACATGATCGGATCGATCTGGTCGCTCGGCACAAACTCGACCACCTCGATCTCGCGGCTCTTTTCCACCGGCAGCGAGGCGAGGTCTTCACTGGTGAGCACAACGGTGCGCTCGCCGTCGTCGTACGCCTTGTCGATGTTCTTGTACTCAACGATCTCGCCGCAGATCTCGCACCGACGCTGGTAGCGGATGCGGCCGCCGTCCTTGTCATGGACCTGATGGAGGCTGATGTCGTGGTCCTCCGTGGCGCTGTAAACCTTGACGGGCACGTTGACCAGCCCAAACGCTACTGCGCCCTTCCAGATGGCTCTCATGTTCCTAGTGAACCAGTGTTGCCGGTGCCGGTCTACGATTGCTTAGGTGAACTCCGAACCGATGGTTACCAAGACGCTTGCCGATGGAGAACCTGCCCTCTGGTTCGAGATGCGCTTCAACGCACCCGCCAGGGTGCTCTGGAAGCACCTCACCGAGCCGGACAAGCTCAAGTACTGGTTCCCGTGCCAACTGGAAATCTCGCCGCGACCGGGTGCTGTGGTCACCTTCAAGTTCCCCGGCCAGAGGGCCATGGAAGGCACCGTCCTGGAAGCGGAGAAGCCCCGGCTCCTCGCCTACACCTGGGATGAGGAAGTCCTGCGCTGGGAGATCGAGGACGACGACGACGGCGGCAGCCTCCTCACGCTCACCAACACCCTCTCGGAGGGCCAGGACCTCGCCCGCACCGCAGCCGGCTGGCACCTCACCCTGATGGGCCTGGACGATTACCTGAATGAACGCCCGCTGGGGCAGGACCCGGCGCTGTGGGACGAGTACGTGGCCAGGTATGAGGACCAGCTCGGGTAGGCCACTGGCGTAAAGCGCGCATCCCTACAAGACTGGGGAAATGGCTCCAGGCAGCGCGCAGCAGACGGTCACCGTCGATGGGCGCCGCCTGAAGCTAACCAGCCTCGACCGCGTGATGTATCCGGAGACGGGCACCACCAAGGCAGACGTGCTGGCCTATTACGCGGCCGTTGCCGACTGCCTTATTCCGCACGCGCGCAACCGGCCCGTCACCCGGAAGAGGTGGGTGAACGGCGTCGGCACGGAGGATAAGCCGGGAGAGGTGTTCTTCCAGAAGAACCTGGACAAGTCCGCGCCGTCGTGGATCGAGCGCCACGGGATCGAGCACAGCGACCACACCAACGTCTACCCGATGCTCAACAACCTGGCCACGCTGACCTGGCTGGGACAGATTTCCGCACTCGAAATCCACGTCCCGCAGTGGCAGTTCGGGCCCAACGGTGAGATCAACAATCCGGACCGGATGGTGTTGGACCTCGACCCCGGTCCCGGAGCCACGCTGCTCGAATGCGCCGAGGTGGCCCGGCTGGCCCGGAGCATCCTCACGGACATGGGCCTGGACCCGCGGCCGGTCACGAGCGGCTCCAAGGGCATCCACCTGTACGCGGCGCTGGACCGCAAGCAGACCTCGGACGAGGTGTCCGCCGTCGCGAAGGAACTGGCCCGCGTCCTGGAAGCGGACCATCCGGACCTGGTGGTCAGCGACATGAAGAAGTCGCTGCGCGGCGGAAAAGTACTGCTCGACTGGAGCCAGAACAACCGGAACAAGACCACCATCACCCCGTACTCCCTGCGCGGGAAGGCCCACCCCACGGTTGCGGCACCGCGGACCTGGGAGGAACTCGACAGCCCGGACCTGGACCACCTCGACTACCACCAGGTCATTGAACGCATTGCCGAGCACGGTGACCTGCTGGCGGACATGGACACCGGCCGCGCAGACCCCGCCGCGGTCCCCTCAACCGACCAGCACGACGACGGCGCCCGCGACCGGCTGCACACGTACCGTTCCATGCGGGACGCCTCCAAGACGCCGGAACCGGTCCCGGACACGGTGGGGGAGGCCGGCGGCAACAGCTTCGTCATCCAGGAGCACCACGCCCGCCGCCTGCACTACGACTTCCGGCTGGAACGCGACGGCGTCCTGGTCTCCTGGGCCATCCCCAAGGGCCCGCCCACGTCCAGCGGCGTGAACCATCTCGCGGTGCAGACCGAGGACCATCCACTGGATTACGGATCGTTCGAAGGCACCATCCCGAAGGGTGAGTACGGTGCCGGCGAGGTGTACATCTGGGACTCGGGCACGTATGAGGCGGAGAAGTGGCGGCCGGGCAAGGAAGTCATCTGCACGCTGCAGGGCCGTGAGGACGGCGGACTGGCCAAGGGTGGAAATGCCGTGCGCAGGTTTGCCCTGATCCACACGGGCGGCGCCACGGATTCGTCGGAGAAGAACTGGCTGATCCACCTGATGAAGGAACAACCCGGCCAGCCGTCGCCGCCCGCGTTCACGCCGCGGACTACAGAGGATCTGCCCACCCTGAAACCCATGCTGGCGACCACTGGTTCCCCGGGAATCGTGCGGTCCGGAGATGACTGGGCATTCGAGATGAAGTGGGACGGCATCCGTGCCGTGGCAACGGTGACGCCGGAGGGAACCCGGCTGCTGAGCCGCAACGGAAATGACCTGACCAAGGCGTACCCGGAACTGGCGGATCTCGGCAGCTACGTCAATGGTGAACAGGCAGTGCTTGACGGTGAAATCGTCGCCATCAACAAGGCCGGCCGCCCGGACTTCGGCCTGCTGCAGGGGCGGATGAACCTGACCAAGAAGTCCGACATCGACGCGGCCAGGAAGCGGACTCCCGTGCATTTCCTCCTGTTCGACCTCCTCCACCTGGACGGGAACTCCCTGCTGGACCTCGGGTATTCACAGCGCCGGGAGGTCCTCGAACAGGCAGTGGATGCTCCCGGCGACGGCCATATCCAGGTGCCGCCCGCCCTCGATGCGACACTCGACGAGGCCATTGAGGCCAGCAAGGAACTCGGCCTTGAGGGGATCATGGCAAAGCGGGTGAACAGCACGTATTCACCGGGACGCCGGTCGGAGTCCTGGGTGAAGATCAAGCATTCGCTGACCCAGGAGGTCGTTGTCGTCGGCTGGCGGCCCGGCAAGGGGAGCCGCGCGCACAAGGTGGGGTCGCTGCTGGTGGCGATCCCGGACGGCGTTGACCTGAAGTACATCGGACGGGTCGGCTCCGGCCTGACGGAGCGGGAGCTCGCGGAGATCGGATCACGGCTGAAGAAAATGGCCCGTAAGACCGCCCCGCTCGAGGATGTTCCGGCACCTGACGCGGCGGACGCGCGGTGGGTCCGTCCCGCGCTGGTCGGTGAGGTGCAGTTCAGCGAACGCACGTCCGGGGGCAAACTACGCCACCCGGTCTGGCGGGGGTGGCGGCCGGACAAGAAACCGTCCGACGTCGTCGTCGAAATCTGAAGTGACCGGCGGGGATAAGGCGCCGGCTATTCCGAGGGAAGCGAAAGGTGGGGAGGAGTCTCATGGAACTGGAACAGCTTGACGCCTGGTGGAGGGCGGCGAACTACCTGTCCGTCGGCCAGATCTACCTGCGCGACAACCCGCTGCTGCGCCGGCCGCTGCGCCGGGAGGATGTGAAGGAACGGCTGCTCGGCCACTGGGGAACCACCCCGGGCCTCAACTTCATCTACGCACACCTGAACCGGACCATCGTGGAGCGCCGGCAGGAGATGCTGTTCATCACCGGCCCCGGCCACGGGGGCCCCGCGAACGTCGCCAACGCGTGGCTCGAGGGAACCTACACGGAAACCTACAGCCATGTCGGCAGGAACGAGGCGGGCCTGAAGGAGCTGTTCCGGCAGTTCAGCTACCCGGGCGGAATCCCTTCACATGCGGCGCCGGAAACGCCCGGTTCCATCAATGAGGGCGGCGAGCTGGGGTACTCCCTCGCCCACGCGTTCGGGGCGGTCTTCGACAACCCGCAGCTCATCGCCGCCTGCGTCATCGGCGACGGCGAAGCGGAGACCGGACCGCTGGCGGCCAGCTGGCACTCGAACAGCTTCCTGGACGCACAGCACGACGGCGCGGTGCTGCCGATCCTGCACCTGAACGGGTACAAAATCGCCAACCCCACGGTCCTCTCGCGGATGCCCGAGACGCAGCTGGAACACCTGATGCGCGGCTACGGCTACGAACCGCACTTCGTCACCGTCAGCGATCCGCACACCACCGCGCAGGCGCACGCGGACTTCGCCGCGGCCCTCGACGCCTGCCTTGACCGGATCGCCGAACTCCAGGCGGCAGCGCGCCAGGAACCGGGCGCCAGCCGGGAGTATGAGCCGTGGCCCATGATTGTGCTGCGCTCGCCGAAGGGCTGGACCGGCCCCGCGAACGTCGACGGCAAGCCGGTGGAGGGCACCTGGCGGGCGCACCAGGTCCCGCTGTCCGGAGTGCACGACGACGATGCGCACCTGCGCCAGCTCGAGGAGTGGATGCGCTCCTACCGCCCGGACCGGCTGTTCACGGAGGAGGGCACGCTCGCGGAGCAGGTGGCTGCCTGCGCGCCCTCCGGGGATCTGCGCATGAGTGCCACCCCGCATGCCAACGGAGGCCGGCTTCTGCAGGACCTTCGCCTGCCCGCCTACGCCGACCACGCCGTCGCCGTGGACAAGCCGGGCCGGGAAAAGGTGAGCCCCATGCTCACGGTCGGAGGCTACCTGCGGGACATCATCAGGCTGAATCCGGAGAACTTCCGGCTCTTCGGCCCGGATGAAACCGCGTCCAACCGACTGCAGAGCGTCTATGACGTCACCGACAAGGCATGGCAGCACCGGATTGACGACGTCGACGAGCACCTTGCGCGGTCCGGCCGGGTTCTCGAGGTCCTCAGCGAGCACCTGTGCCAGGGCTGGCTTGAGGGGTACCTCCTCACCGGACGCCATGGGGTGTTCAACTGCTACGAGGCGTTTGTGCACATTGTGGATTCGATGTTCAATCAGCACGCAAAGTGGCTCAAGGTGCACCAGGACCTGCCCTGGCGGCAGCCGGTCGCGTCCCTGAACTACATGCTTTCCAGCCACGTCTGGCAGCAGGACCATAACGGCTTCTCGCACCAGGATCCTGGATTCATCGACCACGTGGTGAACAAGAAGGCCGACGTCATCCGTGTCTACCTCCCCCCGGACGCCAACACCATGCTCGCCGTGACAGAGCACTGCCTGCAGACGCGGGACCGGGTCAACGTGATCGTCACGGGCAAGCAGCCCACCATGACCTGGCTTGGCCCGGAGGACGCCAGGCTCCACGTGGAGCGCGGCATCGGAGTCTGGGACTTCGCGGGAAGTGAGGATCCGCACGGCGGGGAGGATCCCGACGTCGTACTGGGTTCTGCAGGAGATGTGCCCACCGTCGAGGTGGTGGCCGCGGCCAAACTGCTGGAGGAGGCGTTGCCGGATCTCAGGGTGCGCGTGGTCAACGTGGTTGACCTGATGCGGCTCCAGGATGATTCCGAGCACCCGCATGGATTGCCGGCCAGGGATTTCGACACCCTCTTCACCCGGGACCGGCCCGTCATCTTCGCCTACCACGGCTACCCGTGGCTGATCCACCGGCTGACGTACCGCCGTACCAACCATGACAACCTCCACGTCCGCGGATACAAGGAGGAGGGAACAACCACCACGCCGTTCGATATGGCGATGCTGAACCAGATCGACCGGTACCAGCTGGCGATGGACGTGATCGACAGGGTGCCGTCCCTGCGGTCCACGCAGGCGGGGCTGCGGCAGCACCTCCAGGATGAGCGGCAGCGTGCCTGGCAGTACACGCGCGACGCCGGCAAGGACATCGCCGCAGTGACCGGATGGCTGCTGGAGGAGGCATCGCCCGACAACGCGTAATGTCGTGCCGATGGCACAGAGAAATCCCAAGGTCCCGCGGGTACGAATAGGTGTTATGAGCACCATCCAGGTAACCCAGACCGCTTCGGCGGATGATTCAACCATTCTGGCTGCTGCCCGCCGCGCTGTCTCGGACGCACTCTTCGATCTCGAGCAGGCCTGGCGGAACCCGCGGCCGGATGCAGTGGTCGCTGCTGCCCGCAGGCAGCTTGCCGCGGCCGAAAGCTGGGCAGATGCCCGGCGCGAAGGCGCCTGATCAGCCAGTGCCCGACGACGGCGCTTGCCCCTGCGCGGCCGTCGCCTGCGCACTCGGGGTGTGGATAGTCCGAATTGCTGATGGCCGCCGGGAATCTTTGGTGTAGCGTCCGATATGGCGCACAGGAGCGTGCGCGGGATGAGTCTACCTGGGGGAATTGTGGATATTGGTCTGTTGATCACGCTTGCGGTGATCGTCGGCGCGGTGCTGGTTCTGGGGTTGATTGCCGCAGTCATTGCGCGCATGGCCCTGCGCATCGCGAGCCCGTCGGAAGCGCTCATCATCACGGGCAAGGGAAATCAGGAAAGCCAGCGGGTGGTGTTCGGGCGCACCTTCATCAATCCGTTCACCCAGCGTGCGTTCTCGATCTCGCTGGCATCGCGTCAGGTGACCCTCCAGATCGAGGGAATTTCCAAGAACGGGATCAAGCTGCACCTGACCGGCGTGGCACAGATCAAGGTGGGAGGGGACGAGGAAGCCGTCCGCCGGGCGGCGCAGCGCTTCCTGAACCAGCAGGACCAGATTGACCACTACACGCAGGAGACCCTGTCCGGATCACTGCGTTCCATCGTGGGTACCCTCACGGTTGACTCGATCATCAAGGATCGTGCGTCCTTCGCCAAGAGCGTGAAGGAAGAGGCCGAGCACTCCATGCACAACCAGGGCCTGGTGATCGACACCTTCCAGATCCAGTCCGTCAACGATGATTCCAGTTATCTCACCAACCTCGGCCGCCCCGAGGCCGCGCTGGCCGAGAAGCTCGCCAAGATTGCCGAGGCGAACGCGGCCCAGGAAGCAGCTGAGGCAGCCGCGATCGCCGACGAGCAGGTAGCGCTCGCCGAGCAGCGCCTGGCCATCCGCCGGGCCGAGCTCAAGGAAGTGGCCGACGCCCGCCAGGCGCAGGCCGACGCCGCCGGGCCGCTCGCCGCTGCTGAGCAGAAGGAAGCGATCCTGCTCAAGGAGCAGCAGGTGACCTCGCGCCAGGCGGAGCTGCGTGAACGTGAACTCGACATCGAGATCCGCAAGCCGGCGGATGCGGACAAGTACCGTGTGGAGCAGGAAGCCGCCGCCAAGCTCGAGCAGCGCAAACGCCAGTCGGAAGCCGATCAGGTCGAGGCCGAGGTTCTGCTGACCAAGCGCCGTCTGACCGCGGAGGGCGACAAGGTGGCTGCCGAAGCCGAGGCTGCAGCGAGCACCGCCCGCGGCAACGCCGCCGCCGCGGTGACCCGGGCCAACGGTGCTGCCGAAGCTGAGATCATCAAGGTCCGTGGTGAGGCTGAGGCCGACGTCGTGCGCCAGAAGGGCATCGCGGAAGCGCAGGGTATCGAAGCGCAGGCACGTGCCTACGAGCAGTTCAACGATGCCGCCGTCCTCAACAAAGTCATGGAGATGCTGCCGCTGGTGGCCCGCGAGATCGCCGCACCCATGTCCGCCGTCGACAACATGACCGTCATTTCCAGCGACGGTGCAAGCCAGCTCAGCAGGAACGTCAGCAGCGGGCTGCACCAGACATTCCAACTGCTGAAGGACACCACCGGGCTGGACGCCGTCGAAATGCTCCGCAACTGGGGCAGCGACGGGACAAAGCCTTCGCCCGCTGCCCCGGCGGACACCACTTCCTAGAAGTCTCACGGTATCCTCGGTGCAGACGGTTTTCGGTTAACGCTCCTTCACTGAGTTCGAGGAGGCGCAGCCGGGAACAGCGGAAGTCAGTCACTCGGGAGGGTCAATGAAGATCATCGTTCTGATGAAAGAGGTGCCGGACACCTACGGCGAACGCACGCTGAATCTCGAGACAGGACTGGCGGAGCGCGGCGCCGGCGAGTCCGTGCTTGACGAGATCGGCGAGCGTGCGCTCGAGCTGGCACTGTCGCAGACGGGTTCAATCGAGGACCTTGATATCACCGTGATGTCCATGGCCCCTGAATCGGCCGCGGCCACACTGCGCAAGGCCCTCGCCATGGGAGCGTCCAGGCTGGTGCACATTGCCGATGAAAAGCTGGCGGGCGCCGACCTGGGGCTCACCGCGGACGTCCTTTCCGCCGCGATCCGACGCGCCGAGTGGGACCTCGTCATCGCCGGGAACCTGTCCACCGACGGCTCCGGCGGCGTATTGCCCGCCATGATCGCCGAACTCCTGGGGGTCCCGTACGCCAGTGCACTGACCTCGGTGAACATCACCGCCGACCGGGTCAGCGGAACGAGGGAGACTGACGGCGGGATCATGGAAGTCAGCGCCCCGCTCCCGGCGGTCATCTCCATCACCGAGCGGTTCCCGGCTGCGCGTTTCCCCAACTTCAAGGGCATCATGGCGGCGAAGAAGAAGCCGGTGGAAACGCTGACGGCGTCTGATCTTGGAATCGACCCGGAGTCGCTCGACACCCCGCGGTCCATCATGCTCGCCGTCTCCGAACGGCCGGCCCGATCAGCCGGAACCAAAATCATTGACGAGGGCGACGGCGGCGAGAAGCTCGCCGAGTTCCTGGTCCAGAACCGACTGGCATAAGGAACCGATGATGACCGCATTCCCCGAAGATTCAATCCTCGTCCTCATCGAAACCACTCCCTCGGGCGAACCGGCCAGGAGCGCAGCGGGCCTGCTCGGCGCAGCCGCCCGGGTCGGCACGCCGGTGGCCCTCATAACGCGAATTCCCG
Organism: Arthrobacter sp. 35/47; assembly: GCF_000520475.1. NCBI lineage: Bacteria > Bacillati > Actinomycetota > Actinomycetes > Micrococcales > Micrococcaceae > Arthrobacter > Arthrobacter sp. 35/47. The sequence goes on from NZ_KI914591.1 coordinate 11,609, forward strand.
GAAAGGCAGATGATGCGGCGCGGGCTGCAGGCCGTCTCGGCGCAGCGGTGGTGCTCACCGCGGAGCCGGAGGGAACCTCGGCGCTCTTGACGGTACCCACCGTCGATGCCCTTGCGGCGGCGGTCGACCTGGTGAAGCCGGACGCCATCCTGATTTCCAACTCTGTGGACGGCCGTGATGTGGCCGGGCGCTTCGCTGCGCGCACGCGCTCCGCACTTGCGGTTGACGCCGTGGGAGTGGCGCGCGACGATCAGGGAATCGTTGCCCAGCACTCTGTTTACGGCGGTGCCTACACCGTCGAATCCGCGCCCACCTTCGGTGCACCTGTGATCACACTCCGCGAGGGTGCCGTGGATGCCCGGGCAGAGGCCGCCACCCCGGACGTCCGGACGCTCGACGTTGCGTCCTCGGGAGTGCCGGCGGCATCGATCGAGTCATTCGAGGAGCGGGCGGTGACCTCTACCCGTGCTGAGCTGCGCGGCGCGGCCAAGGTTGTAGCGGGTGGCCGGGGGCTCACCTCCCAGGAGCAGTTTGCCCTGGTCGAGCAGTTGGCGGATGTCCTGGGTGCGGCCGTCGGTGCCTCCCGTGCGGCGGTGGACGCCGGCTGGGTTCCGAACAGCTACCAGATCGGCCAGACCGGGGTATCCGTCTCGCCGCAGCTCTACGTGGCGCTTGGTGTCTCGGGCGCCATCCAGCACCGTGCCGGCATGCAGACCGCCAAAACCATCGTCGCCGTGAACAAGGACCCGGACGCGCCGATCTTCGAAATCGCCGACTTCGGTGTGGTGGGAGACGTCTTCGACGTGGTGCCGCAACTGATCAGCTCGCTGTCGGCGCGGAAGGAGTAGGCATGGCGACGTACGGCCGCACGCTGCGCCGGGGGTTGCCCCGCCGAAGCGGCGGAGAACCGTGGCCACCCGCTGACGCCGCTCCCGCCGGCCTGGTTGAGCAGCCTGAACCGGCGACGGCGACGGCGGCACCTGCCGAAGGGGCTGTGTTGCCTGCTGCTGAAGCTGCGTCGACGGCTACGCCTTCCACCGAAACCATGACGACGACGGCGCCTCCTGCAGAGCGCGCCGCGCCTGCCGCGGGGGCGGAGACAGCGCCGGCACCGGCGCGCGCCGTTCGCCGGGGTCTGCCCCGGGTGCGCGGAGGAGAGCCATGGCCCGCGGCCGGCTCCCTGTCCACCGCAGGGCGCTCCGCAGAGACGGCCGCGGAGGACACGCAGATCGAGGCTGGGTCCGCACCGGCACAGCCGGTCGGGCAGCCGGGGCCGTCGGCAGCCGCACCATCCGCGAGCGAAACCACCCGTCCGGCGGAAACCCCCGGCCGGATCACTGCACCGGTGGCCGCGGACGGTCTGCGACGTGGACTGCCCCGCGTGCCGGGCGGCGACCCGTGGCCACCCGAAACCGTAATCGCTGTCGAACCTGTAGCGGCCGTCCCGGTTGAGCCGTCGGCGGCCGTCCCTGCGACCCGGACGGAGGTGCGGGAGGAAGAAGCACTGATCCCGACCGACGAGCAGGAGGCGCCGCCGTCGTCGGAACCCCAACCGGCACCAGCGGCATCAGGAGACCGCCGCCCACATCCCGCCACGCCCGCCAGCCCGGCGGAAACCGTACCCGAAGAACCCGTACCCGAAGAACCCGCCCGGGAGGCGAAGCCGGGCGTCCGGAAGCCGGCCGGACCCCGGAGCCGCACGGCCAGGCTGCTGGTGGGTGCCGTGGGCCTTCTCGCGGTCGCGCTGACCGTGGTGTTCTTCACCCGCTGGTTTGTCACGCTCGGCTTCATGCAGGACTTCCTGGCGCGCTACCCGGGCGAGACTCCCTTACCGGAGGGCGCCCAGCCGGGATTCCCCGCGTGGGTGCAGTGGCAGCACTTCTTCAACTTCTTCCTGATCGTCCTCATCATTCGGTCGGGGCTGCAGGTCCGGAGGGAAGCAAGACCCCCCGGATACTGGACACCGAAATGGTCCAGGGGCGACGCCGGAAAAATCAGCATCACCCTGTGGTTCCACCAGGCCCTCGACATCCTGTGGCTTCTGAACGGACTGGTGTTCGTTGTGCTGCTGTTTGTCACCGGGCACTGGGTGCGGCTGGTGCCCACCACCTGGGAGGTGTTCCCGAACGCCCTGTCGGCGCTGATCCAGTATGTTTCGCTGGACTGGCCCACGGAGAACGGCTGGGTGAACTACAACAGCCTCCAGATGCTCGCGTATTTTGTCACCGTCTTCGTCGCGGCGCCCCTGGCCGCGCTGAGCGGTGCCCGCATGTCCGGGCTCTGGCCGAAGACGGCCGCTAAGCTCAACCGGGCCTACCCGGTTGAATGGGCACGGGCCATTCATTTCCCGGTGATGCTCTATTTCGTGGTGTTCATCATCGGCCATGTTGCGCTGGTGTTCGCCACGGGTGCGCTGCGCAACCTGAATCATATGTACGCCGGGCAGGACGCAGTGAACTGGACCGGTTTCTGGATCTTCTTCGTGTCGCTCCTGCTGGTGGCCGGCGCGTGGCTTGCAGCCAGGCCCGTGGTGCTCGTCCCCATTGCTGGACTATCGGGCCGGGTCAGTTCGCGCTGACCCGGCCCGGAACCCGTGGGGTCAGCCCGCTACCGTGCCGTCCGCGCCAACCTGGAGGGTCACCACATCGTCATAGACGCGGCGCTCGGTCTTGACCAGGTTGTAGTTCTCGTCCAACACCGGGAAGACGTAGACCGGGCTGAGTCAGCTCCGCGACCGGAACGTCCTGATCTGGCGGAACCGCCGCACCAGGCTGTCGCGGCGTGACGCCCCGGACTCCGACGACGGATCAGCCGTCAGTTCAATATGCCGCTCCCCGTAGTTCCACAGCAGCACGTCGTCGAGGAGACGGTCCGGCCCCGGCGAATACCGGTGGTCGAGCGCCTTCCGGACCGAGGTGATGGTGTCCGCCTGCAGCAGCGAGGCGAGGGCCGTCGTCGTGGTCAGTCCGTGCGCAGCCAGCAGCTCCGCGGCCCACCGCCAATCGTCGTCGGACTTGCGGTCCACGTGCGGCAACAGGGTCTGCCACACCTCACGGATGCGGTCGGGGGTGAGTTCGACGCCGCCCTCGCCCTCCGGATCCCAGAACCCGGTGACCTTCTGGTAGCGGGAGTGCAGATCCGCGAAGGTTGACTCGACACTCTCCAGCATGGCTGCCGTGGCGGTGAACTGACGGTCGAAGTAGGGGCTCCACGCCTTCGGGTTGAAGGACTTGAACCGGATGTCATGCTCAATCTCCGACCATGCGTGGGCCAGGACGGTGCGGATCTGCGTCTCGAACAGGTAGCTTCCGGAATCGGAGCCAAGCAGCTGCTGGTAGGCGCGGACGGCGTCGTTCTGGATAGTGCGCAGGATCAGGTGCCGGCTGGAGTAGCCGTAGGTGCCCGATTCAATGGAGCCGATGTCCTTCTCGCGGTCCCCGCGGCAGTCGAACTCGTGCCGCTGCCGCTTGATGAGGTTTGCCGCGATGTCCACCTCATGGGGGAGCGTGGTGATGACGCGGACGCCCACCAGATCCGTCAGGTTGCGCAGCGGATCCGGGAACACCAGGCTGGGCGGACCGTCACCGTCAACCAGCATCCGTGACGCCTTGTCGCGGAAGGACTCGAGAGTCTTGGTCCGGGCTGTAACGAACAGCGGCCGCAGGTCCGTGCCCGCGAAGATGGCCTCGATCCGCTCCCGCGCGTCCGCAGTGACGGCCTCGAGTGCAGGCCGGACACGCTCATATTCGCGGACGCTCTCTTCGACGGCGGGCCGCAGCCGCTCATCCAACTCATCCCATGCACTCACCAACCCATCTAAACACCCGCCACCCCCACCGGCTACGCTGTCGAAGGTGACCTGCCTCCCGCGACGCGCAGTTCTCAGCGGGACACTGCTGGGTGCTGCCGGACTCGTGAGCTGCAGCGCCGGCAACCGGAGGAGCCCGGGAGAGGGGTCACCGAGTTTCGCCGACAGCAAGGAAGCCATGGCACCGCAGCGCTATGCCTACGGCAGTGACCCG
>NZ_KI914591.1:15730-22542 GCF_000520475.1 Arthrobacter sp. 35/47
TCTGGCGCAGCCGGTACACCCTCGACCTCGGCGCCCCTCTCGCCGAAGACCTGATCTCCCGCGGCTTCGCCTGCTGGAACCTCGAGTACCGGCGCGTCGGCAACGGCGGCGGGTTTCCCGAGACGCTCGACGATGTTGCTGCCGGCATCGACCTGCTCGCCTCCGCGGCGACGGAACACGGATTCGACACCAGTACGACGACGGCGCTCGGCCACTCCGCCGGCGGGCACCTGGCGGTATGGGCGGCCGGACGCTCACTGCTTCCGGAGGGCGCGCCGGGAGGGGGCCGGCCCGCAGTGCCGGTGACCGGCGTCGTCAGCCAGGCCGGGGTCCTGAACCTGGAACGGGCGCATGAGGAGAGCCTCGGGAACGGAGCGGTCCGGGACTTCCTCGGTGGCGGGTATGGGAAGAAGTACCGGTTCGCGGATCCCATGACGGTCATCCCGCTTGCTGTGCCGGTGATCGCGGTTCACGGCCGGGAGGACACCACCGTGCCGCTGAGCCAGTCGCAGTCCTATGTTGACGCCGCCCGGGCAGCGGGCGCCCAGGCGGAGCTTGTGCAGGTCCCCGGAGACCACTTCGCCGTGATTACTCCGGGGACGGATGACTGGGCCCGGGTTGTCGCCGCCGTCGAGAGTCTGATGTGACCCGTGTTTAGGGAGCATTCAGGGAAGTGTGGGATCCTGCACCAATGAGCGCACGATCCCGGCTCCACCGGGCTGCCCACCGCACCGGCTTGGAAATCCTCGGCTGGACCCTTGTGGTGCTCGGTATAGCGGCGCTGGTGCTCCCCGGACCCGGGCTGCTGATGGTGGTCGGCGGCCTGGCCGTCCTGTCACAGCAGTACGACTGGGCCGAACGTAAACTGCACCCGATCAAGCGGCAGGCCTACCGTGCGGCCAAAGTCGGGGTGAAGACGTGGCCGCGGATAGCCGTGAGCGCGCTGGGTGCCCTCTGGATCATGTCCCTCGGGATCCTCTGGATGATTCAGCCGCCCGCTCCAGACTGGTGGCCGCTCGAGGACAAGTGGTGGCTGTTCGGCGGATTCGGGACCGGGGTCAGCCTCGTACTCTCCGCGATCATCGCCCTCGTGCTGCTCGTCTACAGCATCCGCCGCTTCCGATAACGTCGTCAACGGGCCCGGCCGGCAGCAAAATGCTAGGTTGAGACGGTGCTCACAGTAATCGGCGAAGCCCTTATCGACGAAGTTCTCAGCGATACCGCGCCACTGCGCGCCCACGTCGGCGGCAGCCCGCTCAACGTGGCCGTCGGCCTTGCCCGGCTCGGACATCCGACGCAGTTCCTCGGGCGGTTCGGCGACGACGAATACGGGCGCCGGATCCATCAGCACCTTTCCGACAACGCCGTCCTGGCCCCGGTGCCGCCGGACGCACATCCCACGAGTGTGGCCTCCGCGCGGCTCGACCCCGTGGGCGGAGCCAACTACACGTTCCAGCTCGCCTGGGAGCTCCCCGACCTTGCCTCACGCGCTGAACTGTTCAACGGGTCCACCTTGGTGCACACGGGTTCCATTGCCTCGATGCTGGCACCCGGGGCGCAGGACGTACTGGCAGCGATCCGTTCCGTACGCCCGGCCGCCACCGTCTCCTATGACCCGAACTGCCGGCCGACCATCATCAAGGACGTCGGCTATGCGCGGGAGCAGGCGGAAAAGTTCGTCGCACTGTCAGATGTGGTCAAGGCATCGGATGAAGACCTTGAGTGGCTGTATCCGGGACAAGACCACCGCGAGTCCGCGCGCCGGTGGCTGGGACTGGGTCCCGCCGTCGTCGTTGTGACCAGGGGTTCCAAAGGTCCGTGGGCCGTGGTTGACCGCGGTGAGTGTGAGGTACCCGCTGCGGCGGCGCGCGTGGTCGATACCGTTGGTGCCGGTGACTCCTTCATGGCGGCACTGCTGAGCGCCCTGGTGGACCGCGAACTGGACGGAGGGCAGCGGCGGAATGAGCTGCGGGCACTTTCCGTTGAACAGATGCAGGACGTCCTGGCGTTCGCCTCAGCCGCCGCAGCGGTGACGGTGTCTCGCGCAGGCGCCAACCCGCCCACCCGAGATGAACTGAGAACACAAGGAGTGTACGCATGACCCGCGATCCCTACGCAGACCTTCCCGATGTTCCGTCCTTCGAGCTGACCAGTTCCGACATCGCCGATAACCAGCCCCTCGATATCCGGCACGCCTCGGGGCGCATGGGGGCAGGCGGCCAGGATATCTCGCCGCAGCTCAGCTGGAGCGGCTTCCCGGAGGAAACCAGAAGCTTTGCAGTTACGGTTTATGATCCGGACGCGCCGACCGCGAGCGGGTTCTGGCACTGGGCGGTGTTCAACATTCCCGTAAGCACCACCTCGCTGCCCTCCGGGGCCGGGACTGAAGACGGCGCCGGCCTGCCTGGGGGCGCGGTGCAGTTGAAGAACGACGCCGGTTTCCCCGGTTTTGTGGGCGCGGCACCCCCTGCCGGCCACGGTCCGCACCACTACCACGTGGTTGTCCACGCGGTGGATGTGGAGAAGCTGGACATCCCCGCCGAAGCGTCCAACGCCTACCTCGGCTTCAATCTCTTCTCCCACAGCATCGGCCGCGCGCGTATCGTGGGCACCTACGAGCAGTAGTTCCCCGGCGACGGAGGCATGTCATGTTCATCCTGTTTGGCTTCAAGACGGCGGTAAAGGAACTGTTCCGCCGGCAGACCGTCTGTCCCAACTGCGGCCAGAATGCCTCGCAGCGCATTGACGAACGCGCCTCGAAGTTCACCGTGTTCTTCATTCCCGTCTTCACGACCAGCCGACGGTACTCGAGGACATGCGCCTATTGCGGCATCACAAGTGAGCTGTCCAGGAGCGAGAAGAACGCGCTGGTTTGATCCTCCGCACGCCTCCTTCCGCCCGCTTGGGTAGGCTGGATACCTAACCAGTCAAGGAGTTTGCGGATGCGTTTGGTCGCCAGCGACATGGACGGCACGATTATCGGCCACGATGGCCGGATCTCCGATCGGACGGTCCGTGCGTTCGAGGCCTGCCTGGATGCCGGCATCGAGGTGGTGTTCGTGACCGGACGCCCGCCGCGCTGGCTGAAGCCGCTGCGCGACCTCGGATTCACCGGGACGGTTATCTGCTCCAACGGAGCGCTGACCTATGACCTCGGCCGTGAAGAGGTGCTTTCATCCCACCTGCTGGACGGTGAGAGCATTTTCGAAGCCCAGGACATTATTCGCGACCTGTACCCTGCCGTGACGTTCGCGGCGGAGACGGTGGGCAGCTTCCTCATCGAGCCGGGTTTCGCCGACCCAGGTTCGGTCGAGTTGCTCGGAGCCGCCGAGCCCCGCCCGCTGCGGCACTCCCTCAACGGTTCCGGCGTTATCAAGTTCCTGGCGCGGGAGCGGGACATCACACCAGACGAATTCCTGCACGGGGTGGCACCCGCCGTGGAGCACCTCGTCGCGACCACGCACTCGGCACCGAGCGTCCCCCTCCTGGAAATGAGCGTGCCCGGAATCAACAAGGCGGTCACCCTCGCACGGTATGCGGCAGGGCTCGGAATCGAGCAGACGGACGTCATCGCTTTCGGCGACATGCCCAATGACATCCAGATGCTGGACTGGGCCGGCTATGGGTACGCCATGTCATCCGGTCACCCGGCCGCCCTCGCGGCTGCAAACCTCCGTGCGCCCGCGTTTGAGGACGACGGCGTCGCGAAGGTCCTTGAGGAACGGCTCGCTGCCCTGAAGTCGGCCTGAGCCGCCATGCCGGGACCGTACCTCGCAACCGAGGGGCCGATCGCCTTCTCGCACCGCGGTTTCTCACCGGAGGGTCTGGAAAACACTCTGCCGGCCCTTGAAGCGGCGATAGGGCTCGGTTTCCGCTATCTGGAGATCGACGTGCGCACCACAAGGGACGGCGTCGTCATGGTTTTCCACGATGAGCGCCTGGAGCGGGTTACCGACGGGACGGGCCGGCTGGCCGATCATTCCCTGGCGGAACTGAGTGCTGTGCGGGTTCGCGGGACCGAGCGGATTCCTACCCTTGCCGAGGTCCTCCAGCGGTGGCCGGATGTCCGGTTGAACATCGACGTCAAGGACGACGCGTCGGTTCAGCCCCTTGTTGAGGTCATTGAAGCGTCCGGCGCACATGACCGCGTACTGGTTGCGTCGTTTTCCGACCGGCGGCGCCTGCGGGTGCTGAGGCAGCTGAGCCGGCCCACGGCGTCGTCCGCTGGTATGGCGGTGAGTGCCATCGTGAGAGCCGCCTCACCGCTTGGCCTTGCGCGGTGGGTTGCGCGGCTTGCGCGGGTGGACTGCCTTCAGGTGCCGAGGCATTTCCGGGGGTTCCCGGTAGTGACTCGAGGGTTTGTCCGGCGCTGCAACGCCGCCGGAATCCCGGTCCACGTGTGGACCATCAACGAGCGTCCGGTGATGGAAGAGCTGCTCGCGGACGGAGTGGGCGGCCTGGTCTCGGACCGTGCGGATGTTCTCTCGGGGGTTATGCGGGACCGGGGCCCGTGGCCACAGGTCATTTAGTGCGCTAACTATTTGTGCACTATGCTTGTGGGTGGGCTGACAGGGCCCTGGCGAGGAAGGCATGTCATGGCGGAAAAGAAGCCGTTGTCCCACCGGTTCATGCAGGCCACAGGGAAGTTGAGGATGATTTTCGGCCCGGCCGATCAGGGCGGGCTGGACGGGCCGGTCAAGTACGCCGACGGCGCCGCTCATCAGCAGCGCCAGCAGGAGCTTCAACAGTGGGATGTTGTGCGCAACGCCGACGGCTCCACGTATCTGGTGAAGCGTGAGATCCCGGGGAGGGACGCGTGACTCAAACCTCGCAGGAATCTTTCACCGAGGACCTGCTCCTGGAGCGGCAACTGTGCTTCGCACTTTCGGTGGCATCGCGGAGCGTTATCGGCGCCTACCGGCCGGTGCTGGAGGAATTGAACCTGACCCACCCGCAGTACCTGGTCATGCTGGCGCTTTGGGAACACAGCCCGCGGACGCTTCGGGGAATTGCCGAGGCGCTCGCCATGGACCCGGCCACCCTTTCGCCGATGCTCAAGCGGCTGGAAGCGAACGGCCTGGTAACCCGGGAGCGTGTGGCCGGCAACGAGCGTGCCCTCGCCGTGGGACTGACCGATGAGGGACGGGAGCTGCGCACTCGTGCGCTGTCCGTACCAGGCACCATGTTGGCCAGGCTTGGCCTGACCCGCGAGCAGGCGGAGGATCTCAACCGCATGATGCGTGAAGTGATCGCCGCTGCCCAGGGAGCCTGAAGCTACAGAACGGGGTCCGTGACTGTCTGCAGGTAGCGCAGGGCGTGCGGACCGTATTCCAGCATTGCGTCGTCGTCGGCGTGGATCAGAAGGCGCAGCCAGGAGGCGTACCGGTTGAGCCGGCCGAGCTGCAGCGCCGGTTCCAGGGCGTTCCTCAGCTGGGGAAGCGGTGCGTAACCGCTCCACCGTTCAAGGTAGGCGGTGAGGACTCTCCGGATGCGGGCGTCGTCGGGCGCGGTTTCCCAGGCTTCCATCATGGCGCCGAGGGGGACGTACAGCGAGCTGAACGGGTGGGCCCAGTAGGAGTCGCCGAAGTCGAAAAACCGCAGCGGGTCCGTGCTTGAACCCGGGATGAAGGCGTTGTTCGGGTGGAGGTCATTGTGCTCCAGCGACAGCGGCACTCCGAGGGCCGACAGCTGCGCGGCGGCCTCCTCGATTGCCGGGACAGTGGCGTAGATACGGTCCGCCTGTCCGGCGTCGAGGTGCAGCGGGTGCTCCTCGGGCAAACCCGTGTGCAGGAGGAGCTGGTTACTCACGAAGTTACCCGCGATACCCGGATCCAGCGAGGCGAGTCCAGCCTCCTTCAGTTTTTCCCCATAGGCAGCCGCCTGCTGTTGCAGGTCCGCGAAATCGGTGAGCACCCGGGACCACAGGGCGTAGTCCGTGGAGTTCAGGGTGGCGAGGGTAGCGCCATGGTCAGGGGTGATCATCCAGCCCTTGGTCGGCTCGATGGCCAGCGGGGCAACCACGTGATCCGGCGCAATTTCGGCCAGCGCCGCGATGATGGACGCCTCCTGGAACTGGCCCGGATTGTTCTCCTTGAACCACAGCTTCCCATGGTCGGTGGGGATGGTGAGCTGGACGGACCAGAAGCGGATCCGGGGCTCGCTCACCGGGCCCGTCTGTTCGATGTTGAACGTAGCCAGGACCTGGGACACCCAGGATTCCACCCGGGACTGCCAGGCAGCGCTCTTCCACAGGTCGGTGGGGTGGGGGGCGGGCGAGGTCACCCGATTATTGTGTCACCGTCCTGCCGGGTGCGGTGCCGGATTGCCGTGCAAGCGCTGCGTCCACCGCCGCCTGCGCGTGGATCGCCGTCGTCGGGTAGAGCGGGATGTCCGCGTCCTGCTGCGAAAGGAGCAGCTCGATTTCGGTGCAGCCGAGTACTACGCCCTCCGCACCGCGTGAGGCCAGCCCGGCGATGATGCGTTGGCACTCCCTGCGGGATGCCTCTGAGACGATCCCAAGGCACAGTTCCTCATAGATGATCCGGTGGACTGTCGCGCGGTCTTCCGCGCCGGGAACCAGCACCTCCAACCCGTGGGCGGCCAGCCCATCCCGGTAGAAGTCCTGCTCCATGGTGAAGGACGTCCCTAACAGGCCCACCGTCGTCGTACCGTCGGCGGTCACCGCTTCGGCTGCTGCATCGATGAGGTTGATGAAGGGAATGTTCACGGCCTGTTCAATGGCCGGAGCCACCTTGTGCATGGTGTTGGTGCACAGCACCAGAAGCTCGGCTCCGCCGCTTTCAAGTTCGACG
>NZ_KI914591.1:22642-33405 GCF_000520475.1 Arthrobacter sp. 35/47
CTTTCAAGTTCGACGGCGGCGGCAGCCAGTACCGCGCCGGCCTCGTCCCACAGCCCCTGGGCCTGTAACGCCTCAATGGGCGCAAAATCGACAGACCGCAGCAGGCAGTCCGCCGAATGAAAACCGCCGAGGCGGTCCCGCACCATTTCATTGATGCGGCGGTAATACTCAGTGGTGCTTTCCCAGCTCATGCCGCCGAGCAGGCCGATGCGCAACATGGACCCATCATGACAGGGGACACCCGAAGCTATCCACACCACGCAAAAGGCCCACCTTCCCGGTTGGGAAGGTGGGCCGAATGCCAGTTTGCCGGAATCCGCTGGTTAGCGGCCTTCGCGGGTATCGACGTCGTCCGTGTCGATTTGCTCCTTGCGGACTTCCTCGTTGACGGTCTGCTGCTCCGTGATGGTTTCCTTGTCGAGGCGGACCCGCTCTACCGGCACGGCTTCCTTCTCGACCACGGCGCGCTCTTCATGGAGCGTGACCTCGTGTTCTTCCTCGCTGATGGCCGGGCCGGCGTGGGCTTCGCCCCGGTTGGCATCCGTGATCGGCTCGCGCTCGATGCGGACCTCTTCACGCTGCACCGGAACGGTCTGGGTGACGTTCTCCGTGACGACGTACTTGCGCAGCCGTGCACGCCCGGCTTCGCGGCGCTCGGTACCCACGTGGAGCTGCTCCTCGGAGCGAGTCATCGCGTCGTCGGTGGTCGGCCCGGAGGTGTCGTGGCCGACGGTGGCTCGGTCGGACTCATAGTTTCCAGTGGTTTCCATGGTGTCCTCGCCCGCGGCATAGCCATTGGTGGAGATTCCGTAGTAACGGTAGAGCTCCGCCTCTTCCTGCTCGCTCAGGTGGCCATCGGGGGCAACGTTCGGGGCGTCCTTGATCTTGTCCTTGGAGTACCCGACGCGCACGTCATTGCCCTCCAGTGCTGCCCGCTCGAGCGGAGCGAAGGACTCGTTTGAACCGAAGAGCCCGGTGTTGATGGTGACCCAGCTCGGGTTTCCGGTGTGGTCATCGACGTAGATCTGGCCGACGGAACCGATCTTGTCGCCGTCGTTGTCAATGACCTTGCCGCCGGATTCGAGGATCTGGGCGATGTGGTCCTGGGTAATCATGGTGTTCTCCTTTGTCGTGCTGCCTTGGTGGCACCGGGGGAGTTCCGGGTTGGACGCGGGTTCTGTGCGCGTTCACCGGTTGGTGTTCACACACCCTAAGCACAGATGGGGGGAGATAGGAAGCACGCTTACTACTAGCTGGGCTAGTTAAATTCCCGGTCAGCTTCTGAAAGCCCTTGTCCGGTATGGGTTCGCTGCCGCTTGCCGGGCGTCCAAAAATCTTTCAGGTTTACACTGGCTCCCGGCCCCGTTTGAACCGGATAACACCTGAGCGGACAGTTCAGAAGCCAGCCGACTGTGCCGGACCGCGCGGCAGCATGCCGCGAAGTACAGCATCTAGCCGAGCTTGGATGGGCGGCTCCCGCGGTCCTCCGACTTCAGCTCGGACGGCCCGGCGACATGCTCGCTGCCGCGGGCACGCGCGATGCCGCTCATGCCATGGAAGATGACGAGCGTGGCTGCGGTACCGAGGGCGATCCCCTCGAAGCTGAGGTCGCCGACCGTCCAGGTGAAGTTGGCGATACCCACCACCAGGGCCACCCCCGCCGTGGAGAGGTTGATCGGGTTGGAGAAGTCCACCCGGTTCTGTACCCAGATGCGCACGCCGAGAATGCCGATCATCCCGTAGAGAACGACGCCGGCGCCGCCCAGTACTCCTGCCGGCACAGTGGCGATGAGGGCGCCGAACTTCGGGAAGAGGCTCAGGAGCACGGCGATTACCCCGGCCACCCAGTACGCGGCGGTTGAGTACACCCGGGAGGCCGCCATGACTCCGATGTTTTCTGCGTAGGTGGTGGTGCCGGATCCTCCGCCGGACCCGGCAAGGATGGTGGCCAGGCCGTCGGCCATGAGGGCGCGCCCGGTGACGGGATCGAGATCGCGGTTGGTCATGGCGGCGACCGACTTCACGTGGCCGATGTTCTCGGCCACCAGCACCAGCACCACGGGGATGAACAGCCCGACCACGGAGAGGTGGAATTCAGGAGCCATGAAGGGAGGCAGCCCAAACCACGCCGCGTCGTTGACGGCGGTGAAATCCACTTCGCCCCGCAGAACCGCCACGAGGTAGCCGGCGAGGACCCCCACCAGGATGGAAAGCCGGCCGAGGATTCCCCTGAAAAGCACTGTGACCAGCAGGATCGAGACCACCGTTACGAGCGCCGTCAGCGGTGCCTGCTCGAAGCTGGCCTTGGCGGTGGGGGCGAGGTTCAGCCCGATGAGGGCAACGATGGCGCCGGTGACAACGGGCGGCATCAGGACCTGGATCCAGCGGGCGCCGCCCCAGTGCACCACGAGGCCGATCAGCGCCAGGGCTGCGCCGGCCATGACGACGCCGCCGAGTGCCCCGGCCGGACCGTGCTGGTTCTGCGCCGCGGCGATGGGTGCGATGAACGCGAAGCTCGATCCGAGGTAGCTGGGTACCCGGCCGGCCGTGATGATGAGGAAGAGCAGGGTGCCGAGGCCCGAGAAAAGCAGGGTGGTGGACGGCGGGAAGCCGGTCAGCAGCGGCACCAGGAACGTGGCCCCGAACATCGCGACCACGTGCTGGGCGCCGATACCGATGGTCCTGGGCCAGCTGAGCCGCTCATCGGGGGCGACGAACCGGCCGGGACGGACGTTCCGCCCGTCTCCGTGCAGGGTCCAGTTCATTCCGAGTTTGCTCATGGCTGTGCCTTCCGGAGGTGGGGGATCTCCGGAAATCTTACCCTGCACTTTTTGTCGCCTATCTGCTGCTAAAACCCCTCCAGAACAGGAGTTAGGCGACAAAAACTTTCGGAGGGGTTAGGCGATCACACCGTCCACGAGGGCCTTCGCCTCTTCCTGGACGCGCTTGAGGTGGTCCTCGCCGAGGAACGACTCGGCGTAGATCTTGTACACGTCCTCGGTGCCGGACGGGCGGGCCGCGAACCAGGCGTTCTCTGTAGTGACCTTCAGACCGCCGATCGGCGCCCCGTTACCGGGAGCTTCCGTGAGGCGGGCGGTGATGTCCTCGCCCGCCAGCGTGGTGGCGGTGACGTCCGACGGCGACAGCTTGCCCAGTGCCGACTTCTGCTCCCGCGTTGCAGCGGCGTCGATCCTCGCGTAGACCGGAGCACCGAACCGCTGGGTCAGGCCCTCGTAGTGCTGCGACGGAGTGCGGCCTGAAACCGCAGTGATCTCCGAGGCGAGCAGGGCCAGGAGGATGCCGTCCTTGTCGGTACTCCACGCGGATCCGTCATGCCGGAGGAAGGACGCGCCGGCGGATTCCTCTCCACCGAACGCCACCTGACCGGACATCAGCCCGGGAACGAACCATTTGAAGCCCACCGGAACTTCCTCCAGGACCCGGCCGAGGTCCGCTGCCACCCGGTCAATGATCGACGACGATACGAGGGTCTTGCCCACCCGCGCATCCGAGCGCCACTGCGGTCGGTTCCGGTAGAGGTAGTCAATAGCGACGGCGAGATAGTGGTTTGGATTCATCAGCCCGGCATCAGGGGTGACAATCCCGTGTCGGTCCGCGTCGGCGTCGTTCCCGGTGGAGATGTCATAGTCCCCGGCACGGGAGATCAGCGACGCCATCGCGTAAGGGGAGGAGCAGTCCATGCGGATCTTCTCGTCCCAGTCGAGCGTCATGAAGGCCCACTGCGGGTCGACGGCGGGGTTCACCACCGTGAGGTCGAGGTTGTGCCGCTCGCCGATGGCACCCCAGTAATCCACGGCCGCGCCTCCCATTGGGTCAGCACCGATGCGCACGCCGGCGCTGCGGATGGCCTCGATGTTGAGCACGTTGGGGAGGTCCTCGACGTAGTGCTGGAGGAAATCGTAGGTGCTGACGGAGGATGCCTGCTGCGCCTGGGCGGTGGGAATCCGGTTCACGCCGCGGAGGCCGTTCTCCAGGAGTTCATTGGCCCGCGCGGCAATCCAGTTGGTGGCGTCGGAGTCCGCCGGACCACCGTGGGGTGGGTTGTACTTGAAACCGCCGTCAGCAGGCGGGTTGTGGGAGGGCGTGATGACGATGCCGTCCGCCTGGTCAGTCCGCGAGCCGTTGTAGGCGAGGATGGCGTGCGAGAGGGCGGGGGTGGGTGTGTACGCGCCGCGGGCGTCGATGCGGACTGCCACGTTGTTGGCGGCGAGCACTTCCAGCGCGGTGTTCTGCGCGGGTTCGGAGAGGGCGTGGGTGTCCCTGCCCATGAAGAGCGGCCCCGTGATTCCCTGCCCCGCCCGGTACTCGACGATTGCCTGGGTGATGGCGGCGATGTGCCCCTCATTGAAGGAGGATTTCAGCGAGGATCCACGGTGTCCGGAGGTTCCGAAGGCCACGCGCTGCGCAGGATCGGAGAGGTCCGGGGTGGAATCGAAATACGCGTCCAGGAGGGCGCCTACGTCAACGAGGTCGCTGGATTGGGCAACAGTGCCTGCTCGATTAGCCATGGGACCTAGCATGCCATCATGTGGCTCGGCGCAGCAGCAATACGCCGTTCATTTCTCGTCCGGGGATTCACCCAGATGTGACGCTTGACACGTGTCAGGAGAGGAGAGTAGGCTTCCTGACACGTGTTAGAAAGGAATGACGATGAGGTCTACGCACCTTCCAGGACAGCGCAACCCGCTCAGTGCCCGCACAGGCGACCTGTCACGCCGCACGCTTCTGGGGGCACTCGGCATCGGGGCTGTCGGCGCGACCGTGGGCGCCTGGCCGAGGCTCACCGGCGCTGATATCCCGGGCCGCAGCAGCACCGCACTCAATGTGGCCATCCTCGGTACCTCAGCCGACGCAGCAGCACGCCAGGCTCTGGTAGAGGAATTCACGAGCCTGCATCCGGATATCCCGGTCCGCATCCAGGCCATCCAGGGCGCCGACTGGCGCGACTTCTTCTCCAAGATCCTCACCATGGTCGCGGCCGGTAACCCTCCCGACGTCGTCTACGTTGCCACCGAGGGCGCCCAGCTCTTCGCCGAGAAGCTCGCCGAACCCCTCGATCCGTACCTGACCCGCGACGCCGCGGACATCCAGGAATACTTCCAGGACGTCCATCCGAGCCTTATCGAGGCGTTCATGTACCGGGGGAGCCTCTACCAGCTTCCCCTGGACTGGAACGCCGCCAACATGTACCTGAACACCAGTGCGCTGCAGCGCGCGGGGCTTGACCGCCCGGCGGATGACTGGAACCACGATGACTTCACCGCCACCATGCGTGCCATGAAGTCCACCACCGACGGCAGCTTCACCCCCTACTACTGGACCAACCGGCTCTTCGGCGGCGTGGTGCCGTGGCTCTACGCGAATGACACCAGTTTCCTCACCGAGGAGAAGGCTGCCGGTGGTGACTGGTTCTGGGACCGCTTCTACGGGCAGGATCCCACACGCGCCCAGCGCAGCGGCGGCTACCTCTGGGAGGCGCCGAATGCCGAGGACCCGCGCGTCATTGAAACCTTCGACTACCTCCGCGAACTCGTCGCCGAAGGCCTCGGGGTCCGTCCGGAGGGCGGTGGAGGCAACGCCCTGGTGGGCCTCTTCGCGAGCAGCCGCATCGGTGCAACCCCGGCCGGCGGGTACTGGGTGCAGGGGTTGCACGAGGCAGGTATGGGCGCCGACGACTTCGACGTCCAGTTCTTCCCCCGCTGGCGCACCCAGCGCCACCAGTTCGGCGCCGCCGGCTACGCCATCATGCGCACCGCCAGGGACAAGGACGCCGCCTGGGAATGGGTGAAGTTCTGTGCATCCAAACCGGCCATGGAACTCGCCATCCCTTCCCCGAACACCACGCCCACCCGGCGTTCCATGGTGAACCAGTCCCTCTACGCCGCCACCGGGCCCGAGCACTGGAAGGTCTTCTACGACACCCTCGACCGCTTCCCTACTTCCGGTCCCATCCCCGCCCCACCGCAGCAGGCCGCCGTGGAAACCGCGCTCATGAAAAACGTGTCGGTTGCCGTCAGCGGCTCCTCCGCGCAGGTCCGCTCAGCGATGGGGAGCCTGCAGCGTGACCTCGAACTGGCCCTCAGGAGCAAATGATGAGCACTCCAACACTCAAAAACACCACAGGCACGACGACGCCGGCACCCCCCACCCGCTCCTCCGCCGCCGCCCGGCGGAAACGGTCGCTGGCCGAGCGCCTCATTGCGCCGCTGTTCCTCGCCCCCACGGTGATCGGCATGGCGATCTTCACGATCGTGCCCATCCTCGGCTCGATCCTCCTGGCATTCTTCCGCTGGGACATCATTTCCGCACCGGAGTTTGTCGGATTCAGCAATTTCGCCGACATTGTCAGCGACCCCACGGTCCGGGTTTCCTTCCTCAACACCATCGTTTTTGTGGTGGTGGCGGTGACCCTGCAGCTCGGCATTGCGATGGCCCTCGCCGTCGCAATCCAGGGCCGCATGCCCAACTGGCTGCGCGTGTTCTTCCGGTCAGCCTTCTTCTTCCCGCTGATCCTCTCCGCCGCCTCGGTTTCGATCTTCATGGGGTATCTGTTCAACGAACAGTTCGGCGTCGTCAACTGGATGCTCTCGCTGATCGGCATTCCCGCGGTGCCGTGGCTGACCACCTCAGGAGGTGCCGCCGCCGTCGTCGTCCTGGTCTATGTGTGGCAGAACTTCGGGTTTTCCTTCCTGCTCTTCATCGGCGGGCTGGCGTCCATCCCCAAGGAACTGCATGAGGCCTCCGCGCTGGACGGCGCCACGGGCTGGCGGCAGTTCGTCAATGTCACGCTGCCGCTGCTCAGCCCCACCGTGCTGGTCGCCTCGGTCATGGCGATCATCAGCGCGCTGCAGGTCTTCGATCAGCCGTACGTCCTGACCCGCGGCGGGCCGGGCGACAGCACCCGGACCGCCGTGATGGTCATCTTCGAGTCGGCGTTCCAGCAGCTCGAGTTCGGGCGCGCCTCCGCCATCGGGCTCGTGCTCATGATGCTGATCATGGCCATCACCGCCCTTCAGTTCCGGCTCAGCCGCCGATTCGTTTTCTACCAGTGAGGAACTTGAGAATGAGCACCCTTACCGCACCCCGCACGACCCGCAGGCTGCGCCCCGGCATGGCCGCGCGGATCCTGGTCCTCCTGGTGGCCGCGGCGCTGACGCTCGGTCCCGTGATGTGGACCCTGTCGACGTCGCTGAGGACACCCTCGGAATCGTTCAACCTTCCGCCGCAGTTCCTGCCGCTCAACCCCGACTTCACCTCCTACGTCGAGGTATTCCAGCAGGTGAACATGGTGCTCCTCGTGGTCAACAGCGCACTGGTCACGCTGCTGATCGCCGTCGGACAGATGGCGACGGCGGCGCTCGCCGGCTACGCCTTCGCCCGGTTGAGCTTCAAGGGCAAGAACGCGCTGTTCTCGGTGGTCCTGGCCACCATGATGGTCCCGGTGCAGGTCACGATCGTCCCGGTGTTCATGCTCATCCGCGGCATGGGCCTGTCCGATACCCTCCTCGCGCTGATCCTCCCCGCGATCCCCACCGCGTTCGGCACGTTCCTGATGCGTCAGTACTTTTTGGGCCTGCCGAATGACTTCGCGGAGGCCGCAGCGCTGGACGGCGCGTCCCCGTGGCGGACGTTCCGCTCGGTCTACGCGCCGCTGGCCGTGCCCGGGATGGCAATTGTGGGCATCCTCGCCTTCAACTTCCACTGGAACGAGTTCTTCAGGCCGCTGATCCTCACCATCTCGCAGGAGAACTACACCCTCCCGCTGGGCCTGGTCACGCTGCAGGGCAACCTCGGCACCGGCAGCATCTCCGTGGTCCTTGCGGGCGTCATCCTCTCCATGATCCCCGCCCTGGTGGTCTTCATCTTCGGCCAGCGCACCCTCCGCGAAGGCCTGACCGCCGGCGCAAGCAAGTAACCGTCCGTGCCCGCTCCGAAGGAAACCGTGACTTCCCCAGAAACAGCCGCCGTCGTCGTCGACCGCGCCTTCCCCCTCCTGCACCCCCGCCCCAGCCAGGGCTGGCTGAACGATCCGAACGGGATCTGCTTCCGGAACGGGCGCTGGCACGTGTTCTTCCAGCACAACCCCGATTCCGCCCGGCATGACGCCATCACCTGGGGCCACGTCAGTTCTGCCGACCTGCTCCGCTGGGAAGAGGAACCGATCGCGCTGAGACCCCAGCCCGGCGGGCCGGATGCGGCGGGCTGCTGGTCGGGAGTGATGACCGACGACGACGGCGTCCCCACCGCCGTCTACAGCGGAGTGCAGGACCACAGCGGCGCGTCACAGGTCACCCTTGCCCGCGGGTCCGCCGACCTGCGGCAGTGGCGCCAGGAGGGCGAGGTCGCCGCCGGCGTGCCGGCTGATCCGTCCGTCACCGCTGTCCGGGATCCCTTCCTCTTCACCTGGCACGGCATGCGCTACGCCATCCAGGGCGCGGGGCTGGATGACGGACGCGGCGCCCTGCTCCTCTATGACGCCACGGACCTCTCCGCCTGGAAGTACGTCGGGATCTGGCTGACCACCGCCCATCCCGCGGCCGCCGGCGCCCAGGCGAACATCTGGGAATGCCCGCAGCTGGTGGAGGTGGACGGCCGCTGGGTGCTGATCGTGTCCCTGTGGAAGCACCGGGACAGTGCACATCACCTCTCCGGTGTGGCCCACCTGATCGGATCAATGAACGACGACGGCGGCCGCCCGGTCTTCACCCCGGAGGCCTGCGCGGCGACAGACGGCGGCCCCGATTTTTACGCGCCGCAGGCCGTCCAGCTCGATGACCGGGTGATGCTGTGGGGCTGGTCCTGGGAGTCGCGGACGGAGGAGGAGTCCGATGCCGCCGGCTGGGCGGGCATGCTGACCTTCCCCCGCGAACTCGGCGTCGTCAATGACGGGCTGGTGGTAAAGCCCGCGCGGGAACTGGTGGGCTACCGCCGTCGTGCCCTGGATTCCGGTGATGTCACTGAACTGCCGGCCGCCGCCGAAGCGGTAGTCACGCCGCGCGGTGAGGTGAGGGTTTCGCTTGCCCTGGTGTCGCCGTCGGGGTCCCGTGAGGTGTATTCGGCGGAGTCATCACACGGTGTGCGAGTGCTGGTGGATGCGTCGGTCGTCGAGGTCTACCGCGAGGCATCCACGGCAGTGACGCTGCGCGCGTATCCCGGCCCGGACGAGACCTGGGAGCTGACGGTTACCGGCGATGCCGCCGTCGAAGCCTGGGAACTCGGCTTGCCGTAGGGTTCCCGGAGCCGGCTGAGCCGTACCCCCGCTTCGAAGCCGGTTCCCTTTGCTCACGCCGCCGGCGCCGTGGACTGCCGGGTGATGAGCGGGCAGGGCACCAGCACGCGTTCGGTCCGCCGCTCGCCGCCCTCAAGTTCGTCGAGGACCCGGTTGACGGCGATGGCCCCGATCTCCGCGTGGGGGAGTGCGACCGTGGTCAGCGCCGGCACCAGGTTCGCGGCCACGTTCTGCTGATCGTCGTAGCCCACCACCGAAAGCTGCTCCGGCACCCGGATCCCCGCGGACGCCGCGTACAGCAGGATGCCGGTGGCCACGCGGTCATTCGCGGCCAGGACCGCGGTGGGGCGGTCCGGCTCCTGCAGGACAGATTCAGCTGCCCGGTAGCCCTGGTCAATGTCCCATCCGGTCACCACCACCTGCTGGTCGCGGAAGGACCGGCCGGCGTTCTCCATTGCCGTGCGGTAGCCCTGTTCACGGAGCAGTGCGGCATTTTCATCGTCGCCGCCGAGAAGTGCGATCCGGCGGTGGCCGAGTTCCAGGAGCAGCTCGGTGGCGCGTCGGCTCCCGGTGACCTCGTCCGGGACCACGGCGGCGAGCCTGTCCTGCGGGTCGAAGCAGTTTGCCAGAGCTGCCGGCTGCGCCCGGAAGGGGTCGGTGGGGCTGTAGGGTTTGAGGCTGCCCGTGGCGTAGATCAACCCGTCCACCCTGCGGTGCTGGAGTGCGTCGATGGCCAGTTCATCGCGTCCCGGGATGTGCTCGGTGTCCACCACCAGGATCATGTACCCGCGGGCAAGCGCCGCGTTGGTGGCACCGCTGACAAGCCGTCCCGCGAAGGGGCTTGTCACGATTTCATCCGTGACGATACCCAGCGTCGCAGTCCGCTGATTGCGCAGGCTCACGGCCACCGGGTTGGGGAGGTAGTTGAGTTCCCTGGCGGCCGCGCGGATCCGTTCCTGGGCCTCCCTGGAAACGTTGCCCTTGATGTTGCCGTTGAGGACCATGGACACCGCACTGCGCGAGACGCCGGCGACCTTCGCAACATCGAGTGCTGTTGCCTTGCGGGCTGTCATGGATCTCCCTCGGTGGACTCTCCGGCCAGTTTACCTAATACGTGTCAGTGAGGGCCCTCGCCCTTCATTCATCACCGGTTTCCGGATCGAGCGGGCACATATGACGCCTGCGCTCCACCGAAGGGGTTATAAGCGCCCGCTCGATTGCGGTTGGCGGGACATATCAAGTCCGCCTTGTGGATAAAGGAATCCACCGGGGTTTCGACGGCATCATGAAACGGGTGGACTCTGCATACATGTCTCTTCCCAGTCGGTTCTCATTCACGGTCGAGGAGGCTCTCGCGCGGGGTTCGTCCTACAACCGCCTTCGCCGCTCCGACCTGGCCATCCCGAGTCGGGGTGTCCGCCTGGTGAAGGGTTCCGGAGTCACGTTGCTGGACCGGGTTGCGCCACTTACCAGACTCGGCTGTCCTGACGCCGCGAGCCATGCGACCGCGGCT
>NZ_KI914591.1:33505-34528 GCF_000520475.1 Arthrobacter sp. 35/47
CGCCGCGAGCCATGCGACCGCGGCTCGGCTGTGGGGGATTGTCCTGCCCTGGCGCGTTGAGGAGGATGACCGGCTGCACTTGAGTCGCTGGAAGGGAGACACTCGAGCCAAACGCCCAGCCGTTGTGGGGCATAGGACCCAACTCACCGAGCGCGACGTCGTTGAGATCTACGGCGTCACGGTCACCTCCCCTGCAAGGACGTGGACTGACTTGGCGCCCGCGTTGTCGGTCGAGGAATTGGTGGCGGCGGGCGATTCCCTTCTGCGTCATTCTGACGCTCCTCGGCGCCGGTGTGACCTCAACCTTCCCGATCCGCTGTGCACCATCGCGGAGATTGCCGAAGCAGTGGACCGTCGTCGCGGATCGCGGGGAATAGTACGCGCACGTGAAGCCCTGCCGTTGTTGAGGAGTGGAGTGGACTCCGGGCCTGAATCGCGGTTACGCCTGCTGATCATCGGTTCAGGCCTGCCGGAACCGGAGGTCAACCAGTGGATCCTGGACGCCAACGGACGGCGCGTCTCACGACCCGACTTGATGTACCGGGAGTTCCGCATCGCCATCGAATATGAGGGAGAACACCATCTCGACGCGGACCAGTGGCATAGCGACATAAACCGCGACGACAGGTTGCGGGCGATGGGTTGGACAGTCGTTCGATTTACAAAAAGACACCTCGAACCTGGCGCAGAGCGAGAGTCCATCACGCGGATCCGGACGGCAATGCGGGCGTCCCAAGCGTCGGGCGGGCACAAATAACGTGCTGGACGCTGGATTCATGTCATAAGCGCCCGCTCGATGGTGGGCGGTTGGGGGCGGCCACCTCTTCCACTGGTCTTCGGGCACCGGTACGTTTGTTCAAATCCGTCAACGAAAGGTTGTGTCATGAGCGAGAACCCCACCAGCGACGAAATCGACGAGGGCGCGGAAGCTGACGCGAAACTGGAGCGCGACGCAGAGCAGAGCGCCGACGCGATCAAGGGAGACGGCTACGGCGGTCCGGCCCCCGAAAACGAGACAGGCGG
>NZ_KI914591.1:34628-36871 GCF_000520475.1 Arthrobacter sp. 35/47
CAGCCGGACTAGGGAATGCGCCGGGGGAGCCGCAGCTGATCCTCAAGCTGCGCTGAGACCGTCAGGAGATCCGCCTCTGCGCTTGGCCTGCCGATGAGCTGGATGCTCATGGAGAGTCCGCCGGCGGTGGAGTACACCGGCACGGAGATGGCGGGCAGGCCGCAGACGTTGACCATCGAGGTGTACGGCGAGTATTGGCACTGGCGCCGATAGTCGGTGTCCGCGTCGGCGGAGGTGTACCAGCCGATGGGGCGGGGCGTCATTCCGAGGGCGGGGGTGGCGATGAGATCGAAGGCGGAGTATTGCTCGATCGTGTCCTGCTCGAACTGCCGCAGAATGTCGACGGCGGTTGCCAGGTCCGTTGCCGACCGGCCCTGGGCACGGCGTCGAAGGGTGAGCGCCAGCGGAGTGAGGCCGGCTTCGCGGGCCGCGGGAATGCGCGCGTTGGCGAGTCCGGCGGTCCAGACCGTCTGGAACGCCTCGTGGTAGCGAGGATCGTAGTGGAGGTCTGCCTCGACAAGATCGTGCCCTGCATCGCCCAGCGCACGGAGGCCGGCGTCGAAGGCCACGCTTGCGTCGTCGTCGAGCCCGATGGAGAACGCCGCCGCGAAGGGCGACGCAGTGCTCACTCCGATGCGGAACCGCCCGGTTGCGCGGAGCGCCGCCTCCAGGAAAGGACCGTGGGCAGCAGCGCTGGTCGCGTGGAAATTGGGTTCGTCCACCATGGCGTCCAGCAGAAGGGCCGCATCCGCGGTGGTCCGGGCAAGGGGTCCAGCAACCACAAACTGGCCAAGGTCGGTCTGCCCGGACCCGGAGGGAACCCGTCCGCGGTTCGGCTTGAGTCCGATGAGACCGGTGGCGGCAGCCGGGATCCGGACCGACCCGCCCCCGTCGGTGCCCGGAGCGAAAGGAACCAACCCCGCCGCAACCGCAGCCGCACTGCCGCCCGAGGATCCCCCCGGGCTCAGTGAGACGTTCAGTGGATTGCGCGACGGCGGGGCAATCAGGTTTTCGCTGTAGCAGCTCAAACCGAACTCCGGAACCTGCGTCTTTCCAAGACTGATTGCCCCTGCCCGTCTCAGAACGGCCACCAGAGGAGAGTCCGCTGCCGCCACGGTGTGCTGCAGGGCGGCGCTGCCGTGGGTGGTCACCACGCCGACGACGTCGGTCAGATCCTTGTGCGCGAGCGGCAGGCCATGGAGCGCAGGCAGGTCGGCTCCCCGCGCGTGCCTGCGGTCTGCGGCGTCCGCCTCCTCCAGTGCGGTATCCGCGGTCACCGTGAGAAAGGCGCCCAACGCCGGGTTCCGGCTGTCGATCCGCTCCAGGTAATGCGCGGTCAATTCCCGGGCGCTCAACTCCCCGCGCCGTAGCAGGTCCCGCTGTTCGAGCGCGGTCAGCTCATGAAGGGCACCCATTGCTGCCTTTCTCGCCGGGTCGGGTCGGTCCCACTATAGGCTTGGATCCGGTCGGTGAATCGGACGAGGAAAGGACGGGGCCGGCAATGAGCGAGAGCGAGAGCGTGTCCGTCGACGCGATCAGTGAGGATACCGCTGTGCTGGACGTGCGCGAGGACTATGAGTGGGAGGCCGGGCACATCAAGGGCGCCCTGCATATTCCCGTGGAGCAGATCCCGGCGCGGCTCGACGAGCTCGATCCGGATGAGGATCTCCACGTCATCTGCCGCACGGGCGGACGTTCCTTCCGGGTTGCGGAGTGGCTGGTGGGCAACGGATATTCGGCTGTGAACGTCCGTGGCGGAATGGATGCCTGGATCGAGGCTGCAAAGCCGATGGTTTCCGAAACCGGCGACGAACCGCGCGTCCTGTGACCTCCTACGCCTACCTCGGACCTGCCGGAACCTTCACGGAGGCTGCGCTGCTGCAGGTCCCGGCCGCCGAAGAAGCCGAACGGGTGCCCGCCACCACGGTCAACGCCGCCCTCGACATGGTGCGTACCGGCCGCGTGAAAGCCGCAATGGTCCCGATCGAGAACTCGGTGGAGGGCGGCGTGTCGGCCACCCTGGACGCGATTGCCAACGGCGCCCCGCTGCGGATCATCCGCGAAGTGCTGGTGCCCGTCTCCTTTGTCCTGGTGGGCCGGCCGGGCGCGGAGCTGGCGGACATCCGCTTTGTAGCCACCCACGGCCATGCCTGGGCACAGTGCCGCGGCTGGACCGAGCAGAACATTCCAGCGGCGGAATACGTTCCGGCGTCGTCAACGGCTGCCGCAGCCCATGACCTGCT
>NZ_KI914591.1:36971-39976 GCF_000520475.1 Arthrobacter sp. 35/47
CCATGACCTGCTCGACGAAGGCGCAAGCCATGACGCGGCGATCTGCTCGCCTCTCGTGGCCAACCGTCTGGGGCTGCGCATTCTTGCGGAACACATCGGGGACGTAGCCGACGCCGTGACCCGGTTCATCCTCGTGAGCAAGCCGGATACCCTCCCTGCCCGGACCGGAGCGGACAAGACCACCCTGGTGATCCCCCTTCCCGAAGACCACCCCGGCGCCCTGATGGAAATCCTCGATCAGTTCGCCGCGCGCGGGGTCAACCTCAGCAGGATCGAATCCCGGCCCACCGGCCTGTTCCTCGGCGACTACTTCTTCAGCATCGACGCCGATGGACACGTGACCGATGCGCGCGTTGCGGATGCACTTCAGGGCCTGCACCGGATCAGCCCGGGACTACGCTTCCTCGGCTCCTACGCGCGAGCGGACCGGCGCGAGTACGAGGTGGCTCGCCACACCTCTGACGAGGCATTTGCAGCGGCCCGGGAATGGGTTGATTCACTCCGTCATTCCCCCACACCCGACGCCGAAGACATAGGCTAGCCCTTTCCTACAGCTCCAACCCCAGGAGGCGGCGTGCCACGACTTCGGCGCAGTGACTGCAACAAGCCCGGGTACACGCGCAGCCGCCATGGCAAGGGGTTCAGTTACCGCAACCAGCGGGGTCAACCGCTGGAACGGGACGAACTCAGGCGCGTCAAGGAACTCGTGATTCCTCCGGCGTGGCAGGAGGTCTGGATCAGTCCATACTCCAACGGACATATACAGGCGGTGGGCACCGACGACGCCGGTCGGCGCCAGTACATCTACCATTCCGCCTGGCGGGAGAAAAAGGATCGGGAGAAATTCGACCGCGCACTCGATTTCGGTGAACGCCTCCCCAGTGCCCGGCGGGTCATCACCCAGCACCTGCGCAGCAACGGCAGCGGGCGGGAACGTGCCTTCGCTGCTGCGCTGCGCATTGTCGACTCCGGCGCGCTGCGGATCGGTTCAGCCCAGTACGCCGCACAGAACGGCTCGTTCGGCGTCACCACGCTGCGGGTGGAGCATGTCACCCTCAGCGGTCCGGTCATCACCCTCGGCTTCCCGGGTAAGAGCGGACAGCAGTGGGACACCACCATTGAGGATGCTGACCTGGCGGCTGCCCTGCGCCCGATGGTGCGCCGGGAGGATGCCGACACGATGCTGGCATACCGGGCCGCCGACGGGTCCTGGCATTCCATTGAGGCCTCGCAGCTCAACGAGTTCCTTCGCCAGGTCACCGGCGGCGGGTTCACCGCCAAGGATTTCCGCACATGGCAGGCAACCGTCGTCGCCGCCATGGAGCTCGCCCGGCTGGACCTGAAGGCCACCAGCCGCACTGCACGGCAGAAGGCAGTTGCGGCGACCATGCGTTCAGTGGCCGAGCACCTGGATAACACGCCGGCCATAGCCCGCAGCTCCTACGTGGATCCGCGCCTGGTGGACCGCTTCATGTCCGGGGAGGTCATCCCGGTGGCAAGTTACTCCGCCTCCGAGAAGGCTGTTCGCGAGCTGCTTAAAGCCTGAGAATCCTTTCCCCTGGAGCGGTCACTAAGTAGGCTGATGGTGAGCGCCCGGCCAGTGGCGCGACCCCTTGATGAAAGGCAGGCACCATGAGCGAGCAGCCACACAACAGTGAGGTCAACCCCAACAAGGGTGACGGATCAACGTCGGACCCCAACTGGCACGGCGATGCCGGAGACCAGGGCAACGACCTGCGTTTCGCTGAGGAGCAGCAGCTGATCAACAGTCAGGCGCAGAATGATGAGTCGACCGCTGATCCGACGGGCGGAGTCACCGGAGGCTACACCGGCGCCCAGCGTGCGGATGGCGTGGGTGAATACGCCGAGGGGGCCGGGCAGGTTGACGAAGGTGAGTACACCGACGTGGACGGCACCACCGATCTCGATTCAGGTGTCGAGGGAGAGTACACCGATGCCGACTCCGTTCCCTCGCTTCAGGAAGGTGGAGACGACACGGAGGGTACCGAGCGCCCCTAGCCCTCCACGGACGCGCTGAACATTCCCGCTGATGGCCCGGTTGCCCTTCCCGGTACCCGGGCCATCAGTGCGCCCGGGACCACGTTGACCGTGAGCGAGGTGACGTCGCCGGAGATATCCCCGTCCAACTGGGTTCCCGTTGCCTCGGAAACGCGCACCTCCACCTGCTTGGCCCGGTGGTAGGTGATGACGGGGATCGGCCCGGGGTGGCGGAAGAGTATCTGCACCGCAACCCACAACCAGCCGAGAATGCTGCGCGGGCTGGCGATGACCACGTCGAGATACCCGTCATCGATTGCGGCGTCCGGAACTATCGTGATGCCGCCGGGCAACCTGGCGCAGTTGGCGAAGAGGACACTGTGCACCTTGCGCGTCTGCGCCGGGCCGCCGTCAATGCTGATCGACATTCTCTGCCGCTTCCCGGGCAGGCTCCGCATTCCCGCCTCGCTGTAGGCGAGCCAGCCGAATTTCCTTTTGAGCGTGTCCTTGGTGGCTGCCACCACCACCGCATCGAGCCCGACGCCGCCCATCACCAGGAACGTGTGGTCTCCGGTCACGCCGGTCCGCTCGTTGCGCAGTTCAGCCCGGCCCATGTCGATCCGGCGGACGGCGCCGTGCAGGGCCTGGCGCACACTGCGCGGCACGTCATTGACCGCGATGCCGAGGTTGCGCGCCAGCAGATTGCCGGTGCCCAGGGGCAGCAGCGCAAGGGCCGTGTTGCTGTGGACCAGCGCAGCTGCCACCGCGCGGACGGTGCCGTCGCCGCCGGCGGCAATGACGACGTCGTACCCCTCCTCC
Source organism: Arthrobacter sp. 35/47 (assembly GCF_000520475.1). Classification (NCBI taxonomy): domain Bacteria; kingdom Bacillati; phylum Actinomycetota; class Actinomycetes; order Micrococcales; family Micrococcaceae; genus Arthrobacter; species Arthrobacter sp. 35/47. The sequence goes on from NZ_KI914591.1 coordinate 39,789, forward strand.
ACAGCGCGCCTTGCCTGTGCGGTACCGGGTTCGGCGACTGTGGTCTCCAGTACCAGCGGCGGGTCCCAGCCGGCATCGGAACAGGCCTGCTCCACCTGTTCGCGCGCAAGAGCCGCACTCAGCTTGACCGGATTCAGCACCAGCGCAACCCGCTGGTGTCCCGCCGCGGCGGGCACCGCCGGACGGGG
>NZ_KI914591.1:40076-44603 GCF_000520475.1 Arthrobacter sp. 35/47
CCCGCCGCGGCGGGCACCGCCGGACGGGGTTCCTCCCACCGGAGGAACCGTTCCCGGCGCAGCTTCCGTACGCCCCACCAGCTGAACGCTGACGCGGCTGCGGCCACAACCGCAAGGGCGACGATGATCCACTCAAGGGGCATGATTTCCCCAGACTATCCCTCAGTGGGCGGGTGCGGGCGTGGAGGTCGGATTCGGTACTCTTGGGGAGTGATCGACGTAAACGAGCTCCGCGACAATCCTGAAAAGTTCCGCCTTTCCCAGCGTGCGCGCAAGGCAGATGAATCTCTGGTGGATGCGATCATCGCGGCCGATTCCCGGCGTCGTGAATCCGTGACGCGCGCCGAGTCACTGCGGGCGGAGCAGAACGCTTTCAGCAAGCGGGTCGCCAAGGCCCAGGGGGATGACCGGCAGGCGCTTCTTGCCGAGGTCAAGGAACTGGCGGCGTCGGTGAAGACTGCCGCAGCGGAGGCTGAGGGTGCAAAGTCCGAGGCTGATGCCCTGCTGCGCCGGCTGCCGAACGCCATTCTCGACGGCGTACCTGCGGGCGGTGAAGAGGACTTCGTTGTCGTCAAGACCGTGGGGGAGCCCCGGCAGTTCACCGATTTTGAACCGCGGGACCACCTCGAAATCGGTGAGCTGATCGGCGCCATCGACATGGAACGCGGCGCCAAGGTGTCCGGGTCGCGGTTCTACTTCCTCAAGGGCATGGGTGCCCGGCTTGAGCTGGCGCTGCTGAACATGGCCATGGACCAGGCGGTCGCAGCAGGGTTCACACCGATGATCACGCCCACGCTCGTGCGGCCGGAGACCATGCAGGGCACCGGATTCGACATTGCCCATGATGCGGAGATCTACCGCCTCCCCGAAGATGATCTGTACCTGACCGGCACGTCCGAGGTGGCGCTCGCCGGGTACCACTCGGATGAAATCCTGGACCTCTCCGCCGGACCGCTCCGGTACGCGGGATGGTCCTCCTGCTATCGGCGGGAGGCGGGCTCGCACGGCAAGGACACCCGCGGCATCATCCGCGTCCACCAGTTCAACAAGGTGGAGATGTTCACCTACACCACCGTGGAGGAGTCCTACGCCGAGCACGAGCGCATGCTGGCGTGGGAAGAGGAGATGCTGGCCAAGGTCGAGCTGCCCTACCGGGTCATCGACACTGCGGCGGGCGATCTCGGCATGTCGGCCGCACGCAAATTCGACTGCGAGGCGTGGGTGCCCACCCAGAACGCGTACCGTGAATTGACGTCCACCTCCAACTGCACCGGTTTCCAGGCCCGCCGGCTCAACATCCGCGAGCGGGTGGAGGGCGCAAAGGGCACCCGGGCGGTCGCAACCCTCAACGGGACGCTCGCCACCACGCGGTGGATTGTCGCGATCCTCGAACACCACCAGAACCCGGACGGGTCAGTCACCGTTCCTGCTGCGCTGCGGCCGTACCTGGGCGGTCTGGAGGTTCTTCCTGTCCTTCAGAAATAGGGTGGCGGCCCCGCAGCCGTAACCTTCCGTTGTCCCAGCTGTGACCAAAAACCTACCCGCGGTTACCGGGTTTCTGGTTCACTTGAATGATGACAACTACATTTCCCGCTGGCATCGATGACCAGCAGCAGACAACACGAAAACTTGTTGCACTTGACGTTGACGGCACCCTGGTGGACCACGAGGGACAAATGTCGGACGAGGTCCGCTCAGCGGCCAGCGCCGTCGTCGAGGGCGGCCATGAAGTAGTGATCGCGACCGGCAGGTCCCTTGGTGCAACCCTGCCCATCATCGAGAAAATCGGGCTCACCCGCGGGCATGCCGTGTGCTCCAACGGCGGCGTCACCCTCCGGATTGACGTGGATGGGCTCGAGGACGGCTACGAGATCATCAACCGGGTGGTATTCGACCCGCGGCCTGCACTGGTGGCGCTGCGAAAGAGCCTTCCCACAGCGAAGTTTGCCCTCGAGGACGATCAGGGCCGCTTCCTCTCCACCGAACGCTTCCAGGACGCGAGCTTCGGGGCGGAGGCGGAGAGCGTCGGTTTCGACCGCATGCTGGAGGCCCGTGCGGTGCGCGTGGTCGTCTTCAGCACAGACAGCACGGCAGAGGAGTTCGGCGAAGCTGTCGAGTCGATCGGCCTGCACGGAGTCACCTACTCGGTGGGCTGGACCGCGTGGCTGGACATCGCCGCGGCAGGCGTCACCAAGGCCAGCGCGCTGGAACTCGTGCGGCGCAGGTGCGGCATCGACCCTGCCCAGACCGTCGCTATCGGTGACGGCCGCAATGACATCGAAATGCTCACCTGGGCAGCGCGGGGAGTGGCCATGGGCCAGGCACCCGATGAGGTCATGACGGTCGCCACGGAGGTCACGGCGTCGGTGTACGACGACGGCGCAGCCAAGATTCTCCGCTCCCTCACCCGGGCGGGGCAGGAGGAGCGCTAGCCGCTTCTGGAAGCGGGTCCGCGCCGCACTTTACCCAGCGCCTGCCTACCCGCCGGTAACCCCTTCATTCAAAGCCGCTCGCCTTTTGGCGGGCGGCTTTGCTGTGCCCTTCGAAAATCTTCGGATTGCATCCGATGGTTCCGCTGCTCTAGCCGTCGGCGAATAATTCCGGTAACTTAACGGAACCGAAACAAATTGTATACAAAATCGGTGACCAAGCTCTGATTGTATGTAAAGCACTGTCGCTCACATCGAAGGAACCCCATGCCCGTCCAGCACCCCCACCCTTCCCCGCGCCCTAAAGCGCGACTGATCCGCCGCAGCGCGCTCGTCCCGGTTATGGCGCTCGGCCTTGCCGTCAGCGCCTGCCAGGCACCGCAGACCACCGCCGAAGCACCGCAGGGAGACGACGTTGTCTCCGCGCCCATCGGCGAGAAGACCATCATCGAGGGCGGTGATCTCGTGATGGCACTCTCCGCAGAGCCTGACCGGCTCGACCCGACCACGTCATCGTCGCTGTACACCCGTTACGTCATGCAGACCATGTGCCAGAAGCTCTACGACATCGATGCGAACGGCGACATCGTTCCGCAGCTCGCCACCGAGCTCCCCGAGGTCTCCGAAGACGGACTGACCGTGCGCATCCCTGTCCGTGATGACGCACAGTTCGCCGACGGAACCCCGTTCAACGCCGAAGCCGCCGCCCAGACCATCGACCGCGGCGTCAACCTCGAGGGCTCCTCGCGCAAGAGCGAGCTCGGCCCCATCGAGAAGGTTGTCGCCGTCGACGACACCACCGTCGAAGTGACCTTCTCAAAGCCGTTCGCGCCCCTCACCGCAGCCCTCGCCGACCGCGCCGGCATGATCCTTTCGCCCAAGGCGCTCGAGGAGAAGGGCGAGGCCTTCGGCGACAGCCCGGTCTGCGTGGGCCCGTTCAAGTTCGTCGAGCGCGTCCCGCAGACCTCCATCAAGGTCGAGCGCGATCCCCTCTATTACGACGCCGAGAACGTGCACCTCGACACCATCACCTACCGCATTATCACCGATTCCAACATCCGCGCGGCGAACCTGCGCTCGGGTGATGTCCAGGTCGCCGACACCATCTCCACCCAGGACGTGGATGAACTGATGAACGAGGAGGGCATCGGCATCCTGCAGGTCGGTTCGCTCGGGTACCAGGGGATCACGGTCAATGTCGGCAACACCGACGGCGTAGGCGCCGCCCCAGGCGTCATCGATACCCCCATCGGCTCCGATCCCGTTGTCCGCAAGGCACTGTCCATGTCGATCGACCGTGAAGCTCTGGTGCAGTCGGTCTTCAACGGTTACCACGAGACAGCGTGCTCCCCGGTTTCCCCGGCCAGCCCGTTCACTTCTCCCGCCAGCGAGGCGTGCCCCGAATATGATCCCGAAGCAGCCAAGAGCATGCTCGAGGAAGCCGGCATCGAGACGCCGTACAAGCTGGAGATGCAGGTCAGCAACAACCCGGACACCATCCGCTTCGCCCAGGCCCTGCAGGCCGCGGTAGCCGACGGCGGCTTTGAGATCGAGATCCTCCCTGTTGAGTACTCGACCCTGCTCGATGTCCAGGACCGCGGAGACTACGAAATCCTTCAGCTCGGCTGGTCCGGGCGCGTTGATCCCCACGGCAACATGTTCAACTTCCTCTCGACCGGCGGCGGCGCAAACTACGCCGGCTACAGCAACCCGGATGTGGACGAGCTGTTGACGCAGGCCTCGCAGACCAACGACATCGCCGAGCGGGCCGACCTCTACGGCCAGGCCGTGACCCAGGTGCAGGAAGACAATCCGATCATCTACCTCTACCGGATTCGCAGCCTCACCGGGTACTCCACGGATATCGCCGGGGTTGAGACCTTCGCCGACGGCGTGGTCCACCTCAGCAACGTGGCATTCGTCGAAGCGGAATAAGCGCACCCATCATGCTCAACTACCTCGCCACACGCCTGTGGCAGTCAGTCGTCACGCTCATCCTCGCCTCGATGGTGGTGTTCTTCGGAGTGCGTCAGCTCCCGGGTGACCCAGCGCTTGCGATGGCGGGGGAAGAAGCAACACCCGAGCGGCTCGCGGCTAT
>NZ_KI914591.1:44703-64131 GCF_000520475.1 Arthrobacter sp. 35/47
CCGCGAGCAGCTCGGGCTCAACGAGTCAATCATCGTGCAGTACGTGAAGTTCATGGGCAACATGATCCGCGGTGACTTCGGCCAGTCCACCAGGACCGGCGCTCAGGTCACCGACCTCGTCGCCGCCACCCTGCCCGTCACCCTCTGGTTGTCTGCCTACGCAATCGTGGTCGCGGTCATCGTGGGTGTGCTGCTCGGAGTCATCGCGGAACGGTTCCGGGGGCGCTGGCCGGAATGGATGGCCAACGGCCTCGCGCTCATCGGCCTGTCCGTGCCGAACTTCTGGCTCGGGATCCTCGCCATCCTCTACCTTTCGGTGGCATTGGGTCTGTTCCCGGCATCGGGCTACGTTCCCATCACCAGCGATCCGCTGCAGGGCCTCTACCATCTGACCCTGCCGGCGATCATTCTCGGGACCTCCCTGGCGGCCGTCATCATGCGGCAGACCAGGGCGTCGATGATCGAAACCATGAAGACGGACTTCGTCCGGACGGCCCGGGCAAAGGGCCTGAGCCGGCCGCGCGTTCTCTTCCGCTACGGACTGAGGAACTCGCTGATCGTGGTGGTCACCATCATCGGCCTGCAGCTCGGCGGCCTCATTTCGGGGGCGGTCGTCACCGAGCGGATCTTCGCACTTCCGGGCTTCGGCAAGCTGACTCTGGACGCCGTCTTCACCCGTGACTATCCCGTCATCCAGGCCGTGGTGCTCCTCATCACCGTCGGCTACATCCTGATCAACCTTGCCGTGGACATCCTGTACTCGGTCATTAATCCGCGGATCCGCGTGGGAGGAAAAAGCTGATGACGGTCGTAGAAGTCCGCAATCCCGGACTCGGCTCGGCACGGGGCCGTATCTGGCGCTCGCTGCTGCGAAGCCCGCTCGGACTGACCGGCGGGATCATGCTCGCGATTGTCATGGTCCTCGGGCTCCTCGCGCCGCTGATTGCACCCTACGGGCCCGCAGAGGTGCACTTCGACGCACCGTTCCAGAACCCGGGAACCGTCGGTTACATCCTCGGCACCGATGATCTGGGCCGGGACGTCTTTTCCCGGATGCTGTTCGGCATCCAGGTTTCCCTGCAGGTCGGGTTCCTGTCGGTGCTGCTCGCCGTGGCGGTGGGAACCCCGCTGGGTCTCCTTGCCGGTTACTGGCGCGGACTGGACGGCATCATCTCCCGGCTCACCGACGTGACGCTCGCGTTCCCGTTCCTCATCATCGCCGTCGGACTCTCCGCAATCAGCGGACCAAGTCTCACCAACGCGGCAATCGCACTGGGAATCGCCCAGATTCCTACGATGATCCGGGTGGTACGTGGTGAGACGCTGCGCATCAGGGAAACCGACTTTGTGCTGGGTGCAAAGACCATGGACGCCTCCGGTTTCCGCATTATCTTCTCCCACATCCTCCCGAACTGCGTGTCCGCGATCATTGTGCAGGCGACCGTCATCATGCCCGTTGCCGTGATCGGCGAGGCGCTGCTCTCCTTCCTCGGCCTCGGCATCCAGCCGCCCACACCGAGCCTCGGAATCATGCTCTCGGACGCACAGCAGTACATCTCCCGGGCACCGACAGCAGCGATCTTCCCGGGCCTCGCCATCGTGCTCATCTGCCTGGGGTTCAACCTGTTCGGAGACGCACTGCGCGATGCCCTCGATCCCACCAATGCCAGCAGAAAGTAATCCAGTGAGCCTTCCAACCGCCGATGCACCGGCCCTGTTGTCAGTGCGCGGGCTTGAAGTGACGTTCGGGGAAAACCCGGAACCGGTGCTGCACAGCGTAAGTTTCGACATCCGCCCGGGGGAGCGCGTTGCCATTGTGGGGCAGTCCGGGTCGGGCAAGTCCACCATTATCGGTTCGATCCTCCGCCTGCTGCCCGGCGACGGGCACATTACCGGGGGATCGATCCTCCTCGACGGCGAGGACCTCAGCAAGGCCTCAGAGCAGCACATGCGCACCATACGGGGGCGGCGCATCGCGCTGGTGCCGCAGGACCCGGCCTCCAACCTGAATCCGTCCATGCGCGTCGGTGCACAGATCGCCGACGGCCTCGCAGCGAGCGGGAACCGCAGTAAGGCCGAGATCGACCGGCGCGTGCTTGAGCTGATGACCGAGGCCGGCATTCCGGAAGCGGAACGCCGGGCCAAACAGTATCCCCATGAGTTTTCCGGGGGCATGCGCCAGCGGGTGCTCATTGCCATTGCACTCTCCCGCGAGCCGGAACTCCTGATCGCCGATGAGCCCACGTCTGCCCTCGACGTGACCGTCCAGCGGCAGATCCTCAACCACCTGCAGACCCTCGTGGATGCACACGGCACCTCCCTGCTGTTTATCACCCACGATCTCGGCGTCGCCGCTGACCGCACCGACCGGATCATCGTCATGTCCGAGGGCCGGATCGTTGAGGTGGGGACGCCCGCCGAGATCCTGCTCAACCCGCAGGAGGAGTACACCAAGCGGCTGGTGGCAGCGGCACCCACGGCGGTTGCGGCGGTGCGCGTTGCCTCGGGCAGTTCCGCAGTGCAGCCGGGGCCGATCCTCGAGGTGTCACACCTCGTGAAGGAATTCAAGATCCGCGGCCAGCGCGGCAGCATCCTCAAAGCAGTCGACGACGTCTCCTTCTCCGTGGAGCGCGGGACAACCACGGCGATCGTGGGTGAGTCCGGCTCGGGAAAGACAACAGTCGCGAGGATCATCCTCGGCCTGGAATCGGCCACGTCGGGTACCGCGCTGGTGGATGGGGAGGGCATCACCTCGAGCCGGGGACGGCAGCGGCGGGCCCTCCGGCGCAGGGTGCAGCCGGTCTTCCAGGACCCGTACGGATCACTCGACCCGACCTACAGCATCGAGAAGCTGATCGATGAGCCGCTGCGCATCTTCAAGGTGGGCGACCGGCGGAGCCGGCAGGAACGCGTGGCCGAGCTCCTCGACCAGGTTGCCCTCCCGCGCACCGTCGCCCAGCGCCGCCCGAATGAGCTTTCGGGCGGCCAACGCCAGCGGGTGGCCATCGCGCGGGCACTGGCACTCCACCCGGAGCTCCTGATCTGCGACGAAGCGGTGTCAGCCCTTGACGTGCTGGTGCAGGAGCAGATCCTCACCCTGCTGGCCGACCTGCAGACAGAGCTTGGGCTCAGCTACCTGTTCATTACCCACGACCTCGCGGTGGTGCGCCAGATCGCCCACAACGTGGTGGTCATGAAGAGGGGCAGGGTGATGGAGCAGGGGGCAACCAATGCAGTGTTCGAGTCGCCGTCGTCCGACTACACCCGGGAGCTGCTCAGCGCTATTCCGGGCGCCTCGCTCGTGGGGTGAACCCCGCAGGCGCTAGTAGGCCAGTGCGGCCGGCGGCAGTGCCGCCGGCCCGTACACCAGGCCGAGGAGGCGCGCGGCTGCAGGCCGCGTGGCCCACTCCTCCACCCAGTGCGAGCGGATGACCGCCTTGCTGACCGCCTGGGTGGTGATGCCCAATTCCTGGGCGATCAGTTTCTGCTGACCTCGGGCACCCGGGGTCATGAGATCGAGTACATTCCATTCCGCGTCGGTCCGGGTGTAGACGATCTGCCCCAGGAGCCGCAGGACGGCCTCGGCTTCGGCGGCGATCTCCGCGTCCGGGCCCTCGACGGCCAGCGGGATCCGCTCGCCCGTCTTCTGGGCGCGGTTCACTGCCCTGCGTGAGTACACCAGCCCGTACCCCTCGGCGTCGGTGATCCGTTCGGGGATGGGCGGAAGCACCTCGCCGACGCCGATTCCCACGTGCCAGCGCCGGAACCGGATCGCCTTCAACGCCACATCAACGGCCAGCGCGGCGCTGTCCACGACGCCCTGCAGTTCATCTCCGACGGACCGCTGGAACGGCAGAACCGTGTCGACAAACCGGAATTCACGCAGCAGTTCGGGCACCAGGTCGCCCACCTCGCGTGAGTCGCGCTGGTTGATGGTCACCACGAACAGCATGACCTCAGTATGACTGAGCGAAGGGCGGAATCAACCGATTTACGTTGATTCGGCGGGGGCGTCCACCACGGACTGCAGGGCAGCGCGCAGCGAAGGCGCAGAAACGCCGGTGATGGTGAACGTCACCGCGCCGTCGGCCTTCTCCGCGGTAAGAGTCTTCACCGAGTCCGGCGCTGAATAGACGGTGAGGTTGGTGAAGGTCTCGGGACCGCCGGACGCCCCGGTGTAGACCGTGACCGCCCGGCTCTGCGCCAGCAGCGGCGCTCCGGCCTCCTCAAACGCTGTCTGCTCCAGCACCACGGGACTACTGTCAGCGGCGGCGCAGTTCTCCGGGTCGCCGAGGACGGCGAGGCGCTCAGCCAGCCGGGAGGCCGGGTAGACCACAAAGGCGTGGATGCCGCCGTCGTTCACTTCCTCCTCGAGCACCAGTTCATCGTGGAGGTAGGCGAACAGCCAGTGCCGCCCCGCCTGTGAGGTCCGCTGCCCGGTGACAATGCGGCTCGCCGTGCGGCGCAGGGTCATGATGCCGGTGACGCGCTCATTCGCGTTGAGCCGGGTGGGCTCGTTGTACCCCTCCTCCACCACGGGAAACGCGATGCCTTTGGACATGAGGCTGCGCAGTGCCACCGTTGCGGCCAGATACTTCTGCTCCTCATGCTTCTCAAGGAACGGCAACGCCACGAACTGCTCGCGCTCAATTCCGTCGAGCGCCACAATTTCCTCGTCGGTCAGTGTGGGCAGGCCCTGGCTCTCTTCAGGAGTGAGGGCAAGAACCTTGCGGGCGCTCTCAAGGTCACGGGTGGTCCACTCGATCGGCTGTGCGGTCACGAGAACAATCCTCCAATTGATCCGATCGGATCCTCGACGAAATCTCCGACGCCCTCAGTCACACTATCGGCCAGGTCGGTGGCGCCCTCCCAGGCATCTCCCGCAAAGTCGGTGGTGGCATCCCACGCGTTCGATGACCACTGCGTGATGTTGTCCCAGTTGTCGTAGACGTAGTTTCCGAGTGCCCAGGCGCCCGCCGCGAGACCGGCACCCACGACGACGGCGGCCCCCACCGGCCCCAGCGCGCCGGCCGCGAGAAGCAGCGTACCGCCGGAGGCGAAGGCGCCCACCCCGCCGGCCAGTCGGTCGCCGACGCCGCGCCACCCCTCGTGTTCGGGATTGAACACATCGTGGATACCCCCGGCAATGCCGAGCGGAGCGAGCAGCGGCCCGGCGAAGCGGGACCACTTGGTGAGCTTTGAGCTCTCGTCCAGGAATTCGGTGGCCAGCGAGATGTTCCGCATGTCGGTGAGGTCGAGGATCCTGGCGTTGGCGAGGAACTGCTCGGCACTGCGGAGGAACTTGAACGGCTTCCACGCGTCCGCACCGAAGCCGATCACCTCTCCCAAAGCCTCGAAAATGGAGAAGTCCTCATCCGGGGTGTGCCCCGCAGGCCGGCCGGGAAGACCCGGTACGGCCGGAGATCCGCCGATGGCGCCGGAGCCGGCGTCACTCGCTTCCTCCTGCTGCCGGGCCTGCTCCAGCAGTTCCCGTGATCCCCGGTCCAGCGTGTTGGCGGCAAGCATGATGGCCATCTGGTGGCTGTCCCAGGAAGCGCGCAGTGCATCCGCGTCCGGACCCAGCCACCCTGTATTGCTGATGACACCAACACTCAGGGTGGAGCGTATGCCGCGAAGCGTCTCGGCCGAGGAGGAGAAACGCTCGGCAAGGCTTTCCAGCTGTTCGACGTTGGCGCCGAGAGTTTCCGACATGGGGGCCCTTTGCTGAGACTGGTGCTACAGCACCCGAACCTACCGGGACTGCATCCCGCTGTGCCATGGGCAGGGCTCCCCATGAACCGGCGGTGCCGGTAGCTACCGGGAGCGCACGTCCGCTACGACATAGTGGCGGGCACGGGAGATGTTGGGTGCGAATCCCGGCGATCCGCTGAACAGGCTTCCCAGCATGACAATCAGGATCACTGGCCAGAACAGGGCGAGGAGCAGCGTGCGCCAGGCACTCTGGAAGGGGCCCATCGGCCTGCCGTCCCGGTAGCGCAGGTTGCGGACCCCCGCCGCTTTTGCGCCGAGGGTCCGTGAGAATCCGGCGATGAAACCGTAGCCCAGGGCACTGAGCGCATACGCACTGGGCAGCGCGATGCCGGCACCGGACTCGCTGGATACGCCCGCGGCGTCCAGCGCGATGGCCAGGACAAAGAACAGCACCACGAACAGCGCCAGGATCACGACGACGTCGAGCGCGTACTTGCCCATCCGCTGCCCGCCCGTGGCCTCGACATAGGGCGTACCGTCAGCGAACCGGCCCCCGCGCCGGGCGGGCAGGGGCTTCTGTTCGGTCGATGAGTTCACGGGAGAGCGGCTACCGGCCCTGCGGTTCCACGTCTGCGTTTTCGGCGTCGGCGTCAACGGCGCGGCCCTGCGGCTCATCCTCTTCACTGGGCTCGCCGAGCGCCTCAAACCGCTTCAGCGACGCCTGAACTTCGGCTTCCGCAGCCTCACGGCCCTCCCAGTCAGCGGCTTCCACCCACTTGCCGGGCTCCAGGTCCTTGTACTTGCGGAAGAAGTGCTCGATTTCATCGAGCAGGAACTTGGAGACATCCCCGAGGTCCTGGATGTGGTCAAAGCGCGGGTCAGCCGGGACGCAGAGCACCTTCGCATCGCCGCCGCCGTCATCAACCATGTTGAAGACACCGATGGGGCGTGATTCGACCAGGACTCCCGGGATCAGGTCGAAGTCCTGCAGCATCACCAGCGCATCCAGCGGATCGCCGTCCTCGCCGAGGGTGTTCTCGAAGTAGCCGTAGTGCGTGGGGTACTGCATGGAGGTGAACAGCACGCGGTCCAGGCGGAGGCGGTGCGTTTCGTGGTCGATTTCATACTTGACCCGTGATCCCTTGGGGATCTCGATGGTGACGTCGAGCGTTATGGCCATGTGGGACTCCTGCAGTCAGCTGGTAGCAAGCGGATGGAACCTTCGATGGGCTGCGGCGCGAGAGATCAGTCGAGACGAACTCGCCATGCCGGGCCCCGATCTACTGTTAAAGATATAGGCCGCCGCCGACATCATCGATTCATGACCTCAGGCGGCCGCCGATCCAGTTTCCGCCGAGGGGGCCCATGAAGCGCAGCGCCAGGGTGTTCACCGCCTTCCTGCTTGCCCTGGCGCTCGGTGTGCTGGCGGTCCCGCTCGGTCTTCACTACGGGCCGCAGGTTGCCGGGCTCATTGCGCCTCCAGACGACGCGGAACCGGAGACACCGTCCATTCAGCAGGCTCCCGACGGCGTCGCTGCGCCCGCCCTCGTCAGCGGGCTTGATGCGCGGGCTCCGGTCCCGACGCCGGAGGTTCTTGCTCCGCTGCTGACTGCAGTGCTGGAGGTTCCGGGCGGTACGCCGGTTGCCGGCGTCGTTCTGGATGCCCTGAGCGGTGAGGTGCTCTTCGACCAGTCAGGCAGCGAACCGCAGCTCCCGGCGTCGAACATCAAGATCCTCACCGCCACGGCCGCGATGGCAAAGCTTGATCCAGAATCGCGGCTGACCACGTCCGTCCTCGCCGGGGGCGCAGGTGCCGAGGGCGTGCTGGTGCTTCGCGGGGGAGGGGATGTGCTGCTGGGATCCGGCCGGTCCGATCCCGACAGCGTGGTGGGCCACGCGGGGCTCACCACGCTCGCTGAAGAGGCCGCTGCAGAGCTCGACGGCGACGCAGCCTACCGCCTCGTCCTCGACGACTCGCTCTTTGTCGGTGATGTCCTGAACCCCAGCTGGCAGCCGGGTGACGTGGACGCGGGGGAGATCGCGCCGATCTACCCCCTTGCAATCAATTCCTCCTGGGTCGATGAGTCCGGGCAGTCCGGGGCCAGGGCTCCTGACGCCGCCCTGGCCGCCGCGGCCTCGTTCCGGGAGGCATTGATCGCAGCCGGCGTCCAGGTCCAGGAGGGCATCGAGCGGATGCCCGCCGGGACAGACGCCGTGGAGCTGGCGGCCGTGCAGTCGGCCACCATCGAGGAGCAGGTCGAACACATGCTCCTGACCTCGGACAACTACCTGGCCGAGGTGCTCGCACGGCTGGCTGCGGAGGCGAGCGGCAAACCGGCGTCCTTCGGCGGCGGACTCGAAACCATCGCCGAGGTCATCACGGGCCTCGGCGTGCCGGTGGACGGTCTGGTGCTGGGCGATGCCGCAGGGCTGTCGCCGCGCAACCGCGTCTCCCCGCAGCAGCTCGCCGATGTGGTGCGCACCCTGCTCCGCTCCGATAACCGGGACCTGCGGCACGTGCTCCACGGACTCCCGGTGGCCAGCCTTTCCGGGACGCTGGCAGACCGCTATGACGACGACGCCGCCCCCACCTTCGCCGGAGCCGGCGTGGTCCGCGCGAAGACGGGAACCCTCAACGCGGTGACGGCCCTGACCGGCCACGTGGTGTCGGCGGACGGCCGCCTGCTGGTATTCTCCTTCATTGCCGGCGGTCTGGACGGGACCACGGAGCCGGCGCGTGAGGCGGTAGACGCGGCAGCAGCCGTCCTCGCAACCTGCGGCTGCCGCTGACCCGGCACACTTCAGGCCCCCGCGCGCATCCGGGCGGCCTCCCAGACTAGTGTGATCGAATGGCCACCATGGACAGCAATACCCCACTGCAACTCGTCAACTGGGAGCTGGCTGCGACCAGCGCGGCGAAACTGACCCCTCCAGGGCCGAAGCTGAGCGCCCGTGAGGTGCAGGCCGTCGTCGAGAACCTCCGCGAACTCGCCGACCTCTCCGTGGAGCACGTCCACCGGATCACGGGCCTCGAGGCAGCGCGGGACCTGCGGGACTCCGAGCTCATCATCGTTGACCGCGCCTCCTGGGCCAAAGCGAACACGCAAAGCTTCAAGACACTGATGGCGCCCGCGATCGGGCACCTCGTGGAGACCCGGGCGGAGCAGCTGAAAGCGGCGAACGCCGCCCTCGGCGGAGCGGTGACGGGAGCGCAGATGGGCGCCATCCTCGCGTTCCTCGCGAGCAAGGTCCTGGGCCAGTACGATCCGTTTGTCGCCTCCTCCCGCGGTCCCGGCGGGCGCCTGATGCTGGTGGCGCCCAACATCGTGTCCGTGGAACGTGAGCTGAACGTGGAGCCCGCCGATTTCCGGCTCTGGGTGTGCCTGCATGAGCAGACCCACCGGGTGCAGTTCGCCGCCGCGCCGTGGCTCAGGGACCACATGATGGAGCACATCTCGGAGCTCACCGTGGGGCTGGCGGACAAGGCCGAGGGCCTTGCCGAGCGGCTCGCCAACGCGCTGAAGTCGCTTCCCTCAAAGGGCGGGCACACCGGCAGGGAGAACGACGACGACGGCGTGCCCCCGAGCGACGGCGGGATCCTGTCCCTGCTGCAGGAGCCGGAAGACAGGGCCAGGCTCTCCCACCTCACCGCCGTGATGAGCCTGCTCGAAGGGCATGCGAACGTGGTGATGGACGCCGTCGATTCCAGCATCGTCCCCACCGTGAAGACCATCCGCCGGCGCTTCAACGCCCGGGGCAAGACCCGCGGGCCGGTGGAAAAGTTCATCCGCCGCCTCCTGGGCCTGGACGCCAAGATGCGCCAGTACAGCGACGGCGCCCGCTTTGTCCGGGCTGTGGTTGACGCCGTGGGCATGGAGGGCTTCAACCGGGTCTGGGAGCGCGCCGAAAACCTGCCCACCGAGAAGGAAATCCACGCACCCCGGGAATGGATCACCCGGATGGGGCTGTGAGCCGCCGGCCACGCCTCAGCCCGACGGTAGGTACCGCAAGGAACCTGATCCGCGCCGCCCTGGACGACGCGCAGATTCCTGAAGGATCACTCCTCCTGGTTGCCTGCAGCGGCGGCACGGACTCCCTGGCGCTCGCAGCAACGGCTGCGTACTTCGCGCAGATCGGCCGCTACCGGGTGGGCGCCGTCGTCGTCGACCATGGACTGCAGCCCGACAGCGCGGCGGTAGCGGAAAATGCCCGGCAGCAGCTGGTGACGCTGGACCTTGACCCGGTGGACGTGCGCAGGGTGGAGGTGGCAACCGCGGGCATGGGGCCGGAGGCCGCTGCGCGGACCGCCCGCTACCGGGCGCTGGACGCCGCCATGGAACAGCACGCCGTCGCCGCCGTCCTCCTCGGCCACACCCTTGATGACCAGGCGGAGCAGGTTCTGCTCGGGCTGACCCGGGGTTCCGGGACCCGGTCCCTGAGCGGCATGCCGGCCCGCAGGGGCGCCTACCTGCGCCCCTTCCTTGCGCTGCGGCGCATCGAGACGGAAGAGATCTGCCGCTTCAGCCGGCTCGACCCCTGGCACGATCCCACCAACGCCGACCCCGCGCTGACCCGCTCCCGCGTCCGCACCCAGGTGCTGCCCTACCTGGAAGACGCACTGGGACCCGGCATTGCCGAATCCCTTTACCGCACGTCGCGGATCCTCGCCCAGGACGCGGCCTACCTCGAGGAGCTTGCCGCGGCGGAATACTCCCGGCTCCGCGTTCCCGCACCCGGTACTGCGGAAGAAGGGCACGACGCCGGAGCCCTCCTCCTGTCCGAGGAGGGACTGCGTGCCCTGCCGCCTGCGCTCCGGCAGCGGGTCCTGGCGCTCGCCGTCGTCGAACTGGGCGGAGTCCAGCCCAGTTTTGAGCGCCTGCTGGCCGCAGAAAACCTCCTGAGACGTGCCGGCTCCGCGGGCCCGGTGCAGCTCGGCGGCAACGTCAGCGCGTACCGGCAGGTCCGGGGCGCCGGCGTTCCCCAAGGGGACCCAAGCTATGGCAGTCTTGTCCTTAGGAAAAATCTCTAAATCCGGGAGTAATTGGTGGATTCACACGACGTCCAGGCCGACCTCAAGCACGTTCTCTACACCAGGGAAGAGATCCAGCAACGGGTGCAGGAACTGGCCGCGGAAATCGACCGCGATTACGCCGGCCGTGACGTACTGATTGTCGGTGTGCTCAAGGGCGCCGTGATGGTCATGGCAGACCTGGCGCGTGCCATGCACTCCCACGTCACCATGGACTGGATGGCCGTGTCCTCCTACGGTTCGGGCACGCAGTCTTCCGGCGTGGTCCGGATCCTCAAGGACCTGGAGACGGACCTGATGGGCAAGCACGTGCTGATCGTCGAGGACATCATCGACTCCGGCCTCACGCTGTCCTGGCTGAAGGCCAACCTGCTGTCCCGCGGGCCCGCGTCGGTGGAAATCTGCACCCTCCTGCGCAAGCCCGACGCCGCCAAGGTCAACATCGACGTCAAGTACGTCGGCTATGACATCCCCAACGAATTCGTGGTGGGCTACGGCCTGGACTTCGCGGAGAAGTACCGCAACCTCGACTTCATCGGCACCCTCGCACCGCACGTCTACGAGTAGATCCCGCCGGCCGAGGGCCTGAGCCTGTACGCCCAGAGGGAACTTTCCGCCGCCCATGTGCGTGGATTCTGCAGGGAATGTAAAGCTGGTATTACCGTTGGCGCGCACCGCACTGGGCGATGCGCCGAACGGATCAGGGCTATTTGGCAGTTAAGCAGGAGGGACAGGGCGGTCAGCCCTGAGTTGAATGAAATTCAAGAACATCTTCAAAGGACCGATCTTCTGGATCGTGCTGGCCGTTGCCGCGCTTCTGGTCATCCTGCCCTCAGTGTTCAACACCAGCGGTGCCCGCGTGGACACCAACGTCGGGCTGGAACTCCTTGCCGACAACCAGGTGGAGCAGGCAAAGATCTACGACGGCGAACAGCGCGTGGACCTCACGCTCCGCGAGGACTATGAGGACCTCGGCCGCAGCGTCTCCTTCTTCTTCAGCGCCGCCCGCGCCGAGGGCGTCGTCGAAGCGATCAACACCTCGGACGTGGAGGGCTTCACTGACCAGCCGGTGGAGAACAACTGGTTCACCAGCATCCTCGGCCTGATCCTTCCCATCCTGATCCTCGGTGCAATCTTCTGGTTCCTGCTCAGCCGGATGCAGGGCGGCGGCTCCAAGGTGATGCAGTTCGGCAAGTCCAAGGCCAAGCTCATCAGCAAGGACATGCCGCAGGTCACGTTCTCCGACGTCGCCGGCGCAGATGAGGCAGTCGAGGAACTCCACGAGATCAAGGAGTTCCTGCAGGAGCCGGCGAAGTTCCAGGCCCTCGGCGCCAAGATTCCCAAGGGCGTGCTCCTGTACGGCCCTCCCGGAACCGGTAAAACCCTCCTGGCCCGTGCGGTCGCCGGTGAGGCCGGTGTGCCGTTCTACTCGATTTCCGGTTCCGACTTCGTTGAGATGTTCGTCGGCGTCGGTGCGTCCCGCGTCCGCGACCTGTTCGAGCAGGCCAAGTCAAACGCCCCGGCAATCATCTTCGTTGACGAGATCGACGCCGTCGGCCGTCACCGCGGCGCCGGCGTGGGCGGCGGCAACGATGAACGCGAACAGACCTTGAACCAGCTCCTCGTCGAGATGGACGGTTTCGACGCGAACACCAATGTCATCCTGATTGCCGCCACCAACCGGCCCGATGTCCTGGACCCGGCACTGCTGCGCCCCGGCCGCTTCGACCGCCAGATCGGTGTCGAGGCACCGGATATGAGCGGACGCCACCGCATTCTCCAGGTCCATTCACAGGGCAAGCCGATGGCGCCCGGCGTTGACCTGCAGTCCGTCGCCAAGAAGACCCCCGGTTTCACGGGTGCGGACCTCGCAAACGTACTGAACGAGGCCGCGCTCCTGACTGCCCGTTCCAACGCGCAGCTCATCGATGATCGCGCCCTTGACGAGGCCATCGACCGTGTCATTGCCGGTCCGCAGAAGCGCAGCCGGGTCATGAAGGAACTGGAGCGGAAAATCACGGCGTACCACGAGGGCGGTCACGCGCTCGTTGCCGCAGCCCTGCGCAACACCGACCCGGTCACCAAGGTCACCATCCTTCCGCGCGGACGGGCGCTGGGCTACACCATGGTGCTGCCGGCGGATGACAAGTACTCGATCACCCGCAATGAGCTGCTCGACCAGCTCGCGTACGCCATGGGCGGCCGCGTGGCGGAGGAAATCGTCTTCCACGATCCGTCAACCGGTGCCTCGAATGACATCGAGAAGGCCACGGCGACCGCCCGCAAGATGGTCACCCAATACGGCATGAGCGAGCGCATCGGCGCCGTGAAGCTGGGGCAGGGCGGCGGCGAGCCGTTCCTCGGCCGCGACATGGGACATGAGCGGAACTACTCGGACCACATTGCCTACATCGTCGACGAGGAAGTGCGCCGGCTGGTCGACAACGCCCATGACGAGGCCTACGCAATCCTCACCGAGAACCGTGACGTGCTGGACCGGCTTGCCCTTGAACTCCTCGAGCGGGAGACCCTGAACCAGGCCGAAATCGCCGAGGTCTTCTCTGATATCCGCAAACGCGACGCCCGCAGCATCTGGCTGTCGAAGGACAGCAGGCCGGTACACTCCCTGCCCCCGGTGGTCACCGACAAGGAGCGGAAGGAAGCCGAAGAAGCCGGCGAGCCCAACCCGGAGGACGTTTCTCCGCAGGACCAGATTGCGGACGCCAACCTCCCCGATGACTTCGATGTCAGTTCCGGCTCCCTGCCGGAGCCGGAAACCGAGCCGGACAACAAGGGTGGTACCACCGGCACGTCGAGGGATTCCGGCCCCTCCGGTCCCGGCAGGCCTCGTAACGACTAGCAGGACGGCTCACCGGGCCGGGATAGGATGCTTGGCGTGACCGATTTTGACGACCAGATGGTCGATGCCGCCCTGGCGGCGAGTGGTTCCAAGGTGGATCAGCCGAGAATCGAGCGGGCAGTCCGTGAGATCCTCGCTGCCATCGGCGAGGATCCCGAGCGGGACGGTCTGCTGGACACCCCGAAGCGGGTGGCCCGGGCCTATGCGGAATTCTTCGCAGGGCTGCACCAGGATCCGAAGGACGTCCTCTCCACTACCTTCGAGCTGGATCATGAGGAACTTGTCCTCGTGAAGGACATCCCGTTCTACTCAACCTGCGAGCACCACCTCGTGCCCTTCCATGGCACAGCGCACATCGGCTACATTCCCTCGGAAGACGGAAAGGTCACCGGCCTGAGCAAGCTGGCACGCCTGGTGGAGATCTACGCGCGGCGGCCACAGGTGCAGGAACGGCTCACCACCCAGATTGTCGATGCATTGATGCACCACCTGCAGCCCAAGGGCGCAATCGTGGTGATTGAGTGTGAGCACATGTGCATGTCAATGCGCGGCATCCGTAAACCAGGAGCCAAAACGGTCACCTCGGCAGTGCGTGGACAGGTGCGCGACGCCGCCACACGCGCCGAGGCCATGAGCCTGATACTCGGAAGATAGGACACAGCAGATTTATGGATTCACTCGCGGCAGCCCCAGGAACCGGACCGGCAACCTCACCTCTCCCCGTCCTGCGGCCCACCCGGGTCCGCAAGTCCTTCAAGGACCTGCCGACCGACCGGACGCTGGTGATGGGAATCCTCAACGTCACCCCGGACTCCTTCAGCGACGGCGGCAGGTTCTCCTCCACCGATGACGCCATCGCAGAAGGACTCCGCATGCACTACGCGGGAGCCGACATCGTGGACGTCGGCGGGGAATCCACCCGCCCCAACGCGGACAGCATCACGGTAGCGGAAGAGCAGAAGCGCATCATTCCGGTGGTGGCCGCACTGGTCAAAGCGGGTGCGCTGGTCAGCGTCGACACCATGCACGCCGACACGGCTGCGAAGGCCATCGATGAAGGTGCGGCGATCGTCAATGACGTTTCCGGCCTCGACTTCGATCCCGCCATGTCTGAGCTCATAGCGGAGCGCGGCGTTCACTACGTCCTCATGCACCAGCGCGGCAACCCGCAGACCATGGACTCACTGGCGAACTATGACGACGTCGTCGAGGACGTGATCACCGAGATCACCGCCATCCGGGACAAGTTCTACGCAGCCGGTGTCTCCCCGGACCAGATCATCGTCGACCCGGGAATCGGCTTCGCGAAGAAGGACGATCACAACTGGGCCCTGCTTCGCTCGCTGGAGCGCTTCCAGACTCTCGGGCACCGCATCCTGATCGGCGCCTCCCGCAAGCGTTTCCTGGGAACCCTGCTCACCACGGCCGGCAAGGCCGCCGCGCCCGGAGAACGCGGAAACGCGAGCGTGGCCGTGTCCGCCCTCGCTGCCGCCCAGGGGGCCTGGTGCGTCCGCGTGCACGACGTCGCGCCCAACCTGGACGCGGTCAAAGTCGCCGCAGCCTGGACCAGGTAGGCAGGCCATGACCGCCAGTCTCGTCCCACGGCAGGACAGGATCGCGCTGACGGGAATCACCGCCGTCGGGCATCACGGGGTTTTCGACCACGAGCGGCGCGACGGACAGCCCTTCGTTGTCGATGTGGTGCTCCATCTGGACCTGAGGCCGGCGGGGCAGAGCGATGACCTGACCCGCACTGCGCACTACGGTGAGCTCGCGGAACAGGTCACCGGACTCATCACCGGTGAGCCGCTGAACCTGATAGAGGCCCTCGCCGAGCGGATCGCCGGGCACATCCTGGCGTCCTTCGCGGTCGATGCCGTTGAAGTGACCGTCCACAAACCGAAGGCTCCCATCGAGGTTCCGTTCGGCGATGTGTCCGTGTCCATCTACCGGAAGCGGACATGAGCGGGACCGTCCGCGCCATCCTCGCCCTTGGCAGCAACCTCGGCGAGAGCCGGGACACCCTCTCGCTCGCCGTCGCGGATCTCGTCGACACCCCCCACGTCCGCCTGCGGGAAGTCTCTCCGATCGTGCAGACCAAGGCCGTCGGAGGCCCGGAGCAGCCGGACTACCTCAACATGGTCATCGAGGTTGAAACCGATCTCGGCCCGTATGAACTCCTCGAACACTGCCAGGCTGTGGAGAACGCGCATCACCGCGTCCGCACCGTCCGCTGGGGACCCCGCACCCTCGACGTCGACATCATCACCTACGGGGACCTCGTGTCCGACGACGACAAGCTGACCCTGCCGCACCCGCGGGCAGCGGAACGCGCCTTCGTGCTGCAGCCGTGGGCCTGGATGGACGGCTCAGCTACCCTCTCCGGACGTCCGGTCACAGAGCTCGCCCGTCAGGCAGAGGACCTTCCCGGACTCATACCGTTCGAGGGGGCCTGAGGGAGCCGTGGGCTCGATCAGAATTCCCTGGCTTGTCCTTATCGGGCTGGTCTTCGGCGCCCTGGGCTGGCTGATCAACTGGTGGGCCACCCGCAACGGTTACCCCACGCCGTCGCTGCCGCTCAGTTCGCTCCTGACTATCGCCGCCGTCGTCGCAGTGACCCTGATTTTCGGGTTCCGGGTGAAGCGGTGGCGCGCCGGAAACCGGAAGCGCGCGCTGGATCCCATCCTCGCGGCGCGGACGGTGGTGCTGGCGCAGGCAACAGCCTACGCCGGTGCACTGACCACGGGATGGCACATCGGCATCCTGGCCGACCAGCTGAGCCTGGTCGGTGTGCGCAGCAACCTCGGACCGGTGTGGGGTTCGCTGGCGCTGATGGTGGGTGGCATAGTCATGATTGGAACCGGATTGATTGTGGAAAGCTTCTGCAGGCTTCCGCCGGATGACCAGGCGGGGTCCGGCACGGCGAGGGAGAGCGGTGAGGGGGAGTATGCGTAGGGAGCCGATAGACCCGGCCGGCATTGAATGGACCCGCGTCTCCCCGAAGTACCTCAGGGTGCGCCTGGCCGGATGGGCGATCGGCAGCGTCATCTTCCTGCTCATCTTCTCGGTCCCGCTCATCCTGCTGCTGGCAGGAGTACTTCATCGGCTACCGCTGCTGCCAGCAGTCCTGCTTCCCGCCGTCGTCATCATCATCGCCGCCTGGCGCGGGCTCCTGCTGCCCCGCCAGGTACGCGCCATCGGTTACGCCGAACGCAATGAGGACCTGCTCGTGCGCCAGGGAATCTTCTTCCAGCGCACCATGGTGGTGCCCTATGGGCGCATGCAGTACGTGGACGTCGCTGTGGGGCCGATCGAACGGGCACTAGGCCTGTGCACGGTCAAGCTCCATACCGCCTCGCCAGGAACCAACGCGGAGATCCCGGGGCTTCCTTCCAGCGAGGGAGCGCGCCTGCGCGAGCAGCTCTCGGCTCGCGGTGAAGCGAAACTGGCAGGGCTGTGACCGGATCCGAACCTCTTCCGGCGCCGCCCGAGGCACCGACGGACGAATGGAAACGCGTCCACATCATCTCCCCACTGGTTCGTGGCTGGATTGCGCTCGCAGCACTGATTTTCTTCGGCGGCCGCGACTGGTTCGAGGGGTTCCTGATCGGCGACTCCCGCGGGTTCCGCGGCGACGGTCCGGCCAACCTGGCCCTGGCGATAGCGGTGGTGCTCGGCGTTGTCCTGCTCATCGCCGCCGGATTCTTCCTGTCCTGGTACTACACCCGCTACCAGGTCACCGAGGAACACGTCCGCGTGAACTCCGGAGTGGTTTTCCGTCAGCACCGGCAGGCGCGCCTGGACCGCGTCCAGGCCATTGACGTGGTGCAGCCCTTCCTGGCGCGGGTCTTCGGCCTCGCCGAACTCAAGTTCGATGTTGCCGACGCCGGTGAGTCGGCGGTGCGCCTCGCCTTCCTGAAACTCGATGAGGCCCAGCGGCTGCGCGCAACCATCCTGGCGCGCGCGGCGGGTGTGGCCGTGGACCCGGAGCACCCGCAGGACATCCCCGAAGCGCCCGAGCGGGAGGTGCTGTCCCTCACCCCCGCCCGCGTCCTGGGAGCGGCAGCGCTTTCCGGCAACACCGTGGCCGTGCTTCTCGGACTGGTGGGTGTGGTCCTCTTCGCCGTTGTGCTGGACACCGGCGCCCTGCTCGCGGGTTTTATCCCCATCCTGATCGGGGTGATCGGCGGGTACTGGAACGTTCTCAATACCGGCTTCAACTTCCGAGCGGCCATTTCACCGGACGGCATCCGGATCCGGTACGGACTGCTGGACACCCGGACCCAGACCGTGCCGCCGGGCCGCGTGCAGGCGGTCGGCGTGGTCCAGTCCCCGCTGTGGCGGCTGAAGGGCTGGTACAAGGTCACCGTGAACGTGGCCGGTTACGGTGCCTCCGCCAGCGGTGAAGCGCAGGCGCGGGCAACCCTCCTTCCCGTGGGCACCCTGGACGAGGTCCTGCAGGTCATTGCGCTGGTCCTTCCCGATCCGGGAACGGACACGCCGGTCGACGTGTTCTCCGCCGGACTCGCCGGCAAGGGTCCCGACGCCGGATTCAGAACCACCCCGTGGCGTGCACGCCTGATCGCACCGCTGGCCTGGCGGCGCAACGGTGTCGCCGTCACCCGCACCGCGCTGCTGGCGCGGTCCGGCGCGTGGTGGCGGCAGCTCGCCGTCGTACCCCACGAACGCACGCAGTCGCTGGCACTGCACCAGGGGCCGCTCGCCCGCAGATTCGGGGTAGCGGACCTCGTTTTCCACACCACACCGGGTCCCGTGTCCCCCCGCGTCCGCCAGGTCGCCGAGGAGGACGCCTGGCGGCTGTTCTCCGAACAGGCCGAACGGGCGGCCGAAGCCCGCCGCCGCAGCGGCCCCGAACAGTGGATGCGCCCGGTGACGGTCGAAGGACCGGCCGGTGATCCGGGCACCGCCCCCGAGACCCCCGTCATGCCCCCACCGCCGTCCTACCAGGAAGGATCAGCCCATGAACGCTTCTGAGCATCCGGTCAGTCCGCGCCCGGGCGGTGCGCGGCGGAAGCCCGCCAAGCCCGGAAGGCTCGGCGTCGGCGTGATCGGCGCCGGCCGCGTGGGGGCCGTCCTGGGAGCCGCGCTGCGCGCTGCGGAACACGCCGTCGTCGGAGTTTCGGCCGTGTCCGAGGCGAGCCGTGAGCGCGCCGAAAACCTGCTCCCCGGTGTACCGCTCCTTGAGATACCCGAGATCATTGAACGGGCTGAACTTGTCCTGCTGGCAGTGCCCGACGACGCCCTGCCGGACCTGGTGTCCGGCCTCGCCGCTGTGGGAGCCTGGCAGCCGGGCCAGCTCGTGGCCCACACATCGGGGCGGTTCGGTACCGGGGTGCTGGAACCCGCGCGGAAGCTCGGTGCAATTCCGCTGGCGCTGCACCCGGCAATGACATTCACCGGAATGAGCCTGGACCTCACCCGGCTCCCGGACTGCACCTTCGGAGTAACCGCACCCTCGGCAGTCCTTCCGGTGGCCCAGGCCCTGGTGGTGGAGATGGGCGCCGAGCCCGTGGTCATCGCGGAGGAGGACCGGATCCTCTACCACGCGGCGCTGGCGCACGCGTCGAACCACCTGGTCACCATCGCGGCGCAGTCCACCCAGCTGCTCAGCGCCATCGGCGTGGAGCAGCCCGACCGGCTGCTGGGACCGCTGATGCGCGCATCACTGGAGAACGCGCTGGCCGCCGGCGAAGGCGCACTGACAGGTCCTGTTGCGCGCGGCGACGCCGGAACGGTGGCGGCGCACGCTGCCGCACTCGCCGACGCCCCGGGAGACATCCGGGCCGCCTACACCCGGCTCGCTGCG
>NZ_KI914592.1:0-43535 GCF_000520475.1 Arthrobacter sp. 35/47
CCGAGAGTACCGGCACTGCGCTGCTGGTTTGGCCTACGGACGGCGGCGTGTAGATCCGCTCGGTCTATTTGCCGCTGTGGATAAGCAGTGTGTCACTTCTCCTCCACATTGACTGTTGAGGGTCGATAATCGAACATGTATTCGATAAATTTGATTCATGGCCATCGCACTCCACGAGCACCGACTGCAGGAACCCTCTCTGCTGCAGTCAGTGCGGGCCGACCTCGAGGGTTTCAGCACGGAATTCGCTGACAGGTATCTCCTGCAATCGCGCAGGGAAACCGCTGCAGCGCTGATGGAAATCGAAGAACTCTCACGACTTGTCGACCATCTGCAGGTACTCGCGGTGTCCGCGGTCGTCAACCAGGACATCGCCGTCCTCGGCGAGGCAGATCCCGAGCACGCCACCTCCGCACAGGACTGGAACGTAACCATCTCATCATCGACCTCGCTGTCGGCTCCGGCATCGTCATCGGCTCCGGCGCCGGCGCCGGCATCAGCATCGGTGTCGGCGTCGGCACGCACCAGGCAGCCGCTGTCGATCCACCGAAACACCGCCGAGTACCTGCGCGCGAAGATCCGGATCAGCCGCAGCGAAGCCAACCGCCGTCTACGTCTGGCTGCAACCATTATCCCGGTGAGCACAGGACCGGGTGCAGCCGCTGAACCTGAACCCAAGCTGCCCGTGCTGGCGGACGCTTCACGTGCAGGGTGCCTGAGTATGCGGGCGTCCACCATGATTTGCGACGCGGTCGAGCATGTGCGCCCGGTCGCTGCCCCACACCAGCTGGAGGCAATGGAACAGCATCTCACCAGGCAGGCCATCGAATCGGACGAGGACACCCTGCGGGTACTGTCCCGCCGCTGGGAAAGCACACTGGACCAGGACGGCCAGGAACCCACGGAGAAGATACTCAGGGCACGGCAGGGCGTATTCCTCCGCGGCCGGCGCAACGGACTGCACTTCCTGGAGATCGGCGCCACCGACGAACAGTTCGAACACCTCTCCACGGTGATGAACACGGCAACCAACCCAAGGGTTACGACACCCACCGGCGACGGACGTGACTCACAGAACCCGCTTGATGAACCCCAGCCGACCCGGGCACAGAACCTGCTGATGGGTCTGGTGTCGGCCTGCCGTATCGCTCTGGCCGGTGACGGCCTTCCTGCATCAGGCGGACACCGACCACAGGTCATGGTCACCATCAACTACCGCGACCTCATCGACGACCTAGAAAAGGCCGGCAACGCCAGAAACGCCGGCCATGACGAAGAGACCGGCCACGCCGGCCACGCTCGACACGCCGGCCACGCTGGACACGCTGGCCACGCCGTCTTCGCCCACCAGCTGAGCGCCCGCAGCATCCGCAAACTCGCGTGCGACGCCGACATCATCCCCATAGTCCTCGGCGGTGAAGGCCAAATCCTCGACCTCGGCCGCACCAGGCGTCTCTTTCCCGCCTACCTGCGCCGGGCACTCGTCGCACGAGACAAAGGCTGCGCCTTCCCCGACTGCACCGTCCCGGCAACCTGGTGCGAAGCCCATCACATCATCCCCTGGGCCATCGGCGGCACAACGTCCCTCAGCGACGGCGTCCTCGTTTGCTCACACCACCACCACGTCCTCCACGAAAACGACTGGACCGTGGAATCCATCCACGGCATCCCCTGGTTCAGGCCACCCAAATACCTGGACCCAAGCCGCACTCCACGAAGAAACACCTACTGGCAAGTCGAACAACTGGTCCAGCAGCAGCTATAGAGCTGTTCCCAGCGCGCTCGATGGAAGTTCCGCGGGACGAGGAGTCACGCGGAACTTCCAGAGCGCGCACCTATTGGCAGTCAGGGAGGCGAACCCGGGCGCTCAGGAATGGGAACATGTGGCAGTCAGGCCCGCGAACCCGCCTCGCTCCCCTCGGAAACCGACGCATCGAGCAAAGCGATTTCCTCGTCCGTCAGCACCAGATCGACGGCGGTCGCCGAGTCGCGGATGCTGGCCGGACGGGAAGAGCCCGGAATTGGAATGACTTGCGGTGACTGCGACAGATGCCATGCCAGGCAGACCACCTGGGGGCTGACGCCGCGGTCTTCAGCGACCTTTCCGAATGCACTGAACCGGTCGCCGAGGGCCCCGGCAGAACGGATCCCTCCCAACGGACTCCAGGGAAGGAACGCGATCCCAAGCTCATCGCACAATCGGAGCTCAGGTTCACTGCTCATGAACGCCGGTGAGAACTGGTTCTGCACCGAAGCAAGACGCCCCCCAAGGATCTCCTGCGACAGCCGGATACGCTCCGGAGTGGCATTCGAAATCCCGGCCAGCCGGATCTTCCCCTCGTCCAGCAGATCCCGGATCGCTCCCACAGAATCCTCATAGGGAACCTGCGGATCGGGACGATGGAACTGGTAGAGACCGATCGCGTCGACACCCAGCCGTTTGAGCGACGCCTCCGCAGCCTTCTTGATGTACTCGGGCCTGCCGTTGAGAGTCCAGGAACCGTCACCGGGCCGGAGGTGTCCTCCCTTCGTGGCAATCAGAACGTCGGACGTGTCACCACCCCAGCTCACAACCGCCCGCGCAATGAGGGACTCGTTGTGCCCCACCTCATCCGCATGGAGGTGATAGGCGTCGGCTGTGTCGAACAGCGTGATGCCCTCATCGAGCGCCGCATGCACGGTGGCTATGGCCTGGGCTTCGTCCGGCCGTCCTTCAATGGAAATCGGCATTCCGCCGAATCCGATCGCACTGACTTCGACATCGGCAATCCTGCGTGTCTTCATATCTTCGGTTCCTTTGTTCAGGTTGCGTTCAATCGACCGCTCAACTGGATCGCGACAACGCCCAACTCGTAACGCTCAACTCAATGGAAAAGACAGGTGAGCTCTAGGCCACCGGCTGTGGAACTTCGGTCAACGGTACCGCCGAGGGCCGCTCCGCGCGGCTCTCCACCGCCACCGAGGTGCCGGTCGAAGCAGAGCGAAGCAGCGACTCCATCACATCCAGCACATGGTAGGCAAGGTCACCGTTGGCCCGGTGCTGCTCCCCCTCGGGGGTCTCGGCCATATCGGCAAGACCATAGCCGCGGCCCGAATCCCGGTACCCGGCATTGATCGGCAGCACCCTGAAACCGGCATCACGCTCGGCCAGCGTGCAGATCTCCACATCGCCGTCGAAATAGTTGGGGTCCGGCACAATGAGGCTTGCGGTCTCGCCATGGATTTCGATGTTCGGAGACCGGGTCTGCACTGCATCGAAGCTCATGATGAGAGTGGACAGCGCACCGGATTCATGCACCAGCACACCGGTCACATGCGTATCCGTGGTGACCGGAACAACCTCACCGGCACGCGCACCGGATCCAATGGTCCGCGAGGTCCGCGTATGGCTCGCTGCACCGATGACAGAGGAGACCGGACCGAGCAGCGTCACCAGTGCCGTCACGTAGTACGGACCCATATCCAGCAGCGGACCACCTCCGGGTACGTAGTAGAAATCGGGATTCGGGTGCCAGCGCTCATGCCCCGGCGTCACCATCGTGGCCGTCGCAGAAATCGGGGCGCCGATCAACCCGTCGTCGATCGCCTTGAGGGCAGTCTGGATACCCGTACCGAGCACAGTGTCGGGAGCACACCCGACCCGGACCCCGGCGGCACGCGCCGCCTCCAGCACCTGCGCACCCTCCACCGTCGTCGCAGCGAGCGGCTTCTCCCCATAGACATGCTTCCCGGCGGCGATGGCCCGCAAGGCGACCTCTGCGTGCGCTGCCGGGATGGTGAGGTTCAGGACCGCATCCACCCCGTCGTCGGACAATAATTCGTCCACACTGAGGGCACGTACGCCCGGCTGGGAATCCGCAACCGCCTGCGCCCGGGACGCATCAAGGTCCGCCACGGCAACCAGGTTGACGGATTCCAGCTGCGGGAAGGTCTCCAGGTACTTGGCGACAATGGCCCCGCAGCCGATGATGCCGACGTTCAGCGGCTTGCCCACAGCATGCCCCTTTCGATGATGGTGCGTACGTTCGGATCGTCCAGGATTTCCACCCGGTGACCCGGGGTGCTGACGAAGATTCGGCCCTTGCCCCACTGCCGGGTCCAGATCGCCGGCGAAGTCACCGGACGGTTCCAGGGGTCCCACTCGCGCACGGCCTGGGTAGTGGTGGCGAGGACGTCAATGTAGTCATCGGACAGCACCCAGTACTGCTCGGTCACCAGGTCGAAGTCGTCAATCCCCTGCGTGATGGGATGGTCCGCAGCAGCAGGCAGCATGTTCACCCGGTAGGGCACATAGTTGTCCGACTGCTCACCGACACACTCATCCGGATGCTTGCCGGGGTGGCAGGCAAACTGGCCGCCGATCAGGTGCAGGTAGTCGGACTCGTTGCGGTAGGAATCGGCGATCCCGCCGTGCCAGCCGGCCATCCCGGTCCCGGCTTCGATCGCTGCACGCAGCCCACGGAACTCATCCTTCTCGATGGTGTTCATCGTGTTGCACTGCACGATCAGATCCACCGTGCCCATATAGTCGGCGTCGGCGTAGACCTTCGGGGACTCCTCGACGCGCACGTCGTAACCGTTGTCGCGAAGAAACGGAATGAAGCGTTCAGTGGCTTCCACAGGCTGGTGCCCGAACCACCCGCCCCGCACTATCAGGGCGTTCTTGTTCGTCATAGCAAGTCTTTCTGTTGGATCCTGGAAGTTGGTAACAATCAGCGGCCGTGAAAACCCGGCGAGAGTCAGCGGCCCGTGGAAAACGCAGCATCGAAGGCTGCGGCGGACGGAGCGATCTCGCCTAGCCCCCGGACCAGGGCAAGCGCCTGCGGTGCACCGATGAGGCGATCCATTCCGGCGTCCTCCCACTCCACGCTGACCGGCCCGTCATAGCCGATGGAGTTGAGCATCCGGAAGATCGGCTCCCATTGCACGTCGCCGTGACCGGCGGTGACAAAGTCCCAGCCGCGCCGCGGATCGCCCCACGGCAGGTGCGAGCCCAATCGTCCGTTGCGCCCATTGAGCTGGCGCACCGATTCCTTCACATGCACGTGGAAGATGTGCTCGGCGTAATCCTGCAGGAACATCACCGGATCGAGGTCCTGCCAGATGAAATGGGACGGGTCGAAGTTCAGCCCGAAATTCTTCCGCCCGGCCATGACGTCCAGCGTCCGGCGGGTGCTCCAGTAGTCGTAGGCAATTTCGGAGGGGTGGACTTCCAGCGCAAACCGCACACCGGCGTCGTCGAACGCGTCGAGAATCGGGTTCCAGCGGTCCGCGAAATCCTGGTAACCGGCGTCGACCATCGAATCCGGCACCGGTGGGAACATGGCCACACACTTCCAGATCGAGGACCCGGTAAAGCCGGTCACGGTGGAAGCTCCCAGCCGGGCGGCTGCGTGGGCGGTCGCCTTCATCACGTCGGCGGCACGACGCCGGACTCCCCCCGCTTCGCCGTCCCCCCAGACCCGCTCGGGCAGGATGGCACGGTGCCGCTCGTCGATAGGGTCATCACAGACCGCCTGGCCGGTGAGGTGGTTGGCGATGGCATGAACCTGCAGATTGTTCCGCTCCAGGATGTCGAGGCGGTCCCGGAGGTACGAGTCGTCCTCGACGACGCGCTCGGGATCGAGATGGTCTCCCCAGCAGGCGATCTCCAGGCCGTCAAAGCCCCACTCGCCGGCGAGCCGCGCTACCTCCTCGAACGGCAGATCGGCCCATTGGCCGGTAAAGAGTGTTACTGGTCGTGTCATTGATGTTCCTTTCAAACCTGCTGCCAGAGTGATTTCGCGGCGGCGCTCTGCTCCACCGCGGCCAGCACCCGCTGGACCTGCAACGCGTCAGCGAACGACGGCGACGGCTGGCTTCCCTCCGCAAGCGCAGTGACGAGGTCCACCACCTGATGCGTAAACCCGTGCTCATACCCGAGGCCGTGGCCCACCGGCCACCAGTTGCCGGTGTACGGGTGGTCCGGCTCGCCGACCTGGATTCGGCGGAAACCGGAGGTCCGGCTGTCGTTGGAGCCGTCGTAGTACTCCAGGACGTTCATGTCCTCGAAGTCGTACGCGATCGAGCCCTTCGAACCGTTGATCTCCAGCCGGATGGCGTTCTTCCGCCCCAGCGCAAAGCGGGTGGCCTCGAAAACACCGATAGCGCCGTCGTCGAACCTGGCGGTAAAGGCTGCGGCGTCGTCCACCGTGACCGGGCCGCGCTTCCCCGACGCGTCGCCCTTGCCGCCGAGTCCCACCAGATCGCCGCCGACTGGCCGCTCGGTCACGAAGGTCTCCATCAGCGCCGAGACACCGGCGATGTTGGACCCGGTGATCCACTGGGCGGCGTCGATGATGTGCGCACCGATGTCGCCGAGCGATCCTGATCCGGCCTTGTCCTTATCCATGCGCCAGGTCAGCGGGGTGTTCTCATCCGAGAGCCAGTCCTGCAGGTATTGGGCGCGGACGTGCCGGATGGTTCCGATCCGCCCTTCCTGCACCAGTTCCCGGGCCAGGGTGAGAGCGGGCGTGCGGCGGTAGCTGTACCCGCACATCGCCAGGACACCACGCTGGGCTGCAGCCTCCGCAGCGGCCACCATGCGCTCGGCTTCCTCCACCGAGTTGGCCAGCGGCTTCTCACACAGGACGTGCTTGCCGGCCTCCAGTGCGGCAATGGCGATCTCGGCGTGGGTGTCCCCCGGCGTGCAGATGTCGATCAGGTCGATATCGTCCCGCTGAAGAACCTCCCGCCAGTCAGTGGCCGTCTCATTCCAGCCCATGCGGGACGCAGCCTCGGCCGCAGCGGAAGCGTTCCGTCCCACCAGGACGGAGAGCTCCGGCTGCAGCGGCAGGTCAAAGAAACGAGGAGCCGTCCGCCAGGCGTGCGAGTGGGCTGCGCCCATGAACGCATAGCCCACCATGCCCACCCGCAGGGGAGTTGTGTTCTGTGCCATGTAATCTCCTATTTGCTGAAGCCGGCGGTGAGCCCGCTGACCAGCTGCTTCCGGGCGATCGCGTAGAGCACCAGCAGCGGCAGGGTTGCCAGCATGACGGCGGCGAGCACCGCCGGAATGTTGATCGTGTACTCACCCTGGAACGCCCAGAGCGAGAGGGGCAGCACGCGCTTGTCCGGGCTCTGCGTCAGGATCAGCGGGAAAAGGAACCCGTTCCAGACGTGCAGGGCGTTGTAGATCCCGACCGTCACCACCGCGGGACGGGTCAGCGGCAGTGCGAGCCGCCACATCATGCTGAACTCCGAGCAGCCGTCCAGCCGCATGGACTCGAACAGTTCCTTGGGCACGTTGCGCAGGAAGTTCGAGAGGATCAGGACCGAGATCGGGATGGCGAACGCGATCGACGGCAGGATCAGCGCCAGCAGGGTGTCATAAAGCCGCACCCTGGTGATCATGTAGTAGATCGGGATGATGGTGGCGTGCAGCGGAATGGCCAGTCCCATCAGGAACAGCGTGTTGGTCCAGGTGATGAACCGGCCCTTTCCCCGCACGATCGCGTAGGAGGCCATGAAGGAAATCACCAGCGCCGGGAGCACCGTGCCCACCGTGACGATCAGCGAGTTCGCAAAGTACTGTGTGAACCCGGCCTCAAGGACAAAGACGTAGTTGTCCAGTGTCGGGTCCGTCGGCGGAGCCAGCGGGTTGCTGCCGAAAAAGCCGGCCTGATTCTTCAGGCTGGTGATCACCACGTAGTAGATCGGCAGGATGATCACGGCGAGCCAGATCCAGCCGCCCAGACCGCCCAGGAGGTTGGGGCGCCAGCCTGAGCGCCGCCGTCGTACCGGTTTGGACGGATGGTGGCGCTTGCCGGTGGTCTGCGGGACTTCAGTTGTGACGGCCATCAGGCTCCTTCCAACTGGCTGGCGGCACGGTTACGGCCTCCGAAGCTCTGGACGAGAATCGCAAGGCCAAGCCCGACGACGACGAGGATCACTCCCAGCGCGCTGGCCGCACCCATGTCATTCGCCTGGAAACCGGTGAGGTACATGTGCAGCGGCAGGAGCCTGGTTGCGTAGCCCGGACCGCCCGCGGTCAGGACGAAGATGAGGTCGAAGTAGGCGAGCGAACCGACCACCATCAGGGTGGTGGAGGTGATCATCGTGTACTTCAGCTGCGGCAGGGTGATGTGGAAGAACTGCAGGACCCGGCCGGCGCCGTCGATCTGCGCCGCCTCGTAGAAGCTGGCCGGGATCTGCCGAACGCCGCCCTGGTAGATCAGGGTGTGGAACGGTACAAACTGCCAGGCGATGACAAAGACGACGACGAACAGCACCAGGTCCGGATTCCCCAGCCAGTCCTGGGCGAGGATCGGAAGCCCGAGGCCCGGCCCCATACCGAAGTTGGGGTCCAGGAGCGCCTTGAAGGCGATGGCGACCGCGGCTGAGGACAGCAGCAGCGGAACAAAGTAGATGACCGCGAGCAGTGCCCGGTACCGCTGGCTGCCGGCGGTGAAGACGCCGAGCAGCAGGCTGATCGGCACCTGCACGATCAGGGAGAAGAACATGATCTTCACCGTCACCCAGATCGCGTTGAGGGTGACCGGGCTGGTGAGGGCGGTGACCCAGCTGTCGAGGCCGCTCAGTCTGATCTCACCGAGGCCGTTCCAGCTGGTGAAACTGAGGAACACCACGCCGATCAGCGGGATGATCGCGAAGATAACAAAGAACACGAGGGCCGGGACGGCGAACCAGCCCAGGGAGGCCGCACTGCGGCCTCCCTGCGCCGGTGACGCGGACCGGGTTTCGGTCTGCAGAGCCATTTACTTGCCCAGCGTCCCGTTCATGGTTTCCGCGAACTGCTCCGGGGTGATCTCACCCAGGAAGATACGGTCCAGGTTGGCGAGCATCGCGCTGCCTTCCTCCGGGCTGAGTGCCTGGTCCCAGGAGAGCTGGAAGCTCGGTGCGCCGGTTGCCATGCCGTAGAGCTGGGTGAGGAAGTCCTTGTCTTCGGACTCCGCCAGCAGGTCCTCGGCGCCGACGGTCGGCGGGATGGCACCGGATGCAACCAGGTTCTGGGTGTACTCCTCGTTGTAGACGCCGTCCTTGAGGTACTCCAGGGCTGCGTCCTTCTGTTCCTCGGTGGCGGTCTCGGAGACAGCGAGGAAGTTGCTCGGGTTGCCGACGATGTTCTCCGGATCGCCCTTGCCGCCTTCAACCTCGGGGAAGTTGAGGTACCCGAGGTTTCCGGAGGAGACAAAGTCCGGGGCGTCATTCTTCATGGTCTGGTAAACCCAACCGCCCTGGAGCAGCATGGCTGCCTTGCCCGTGTACATGAGGGCGGCGTCAGCACCGCCGTCGGCCGCTACCGAGGAGAAGCCGTTGACGAAGCCGCCGGCGTCCACCAGTTCCTGGATCTTGGTGAGGGCCTCGAGAACCGCGGGATCGGACCAGGCTTCCTCTTCGCCGTCGAGGATGGCCTGGAAGACCTCCGGTCCTCCCACCCGGTCCACCAGGTAGGAGAACCACATCAGGTTGGGCCACTTGGACTGGCCGCCGAGGGAGAAGGGTGCAATTCCGGCTTCGTTGAACTTCGGAACCAGGTCCATGAGCTCGTCCCAGGTCTGCGGCGGCTCCGCCCCTACCTGGTCGAAGACTTCCTTGTTGTAGTACAGAACCACCGGCTGCATGCCCGTGTAGGGAAGGGCGTAGCTGGTTCCGTCGATGACGCCGTTTTCCAGGACCGCCGGAATGTAGCGTTCCTTCACCTCGGGGTTCTCCTCGAGGAATTCGGTCAGGTCCATCACGTGGCCCTCATCAACGTAGGACTTCAGGACGCCGCCGCCCCAGCCGTGGATGAGGGTGGGACCCTCACCGGCGCCGATCGCGGTGCGGACCTTGGTCTTGTAGGCGTCATTGGCGAAGAAGTCGAGCTTGATCGGGGCATCGCTGTGCTCCTCGTTCCAGGACTCGATCGACGGTTTGATGATGGATTCGTTGGCACCGGTGAGGGCCCAGAAGGTCGGGGAACCGGTGGAGGCGGTGGTGTCCTGCGGGCCGCTGGTGCCGCAGGCTCCCAGCGTCAGGGTCAGTGTCATTGCGGACGCTGCAGCGACGATGCGGGACAGCTTCGAGTTCTTCATGGAATAAGTTTCCTTCCTCAGACCGGGCCCACGCTGGCTCCGGTCGATAAGAGGCTGTTTTCGGATGAACAGTACCGGACGGGTTTCGAAATGTTTCGAAATGTGTTTCGATAGATGTAAAGTTAGTTCCATCACACCACCACGGTCAATAGCAGACACCAAAAATGTCGGAATCACCTCATAAAAGGAGCAGGCGTGGCTGAGACAGACACCTCCACCCGCAAGGCCACACTGGCCTCGGTAGCGGAAGTCGCCGGCGTCTCCATCCCGACAGTTTCGAAAGTTCTTAACGGAAGAGACGACGTCGCGGCCGCCACCCGCGACCGCGTCCTGGAGGTCATGCGCACCCTCAACTACCGCTCAGCTGCTCCGCGGCGACGGACGGATTCGGTGATGATCGACGTCGTCGTCGAAAGCGTCACCACCGCCTACTACACCGAGGTGATGGACGGGATCCTGGAATGCGCCGGCGGCAACAGTGCCGAGGTGGTGCTGTCCGCCATGTCGCTGAAGTCCGTCAGCGCGGCACAGCGCGTCCAGCGAATGCTCGACGCCGGCAGGCATGGCCTGCTGCTCGTCACCTCGAAGTGGGGGCGCAGTGATCTGCTCACCTTCCAGGAACGCGGCATCCCGGTGGTCCTGGTGGACCCGCTCAACCCGCCGGGTGCCGACGTGGTGAGTGTCGGAGCTACCAACTGGGCCGGCGGCAAGGCCGCCACCGAGCATCTGCTGGATCTGGGCCACCAGCGGATCGCCCACCTCGGCGGTCCGCCGCAGGCAGAGTGCAGCCACGACCGCCAGCACGGCTACATGGCTGCGCTGCTGGGACGGGGCATGGAGACACGTCCCGAATACGTGATTCCCGGCGCCTTCACCCGGGCTTTCGGCATCGAGGGGCTCAGCCGTCTGCTGGAGTTGCCGGAGCCGCCCACCGCGGTCTTTGCCGCGAATGACACGATCGCGATGGGCGTGTGGGAAGAGGCCCGCCGCCGCGGCCTGCAGGTTCCCGCGGACCTCAGCATCGTCGGCTTCGACGGCACCTCCTTCATCGAGGAAGCCATGCCGCAACTGACCACCGTGGAGCAACCGCTGCGCGAGATCGGCCGCACCGCTGCACGTGCGCTGCTTCGCCAGATCGACGGACAGGAACCGGACTCGACGCGCATTGAACTGGCAACCCGGCTGCTGGTTCGGGAGTCCACGGCCCCGCCGCGATAGCTGCCGGCCGGCGCCCGGCACATCAGTCAGCTAGAAAACCCACCGATACGACGGAGTAGATCATGGTTTACACAGCAGAGACCTGGCCCATTACCGCTGCCCCACTGCAGTTCCCGCATCAGGGAACGGACGGCGTCACCATGCAGGAGGCCGACCCCACCGTCTGGGAGAGCGTCTTCCGCGAAATCCAGGACGCGGGGTTCGACAACGTAGACCTGCTGGACACCTGGATCCGCCCCGGCGACCTGTCTCCGGAGCGCCTTGAGGAACTGAAGCGTGCCACGCAGAACGTCGGGGTCGGGGCGCCTGCCCTCTCAGCCATCCGCTGCAGCGTCATCGACGAGCGGAACTGGGAAGACAATCTCGCCTACAGCCACCGCACGCTGGAGGCTGCCGCTCAACTCGGCTGCGAGGTGGTTTCCTTCGGCCTGCAACAGCCCCTCACTCCCCTGCAGAAAAAGCAGCTGTGGTTCTGGACGGTGGATGGCCACAAGGACCCCGACAATGACCCGGACACCTGGAAGAAGGCGGTCGAGAGGCTCTGTGAGCTCGGAAGCCATGCGGCGGACCTGGGACTCCTGATGTCCCTGGAACTGTATGAGGATACGTATCTGGGCTCGGGCGATTCCGCCGTGCGGCTCGTCCAGGACATCGATCTGCCCAATGTCGGCCTCAACCCCGACCTCGGTAACCTGGTGCGCGCCCACCGCCCCATCGAGTCCATCCCGGAACTGATTGCCAAGACCATGCCGTACGCCAACTACTGGCACGTGAAGAACTACAGCCGCGACGAGAACCTGGCGCGCAACCACTTCACCGTCACGCCCGCACCTTTGGAGACGGGCGTCATCAACTACCGCGAAGCGGTCCGGACGGCGCTCGCCTCCGGCTTCCAGGGCATCATCTGCGCCGAGCACTACGGCGGAGACGGCCTCAGCGTCTCTGCCACCAACCAGGAATACCTGCGGAAGAGGATCCTTCCCAAGACCGAGGACTACGCACTGGGTACGCCCCTCGTTGCGCAGGGCCGCCAGACAGCGCGGCAGACCGCCAGCTGAGCTTTCAACTGATTCAACTCTCACGGATTCAACGAGGAAAACCGATGACACGAATTCTTGATGATCCCGCATCCTTTGCCGACGACGCCCTCGACGGGTTCGCCGCCGCCAACCGCCGGTATGTAGCCCGCGTGGACGGCGGCGTGGTGCGGTCCACCGAGATGGTCGAGGGCCAGGTTGCCCTGGTTATCGGCGGCGGCTCCGGGCACTATCCGGCCTTCGCCGGCCTGGTGGGTCAGGGCCTCGCCGCCGGAGCAGCCTGCGGCAACATGTTCGCTTCGCCCGCCGCCGGGCAGGTCTACCGCGTTGCGAAGACCGCCCAGAACGGCGGTGGCGTGCTGCTGAGCTACGGCAACTATGCCGGGGATGTCCTGCACTTTGGGCAGGCCGAGCTCCGCCTCAACGCCGAAGGGATCGAGACCCGAACCGTACTGGTCACCGACGACATCGCCAGCGCACCCGTCGACCAGCTGGAAAACCGCCGCGGCATCGCCGGTGACCTCACCGTGTTCAAGGTGGCTGGCGCAGCGGCAGAAGCGGGCCTGAACCTCGACGACGTCGAACGGCTGGCCCGCAAGGCCAACTACCGCACCCGCTCACTCGGGGTCGCCTTTGACGGCTGCACCCTGCCCGGCGCGGACCAGCCTCTCTTCTCAGTGCAGCCCGATCACATGTCCCTCGGGCTGGGCATCCACGGAGAGCCCGGCATCTCGGACCACCCGATGCCCACAGCGTCCGAGCTTGCCGAGCTCCTGGTCTCAAAACTTCTGGAAGACAAGCCGGACGACGCCGGCAGCCGCGTTGCTGTCCTGGTCAATGGTCTGGGGACAGTGAAATATGAAGAACTGTTCCTTCTCTATGGTCGGATCGAGACACTGCTTGCCTCGGCGGGGCTTGAGATTGTTGAACCCGAGTGCGGTGAGCTGGTCACCAGCCTGGACATGGCCGGCGTCTCGCTGACACTGCTCTGGCTCGATGATGAGCTCGAAACCTACTGGGCTGCACCTGCAGACACCCCGGCTTTCCGGAAGGGCAACGTCGCTGCACGTCCGCACCGGGACGTGCAGCAGCTGGCGGCTGAAACAGAAGCAGCCTTTCCGAAGCCCACCCCGGCCGCCGCCGCACTGGGTGGGAGCGCCGTCGTACTCCTGGACGCCGTGCGCTCGGTGATCATCGAACATGAGACCGAGCTCGGCACCATCGATGCCGTTGCCGGTGATGGCGACCACGGCATCGGCATGCGCCGGGGTATTGAGGCAGCAGCTGATGCTGCCTCGCAGGCTGCGGGCAGCTCCGCGGGCGTGGACCGTGTCCTGACCGCGGCCG
The DNA here is from genome assembly GCF_000520475.1 of Arthrobacter sp. 35/47. Taxonomy (NCBI): domain Bacteria; kingdom Bacillati; phylum Actinomycetota; class Actinomycetes; order Micrococcales; family Micrococcaceae; genus Arthrobacter; species Arthrobacter sp. 35/47. The sequence goes on from NZ_KI914592.1 coordinate 13,679, forward strand.
GTGAAGCGTGGTCGGAAAAAGCCGGCGGGACCTCCGGAGCGCTGTGGGGTTCCGGGCTCATTGCCCTGGCACATTCCCTTGGCAACCGGGAATCGTACGGACCACAGGATGCATTCTCCGCTGCCTCGGCGTTCGGCGCCGCGATCAGGAACCTGGGCAAGGCCGAACCCGGCGACAAGACCATGGTGGACGCCCTGATTCCCTACCTCGACGCCTTCTCCGAGCACCTGGACAACGGCGCCACGGTCGCCGACACCCTGACGGCTGCTGCCGGTGCCGCAACCGCTGCTGCCGAACAGACCGCCGCCCTCCGCCCACGGAAGGGCCGCGCCCGTCCGCTCGCTGAGAAAAGCGTGGGCCACCCGGACCCCGGAGCCGTGTCCTTCGCCCTGATTGCCGAGTCCGTTGCGCATGCAGTCCGGGACCTGACCACCGAAAAGGAGTACGCCCATGAGTGAGAAGCTGCGCATCGTCATCGGGAATGATGAAGCCGGAGTCGAATACAAGACCGCCCTGAAGGATCTGTTGGAGGCCGACGAGCGGGTGGAGTCCGTGCTCGATGTGGGCGTGGGCAGCAACGATTCCACTGCGTACCCGCACATCGCAGTCGACGCCGCCCGAAAGGTCGCGGCAGGGGAAGCGGACCGCGCGCTCCTCATCTGCGGCACGGGTCTCGGCGTCGCGATCGCCGCCAACAAAGTGCCCGGAATCCGCGCCGTCACTGCGCATGACAGCTACTCGGTTGAACGCTCCGTGCTGAGCAACAACGCGCAGGTTCTCACCTTCGGCCAGCGTGTCATTGGGCTGGAGCTCGCCCGGAAACTCGTCGATGAGTGGCTTACCCACCGCTTCGATGAAACCAGCTCGTCCGCGGCCAAGGTCGAGGCAATCTGCTCCTACGAACCGAAAGAGAACTAAGACATGACCCAGAAAGTAGCAATAGTCGGATCCGGTTACATGGGCGGCGGAATCGCCCAGGTTCTGGCGCTCTCGGGTGCCACTGTGGCGCTCTCCGATGTTTCGGCCGAGATCGCGGAGAAGAATTACGACCGGTTGATTTCCGAATCGCGTGAGTTTGTCGATGCCGGGTTGTTCCCCACGGGCGCCACCGAAACCCTGGAGAAGAACCTCGTGGCAGCGGCGTCGGTCGAGGAGGCCGTAGCGGACGCGGATTTCATTGAGGAAGCCGTCCCCGAAGTTCTCGGCATCAAGAACGACATACTTGCCCGTATCTGTGCAGCCGCCCGCCCGGACGCCATCATCGGCTCCAACACCTCCACCATCTCCATCGGCGAGATGGCAAAGGCAGTGACCAACCCGGAGCGTTTCCTCGGCGTGCACTTCTCCAACCCCTCGCCGTTCATTCCCGGCGTCGAAATCATTCCCCACGCCGGAACGGCCGAAGCAGTGGTGGCCACCGTGCGGGAGATCGTGCACAGCACCGGCAAGCAGACCGCCGTCGTCAAGGACGTCACCGGGTTCGCGCTGAACCGCCTGCAGTACGCGCTCTTCCACGAAGCTACCCAGCTGGTCGAGGAGGGCGTGGCAACCCCGGAGGATATCGACACCCTGGTGCGGACAACGTTCGGTTTCCGGCTCCCCTTCTTTGGGCCCTTCGCCATCGCCGACATGGCCGGTCTCGACGTCTACAACTTCTGCTACAAGTCGCTGCAGACGGACTTCCCGGAGCGGTTCGCCACGCCGAAGATCCTTTCGGACCTGGTCGACGCCGGGAAGCTGGGCACCAAGACGGGAGCAGGTTTCCTCGACGTGCCCGCCGAGCGCACCCCGGAGCTCATTGCGTACCGGAACAGGGCCTATGTGCTGATGCAGAAGCTGATCGAGGACCTCGGCCCGGCGCCGCTCGGATAGGCTGCCAGTCCCCCTAAGCTGGTGCCATGGAATTCCTGCGCAACCTTCTCCTCGTCCTGCACTTCGTCGGTCTCGCTGCCATTCTCGGCGGTGTCATTGCCCAGATCCGCAGCATGCGTACCGGCGGGGCCGTGGTCACCCCGGGCATCATGCACGGCAGCTGGCTGCAGCTGGTTACCGGGCTGGGACTGGTCGGTGTTCTTGAAGCCGGTGACCTGGCGGAAGTCGACAACATCAAGATCGGAGTGAAGCTGCTGGTGATGATCGCCGTCGTCGTGCTGGCTTTCATCAACCGGAAGAAGGACGCGGTGCCGTCGGGCATTCTCGGTGCGATTGGCGGGCTGACGCTACTCAACATCATTGTGGCGGTGTTCTGGGGGTAGGCTCCTGGGCCGTTGCCCGCAAGGAGATAGCGGACGTACAATAATACGTACGTAAGGAGACGCCATGAAGACAATGACCTACTCGGAATCCCGGGCCAACTACGCGGCAACGCTCGACTCAGTGCTGGACGACCGCGAAGAAATTGTCATCACCCGTGCCGGCAAGGATCCCGTGGTGATTGTTTCGTTGGACGATTACCAGTCGCTGAAGGAGGCTGCGTACCTGCTCCGCAGCCCTGAGAACGCCCGGCGGCTTCTGGGTGCTATCGAGAACCTCGAACGCGGTGAGGGCACCGAACATGATCTTGTCGAATGAAGCTGCTCTGGGATGAAGCCGCTTGGGAGGACTACCTCTGGTGGCAGACCGAGGACCGTAAGATCCTCAAACGCATCAACAGCCTGATCCGTGACGTGCAGCGGAATGGAAACGAGGGAATCGGAAAGCCGGAGCCCCTGAAGCACGGCTTCCAGGGTTACTGGTCGCGGCGAATCAACGACGAGCACCGGTTGGTCTACAAAGTTGCGGAAGGTGAAATCCGCATCGCGCAATGCCGCTACCACTACAGCCGGTGACGGCTCCCGGTGGCGCGTAATCCTCCGCCTACGTCTCGAGAATCCGCAGAGCCATCAGGCACGTAGCCTGACCTTCCAGCGTGTTCAGCCGAAGGTTGAGCAGCCGCTCAAGTTTCGCCAGACGCTGGGCCAAAGTGTTGCGGTGAATGAAAAGCCTCGCACAAGCGCGTGAGGGCTGACCGTCATGCGCCAGGTAGGTCCGGAGCGTATGCATCATGTGCCCCGTGTGCTCCTGATCGTAGGCAATGACCGGCGCCAGCAGCTTTTGCGCGCTCGTCCGTGCACCCCGCGTCACGCTGGAGGCCACCAGTGCGCCGATCGCGAGCTCAGGGGCCAGCGTGGGCTGCGACACGGCGGTCACCATCTCACCGGCCTGGTGGACTCCCAATCGAAACTCGTCCACGCTGTTGCACGGCCCCTTCACCACCAGCGGCTGCCTCGGCATTTCCTGCCGGAGGCGGCGAAACAGCGGTTTCAGAACGCCGCCGGAGGAGTCAGCGCTTGGTATTGGAACCTGCGCAAAGGAGTAAAGAGTTCCCGCTCTGACCACCAGCCTCACGTCCTCGAACAGCTCATGGAGGATCAACCGTAGCCGCCACGCGTGAGAGAGGTTCGCGTGTCCCGCCGTCGCCGTGACCACATAGGTGTCCCCCGCTGGATCAAGCCCGGTGGCTGCGAAACCACGGCTGAACTCCTCCAGGGCAACACCGTTCCAGTCCGGAACCATATCCAGAAGCCGCTCCAGTTCCTGCTCCCGCTGCGACGCCGAGTTGAGTGCGGTCTGGAGTTGCACTGCAATGATCGACGCCGCCGGTCCCAGGAGCGTGGCCACCGGATGCTCAGCCGAACTGCCCCTGGCCACCAGATGGAACGAGTCACCTCCACCCATGGGCAGTGGAACCACTCCTTCGCGACGCCCGGCAGCCACCCCCTCCAGATCGGAGTGCGTCCAGACTCCGCTCGCAGGGAAACTGGCAATGACGGCTCCGCTCACGTCGAAGATCGCCAATTCCGCCCCGGTCTCTTCCGCGAGCGCGCCGAGGATCTCGCCGAGGCTTGCTCCGGATGCCGCCAGACCCGCACACATTTCGGCGAGCTCCCACGAACGGGTAGTCGACGCAAAGTATTCGCTCTGCAGCACATTGGTGACGTGCCGGTGCACCTGCAGGAACGGCACCACCCTCGGTATCTCGAGTAACGGCATCTCCTGTTCCGTGGCCGCGCGCACCAGACCACGCGGAACCAGCCGGTGCGCTGTGCCCGTCCCGAACGCAATGGCCGACACACGCGCAGCAACAAGCCGCTCCACATAAGCGGCCCACGTGCGCTCATCCTCCACGTTCAGCCCGATCCCGTTGGTCAGAAGCAGGACGTTCGGGCTGAGGAACGGCGTGGGATCCATGATCTCGGTCGGGGCACACCAACTGATCTCCTGGGCCAGCCGCTCCACGCTCGACGGCGTGTGAAGACGCAGCTGCAGGGAGTCGGCAGCGAGGAGGTCGGCGACGATCATCGAATAGAGAGGGTAGGCATCTGCACATTTTACGGCGAATGAGACGGACTGATGCCCACTATTCTGTGGACCTATGCCCCCTTAGGCTGAACCGCATGACCGAAACCGTGAGCGCCACCACACGCGCTACCACCCTCACTCTCAATTCAGACATGGGCGAGTCTCTGGGCCTGCACTCGTTCGGCAATGACGCCGAGCTGATGGACATCATCGATATCGCCAACGTCGCCTGCGGGTTCCACTCCGGAGACCCGGACACCATGGCGGCTACCGTGGCGGCTGCCCGTGACCACGGCGTCCGGGTCGGGGCGCATCCAGGTCTGCCCGACGTCGTCGGTTTCGGCCGTCGAGAAATGAAACTAACCCCCGAAGAGGTTGAAAACCTGCTGCTGTACCAGGTCGGAGCGTTAGGTGCTTACCTGCGGCAGGCGGACGTGGAATTGAACCACATCAAGCCCCATGGCTCGCTCTACGGCATGCTGGCCCGGGACGCCTCGCTGATGGAAGCGGCGGCACGGGTAGCCACCCTGTATGACGTTCCCTTCTATGGTCTGGCCGGCACCCAGCACCAGAAGGTGTGCGAGCGCACAGGCGTCCCGTTTGTCGCCGAACTCTACGTGGACCTCAACTACGGCCCTGCCGGAGAACTGCTCATCCAACGCCGGCCCGAGCCCACCGACCCTGCAGCTGCCGGAGAACGGGTCCGGCGGGTTCTTGACGACGGGAAAGTCGAAGCATCCGACGGCACGCTCCTTGATATCGAGTTCCAGAGCATCTGCGTCCATTCCGACGCTCCGAATTCGGTCGCCGTCGCCCAGGCAGTCCGCGACGAGCTGTCCGGCACCAACTGATTTCCGTAACTCCAGCACCGTCCAGAAAGGACAAACATGTCTGACATCATTTCTCCCCTGCCGGGAATTTTCTACCGCAAGCCTGGTCCTGACAAGGAGCCCTACGCGGAGGAGGGCGAGCGGATTGAAGCGGGACAGACCATCGGCGTCGTCGAAATCATGAAGCAGTTCTCGGAGATCCGCAGCGACGTTTCCGGAGTCCTTGAGAAGTTCCTCATCGAGGATGCCGGCACCGTGAACCCGGGCGCCGTGATCGCGACTGTGACCGCCGAATGATACAGAAAATACTGGTAGCGAACCGGGGTGAGATCGCCGTCCGCATCATCCGCTCAGCCCGCGGCCTCGGCATCCGCACCGTCCTGGCGGCCAGCGAGGCGGATGCGGAATCGTACGCTGCCCACCTTGCTGACGAGGTGCGCAGCATCGGCCCCGCACCCGCAAGCAAGAGCTACCTTGACGTCGCGGCGGTGCTGCGCGCCGCCACGGAGAGCGGGTGCGACGCCGTCCACCCCGGCTACGGATTCCTGTCCGAGAACGCCTCCTTCGCGAAGGCGGCGACCGACAGCGGACTAACCTGGATTGGACCTCCCGCCTCCGCAATCGAGCTGATGGGCAACAAGGCCCAGGCACGGCAGGCCGCCAAAAAGGCAGGAGTGCCGACTCTGCGCGGCAGTGACGGCCCTGTAACGGAGGGCGCAGATGCGCTCGCCATCGCCGCCGAGGTGGGTTACCCCCTCGTGGTGAAGGCCTCCGCCGGTGGCGGCGGCCGCGGCATCCGGCTGGTGACGGAGGAAGGCGACCTCGAATCGACCATCAGCATCGCCCGCGCAGAGGCGCAGGCAGCATTCGGTGACCCGGCGGTGTACCTTGAGCAGTTCGTCGCGAAGGCACGGCACGTCGAAGTGCAGATCCTTGGCGACGGACAACGCGTGATCCACATCGGCGACCGGGACTGCTCTCTGCAGCGCAGGCAGCAAAAGATCGTTGAGGAGGCACCAGCTCCGGGCCTGCCGGACCACGTCCGGAATACGATCCTCCAGTCCTCGATCGATCTCGGACTGCAGTGCGGCTACGAAGGTCTCGGAACCATCGAATTCCTCTACGACCCGGACGCCGAGGAAGCCGCCTTCATCGAGATGAACACCCGCCTGCAGGTTGAGCACCCCGTCACGGAGATGATCACCGGCCTGGACCTGGTCCGCGAGCAGATTCTGGTGGCCAGGGACAGGTCGCTCCGCCTGCAGCAGGAAGACATCCGGTTCAGCGGCCACGCCTTCGAATTCCGCATCAACGCGGAAGATCCTGACAACGGCTTCATGCCCAGCCCCGGTACGCTCCAGCGTCTGGACTGGCCCGGCGGACCGGGCGTCCGGGTCGATTCCGGGGTTGTCTCCGGCTCCGTCGTCGCCCCCTTCTATGACTCACTGCTTGCCAAGCTCATCGTGTGGGACAGCAGCCGCGAGGAAGTGATCGCACGCTCAGCCCACGCCCTGCGGGAAGTGCACATAGAGGGAGTGAAAACCACGCTGCCGCTGCTGAAATCCCTGCTCGAACGCGAGGAAGTGCTTTCAGCCCAACACCATTCAAAGTTCATCGAATCAACGCCCGAACTGTTAGGAGCGCTCACATGACCAGTGCCCCAGCTGTCCCCCAGACAGCCCGCTACACCTGGGGAGGCGATGAGTTCCTGTTCGTCGAAATCGCCGAAGACATGAGCCTGGCCGCAAACTTCAAGGCCAATGCGATGGCGGCCCTGCTCGGAGAGGAGGACATCGCGGGCGTCACCGACATCTGCCCCGCAAACGCTTCGCTCCTCATCCGGTTCGACCCCGACGTCGTACTACCGTCAGAACTGGAGTCTGCCGTCCGGGCCCTGGAAGACCAGGTGGTTCATGCCTCTTCGCGCGTGCTGGAAACGCGGGTCATTGAGGTTCCGGTCTGGTATGACGATTCCTACACCAATGAAACCGGTGCACGCTTCCGCAAGGGCCACCAGCGGCCCGAGGGCAACGATCTCGATTTCGCCGCCGAGGAGAACAACCTCGAGTCCGCCGCGGAGTTCATCCGCCGCCACCATGAATCGGCGTGGCTCGTGTCCATGGTCGGCTTTGTGGCGGGCCTGCCGTTCATGTTCCAGATCGTTCCGCAGGAGGAGCAGCTGGAAGTCCCCAAGTACCTCAGCCCCCGCACCGATACGCCCGCCCTCACCGTGGGGCATGGAGGATGCTTCGCCTGCATCTACTCGGTCCGCGGAGCAGGCGGCTACCAGATGTTCGGCATCGCGGCGGCCCCGATCTTCGACCCGGCACAGCGTCTTGAGGACTTCAGGGACTTCATGATCTTTTTCCGCCCCGGAGACATTGTGAAGTTCCGCCCCGTCGAGGAAGAGGAATACCGCGATATCCAGGCGCAGGTGGAAGCCGGCACCTACCGTTACCGCCAGACACCGGTCACCTTCGATCTTGAGCGTGCTCTGGATAACCCCGCCCAGTACAACAAGGACATCATGGAGCAGCTCAATGGCGTTTAACATCCTCGAACCGGGCCTCGCGACCACCGTCCAGGACAGAGGCCGTCCCGGCTACTACAACGTCGGCATCCCACAGGGCGGAGCCATGGACCAGCTCTCAGCGGAAATGGCCAACTCCCTGGTCGGCAACACTGGGACGGAAGCGGTGCTGGAATGCACCTACATCGGACCAAAACTGGTCAGCGACGAGGACGCCGTTGTCGCCGTCACCGGGGCGCCCGTGGAGGTGAAGATCAACGACGTGGCGCAGGAGCAGTGGACGCGCCTGCAGCTTCGGGCCGGCGATCAGTTGTCCTTCGGCATGCTGAGCGGCGGTACCCGCTATTACATCGCCGCCCAGGGCGGCATCGACGTCCCCTCGGTCTTGGGCAGCCGTTCGACGTACACGCTCGGCGCCATGGGAGGCTTCAACGGCCGGGCGCTGCAAGCCGGGGACGCAGTCCCCGTCGGCGCGCAGCACACACCGTTCGACGACGTCGCCTCACCCGGTCACTTCGATGAGGCGGAGCGCCCGACCTTTGACAGGGATGTCACCGTCCGTGTGCTGCCAGGCCTTTATGACCACCGTCTGACAGAGGAAGGATTGTCCACGCTGCTCAGCGCGGACTGGACCCTGACCCCGGTTGCAGACCGCATGGGGCTGCGCTACGCCGGACCGGAGCTGTCCTGGAAACCGCGGCAGCAACCGTTCGGCGCGGGATCGGATCCCTCGAACATTGTCGACGCCGGTTACGCCGTCGGGTCCATCCAGGTTCCCGGCGGAAAGGAGCCGATCATCCTGCACCGGGATGCCGTCTCCGGCGGCGGCTACGCCATGGTGGCTACCGTCATCAGCGCGGACATGGATCTACTTGCCAGAAGCGCACCGGGCACGACGACGGCCTTCCGCTCCGTCTCGATGGACGAGGCGCTGCAGGCCCGGCGGGAGATGAACGAGCGCCGGGCGAGGATTTGGGAGTGGGCCCGGTGAGAGCCGGCGGTGCGAGGAAAACCGCAACTGTCGGCGCCCACCGACCCGTCAGCTGCCTTCGACGCCGAAGTCACTGCTTTCACGGACCATCAGCTGCGGCTCCAACAGTTGGGACTCAGCCGGATGATGGTCCAGCACGTTCAGCAACAGGCCGACCGCTCTCCGCCCGATCTCCATCATGGGTGAGCGCACCGAAGAGAGCGGGATGGGCAACTGCGCAGCCAGTGACGTGTCGTTGAAGCCAACAACGGCGATGTCCTTTCCCACGGTGAGGCCGGCAGCACGCAGCGCCCCCATCGCGCCGATGGCGGCAAAGTCGTTCACCGCGAAGATGGCGGTAGGAACCGGGCCCGGCGCGAGCATGATCTGCTCGGCGGCCTCCCGTCCGCCCTCGGTGTCGAAGTGGGACCAGACCACCGACTCGTCGGGAAGGGTTCCACCGAGCGCTTCCCAGCGCTTGCGGAAGCCTCCCGTACGGTCCAGCGCAGTACTGGCGTAGGTTTCACCGGCGATTACGGCGACCCGGCGGTGACCCTGCGCCCACAGGTGATCGGCCACCAACTCACCGCCGACAACGTCGTCGCACGTGGATGATGGGTACTGCGGATGACGGCGATTCATGAGAACAAAAGGGACTCCGCGTGATGAGAGCTCGTGGACGAGGTCACTGTCAGCATGAACATCCCCGAGGATCAGTCCGTCAACACGCCTGGCGAGCATGATTCCGGCCTTGCGACGCTGCTCGTCCTGGTCATCGTGGGAGTTCATGACAAACGTCGAATAGTTGTTCGCCGCCGCGGTCTCTTCGACACCCTCATACATTGTTGCGAGGACGATGTCGGAGAGCCGCGGCACGATCACGCCGATCGCCCTGGTTCTTCTGGTTCTAAGGCTGGTGGCCTGCGGATCAGGCGAATAGCCGCGCAACTGCGCCAGTTCCCGGACTTTTTGGGCGGTTGCAGAGGAGGCCGCCCGGCGCGCCACGTCGTCCCGGGAATGAAGGACACGGGAGACGGTCGAGAGATGAAGCCCCAGCTCGTCGGCGAGGTCCTTCAAGGTAACCGCCGGTTGGTTCCGTTGTCCCTGGTTCACCCCGCGGTCCTTTCCATTCACGTGTAGCACCCTACGGTACGGATTAATTTTCCGGCGGACCTCTTGACGTGGCCCAAGTCACACCATAGGGTCTCATCTTGAACCCACCCAAACGTTTGGTCAAGTCTTTCGCAAAGGCAACCCAAACGATTGGGCAAACAACCTCGAACAGGAGTTTTCGTGGACACGAACGTCACCACTCCCCATGTCGTACTCCTCGCGACAGGCGGCACCATCGTGTCCCGCAACACCCCGGAGTCCGGCGCTACCCTGGCCGCGGACGGCGGCAGCGACCTGCTGGCCAGCGCAGGGCTGGACCCTGAGCTGGCCGTCAGGGTCGTGGATGTGATGCGCACCGGGTCGTATGCGCTCAGCTTTGCGGACATGCTGGAGATCTGTTCCTCCATCAGGGAGGCGCTGGCCGATGAGAACGCGGTAGGCGCGGTGGTGACCCACGGCACGGACACGATGGAAGAATCCGCTTACCTTGCAGACCTCCTCCACAATGACGAGCGACCCGTCGTGTTCACCGGAGCACAGCGTCCGGCCGACCACCCTGATCCGGACGGGCCGGAAAACCTGAAGCAGGCGGTCGCCGTCGCCGCGTCGGCCGGCGCCCGGAACCAGGGCGCACTCATCGTCTTCAACGGCAGGATCTTTCGCGCCGCAGGAGTCCGCAAGATTCACACGTCAGACCTGCAGGCATTCGGTGACCCGGACGCCGGTCCGGCTGGACGGGTGTCCCCTGCCGGCGAGGTTGAACTGGGCACAGCAACCAGGCGCCTGGCTCCCCTTCCCTGGGCGGGTCCTGCCGCATCCCCTGCACCGCGGGTCGACGTCATCGCCTGCCATCCGGGTGCTGACGGCTCGCTCCTGGCCGCGGCGTTGGAGGCCGGATCCCGCGGAGTCGTCCTGCAGGCTACCGGGAACGGTAACGCCAATCGCGGTTTCGTTGCCGTGGTCGGTCAGGCCGTGGCCGCCGGGGTCCCGGTGATCGTCAGCACCCGGGTCCAGGCCGGTCCAGTAATGGCCGTGTACGGCGGCGGAGGCGGAAAGGATCTGGAAGCAGCCGGAGCCATCTCCGCCGGCATGCTCAAGCCTTCCCAGGCGCTTGCCCTGCTCCAGTTGCTCATTCGGCTGGGCACCCCCGTTACCCGCATTGCAGAAGTGTTTGCCGAACGCGGAAACCTACATCAAACCAACTGAAAGATCAGCAGTAACCGTCCATGAGAGGTGGATTATGAGTAAGGAAATTCAGGTAGCCTTCGGGGTCGACGTGGATGCCGTTGCCGGCATGCTCGGTTCTTATGGAGGCGAGGACTCGCCGTGCGATATCTCCAGAGGCCTCTTCAGCGGCGAGGTAGGCGGCCCGCGGCTGCTGCGCCTCTTCGAAAAGTACAGCCTTCCCTCAACCTGGTTTGTACCGGGCCATTCGATCGAGACGTTCCCGGACCTCACCCGGATGATCGTTGATGCCGGCCAGGAGATCGGCGTGCACGGATACTCCCACGAGAACCCGATCGCCATGACCCGCGAGCAGGAAACGGCCATTCTCGACCGCTCCATCGAGCTGATCGACAAGGTCTCCGGCAAGCGGCCCACCGGTTACGTAGCGCCCTGGTGGGAGTTCTCCAACGTCACCAACGAGATCCTCCTGGAGCGGGGCATCAAGTATGACCACTCGCTTATGCACCGCGACTTCGAGCCCTACTACGTCCGCGTCGGCGACAGCTGGACCAAGATCGACTACACCCAGCCCGCTGAGTCCTGGATGAAGCCCCTGGTGCGCGGTGAAGAGACCGACCTCGTGGAGATACCCGCCAACTGGTACCTCGATGATCTCCCTCCCATGATGTTCATCAAGGCCGCGCCCAACTCCCACGGGTTTGTGAGCCCGCGTGACATCGAGCAGATGTGGCGGGACCAGTTCGACTGGGTCTACCGCGAAATGGATCAGGCGACCTTCACCATGACCATCCACCCCGATGTGTCCGGCCGCCCGCAGGTTCTCCTCATGCTGGAGCGCCTCATCGAGCACATCAACAGCCACGACGGCGTGAGCTGGATGAACTTCGACCAGATCGCCGACTCTTTCCTCGCCCGCAATCCCCGAAAGGCAAGCTAGACATGAGCATCTCAACTGATCAGATCAATCTCTCAACGCCGAGGGATGGCGAGCAGCGGAAGCTGCCGGTCTTCAGCAAGAAGAACACCACGATTGCCACCTGGCTCGCTCTGCTGGCGTGGACTATCGCCGTCTTTGACTACGGCCTGTTCGGCACCCTGCTTCCGGCCATGCAGGAGGAATTCGGGTGGACTGAGACCGAGGCCTACGCGGTCAACACCTGGATTGCCGTCGGCACGGCCATCGTCTGCTTCGGTGTGGGACCTGTGATCGACCGGCTTGGACGCCGCAAGGGCATGATGGTGACGGTCGGCGGCACGGCGCTCGTCTCCGCTGTGACCGCAGCCATTCCCGCGACGCTCGGCTTCTTCAGCAACGCACTCCTGGTTTTCGTTCGTTCCTTCGGCGGGCTTGGATTCTCTGAGCAGGCTGTCAACGCCACCTACATGAACGAGGTCTACCAGGTCACCGAGGACACCAAGAAGCGCAAGCGTCCCGGCTTCTACTACTCGTTCATCCAGGGCGGCTGGCCGCTCGGCTTCCTGCTCGCCAGCGCACTCGCCTTCGCCTTCCTGCCCTCACTCGGATGGCGCGCGCTGTACATCATGGCAGCCATCCCGGCCGCCATCACCGTCTACCTGATTTCCAAGAAGCTCAAGGAAACACCCCAGTTCGAGCTTCACGAGAAGCTGACTGCGCTGGAAAAGAGCGGCCGCGTCGATGAAGCGCACGCTCTCGCCGGTTCCTTTGGAGTGCAGCACTCCTCGACGGCGCCCCTGAAGCGCATCTGGGAACCGGGACTTCGCCGGAACACCATCGTTTTCTCACTCGCCTGGATCGTCAATTTCTTCGGCATTATGGTGTTCAGCATCCTGGGCTCGTCGGTGCTGGTGAACTCCCGCGGCGTTGAACTCGCCGACGCGTTCTGGATGCTGATCGTGATCAACGCACTGGCCTACTTCGGCTATGTGTTCCACGGCTGGTTCGGTGACGTCATCGGACGCAAGAAGACCATCATCATCGGCTGGATCATCTCGGGCATCTCCTTCGCCGTCATGCTCAGCCCTATCGCATCGACCCCCACCCTGATCATTCTGAGCTACGGAACCGGGCTGTTCTTCCTCGTCGGCCCCTACGCCGCGATCCAGTACTTCATGGCCGAGTGCTACCCCGTCAGTTGCCGCGCCACGGGCCTGGCCTTCATCGGAGCCATGAGCCAGCCCGGCATCATCCTGGGCGGAGCGCTCTTCACGCTGGTGACGGCCGCGGCCGGGACCACTGCCGCCGCCCTCTGGGTGGGCGCATTGGGAACACTGGTTTCCGGCCTCCTCATGATGGCTGCGAAGCCCATCCCCCGCGAACTCCTCGAGGATCCCAATGCCTGACCCCAGAGCCGCAATCATCACCGGCGCCGCAAGCGGCATAGGCCGGGCACTCAGCGCACACTACGCAGCGCGGGGCGTGCACGTAGTCATCGGAACATTCCCCGGCGACCCGCATGATCCGGAAGAAACCCTCAAGCTCGTCGAGGACGCGGGCGGCAAAGCGGTCATCAAGGAAGTCGATGTCCGCAGCACCGACTCGGTGGAATCCTTCGCCGAGGAATCGCTGTCGTCATTCGGTCGGCTGGACTACGCCATCGCCAACGCCGGCATCCTCCGCAACGCCGCGCTGGATTCTCTCACCGACGAAAAGTGGACCGACATGCTCGACGTCGACCTCACCGGCGTGCTGCGCACCTTGCGGTCCGGCGCCGCCCGGATGAGCGACGGCGGTGCCATGGTGGCGGTGTCCTCGATCGCCGGGGGTGTCTACGGCTGGGAGGAACACGCCCACTACGCGGCCGCGAAGGCCGGCGTACTGGGCCTGGTCCGGAGCGTCGCCGTGGAGCTCGGTCCCCGGAAGATCCGTGCGAATGCGGTCATTCCGGGGCTCATCGAAACGCCGCAGTCGCTCGACCCGGTCAATTCCCTGGGACCGGAGGGCCTCAAGCGGGCGGGGCAGGACATCCCCTGGGGTCGTGTCGGCCGACCGGAAGAGGTTGCCAGCGTCATCGGCTTCCTCACCTCCGAGGACTCCGTGTACATCACGGGCCAGTCCCTGATCGTCGACGGTGGACTCACCGTCAAGATGCGGGCCTGACCATGGCGATCAAAGCGGCTGAGCGAAAGTACAGAATATGAGCGGAGGGCCAGCAGGCTCAGGCGGGCGCGCCGTCGTCGTCACCGGTGGCGGCAGCGGGATCGGCGCGGCTATTGTCGAAGCCTTCGCGGCAAACGGTGATCACGTAGTGGTGCTGGACCGGGCACCGGGACCGGACACAATCGCCGTCGACGTCTCGGATGAATCGAGCGTCCGCGCTGCCTTCGCTGAAGCACGGGAAAAGCTCGGCCCGATCGACGTCCTCGTCAACAGCGCCGGCCTCCTCACGGAGTCGCCGCTGCGGGACATGTCGCTGGCGATGTGGAACGAGACTCTCGCCGTCGATCTCACCGGCATTTTCCTGTGCTGCCGTGAGGTGGTGCCGGACATGCAGCAGGCGGGGTGGGGAAGGATCATCAATATTTCCTCACAGCTGGGCATCAAGGGAGGCACCGGGCTGAGCCATTACAGTGCTGCCAAGGCGGGAGTGATCGGGTTGACCAAGTCGCTTGCGTTGGAGCTTGCTCCGCACAATGTTCTGGTCAATTCGATCGCGCCGGGCCCAATTGAGACTCCCTTGGTCGAGGGGATTTCAACGGATTGGAAGCGGGCGAAAATGCAGGAGCTGCCGTTGGGCCGCTTCGGCACACCGGCGGAGGTGGCGCCGACAGCGCTCCTCCTGGCAAGTGACCCGGGAGGGAACCTCTTCGTCGGCCAGACGCTGGGACCCAATTCCGGCGACGTGATGCCGTAGGAAGCCCGGCATGTGTGGTGCATGCGGCCGGGCTGTGGTCGCCGACGATGTGCTGGGACCGGTGCGTACCCTGCGTTCCCAGCACATCGTCGCCCAGACGATCAGCGCCCTTTGTACAGCTGTTCCCGGGCTGCCAACCATCCAGGTGGCCGGGGACGCCTGGACTCTTCGCTCTGCAACGGGCGCAGTTCAGAGCTGCAGCACCGTACGGGACCTATGGGCTGCACTTATTGCCAAGGTCGGTGCCGCCGCTCTACCGCTGCTGCGGGAAAATATTGAACTCGCACTGACGGATGCCGGCGGACTGGACCGGGACGTTCTTCTGGCCGGGAAAAAAGCGCTGGCGACCGAACGTTAAGCCGGAATCCCGTTCTCGAACGCCGTCGACAGACCCGCCGCAAACATCAGGAAGAATCCGATCACCATCAGGATGCTCAACACGCCGAGGATGATCGCCACCCAGCCCAGCAGACGGCCTCCGGCGGCTGATTCGCCCATCCGTTCGGCCTTGTTTGCGGAGCTGATTGCCATGGGACCGAAGACGAACCAGAACAGGAACATCCCGAGCACACCGTAGGCAATCGAAAGCTGTGCAGCGCGCTTCCCCTCATGGCCCGGCCCGGCAAAACTCATGGCCGGCGACTTCCGGGAAGGGGTCGCGGCGAAGGGCTGTTCGCTGGGATAAGGTGTGCGTGACTGGCTGGAGTAACTCGACATGGGTTTCCTTCTGAGACAAGGTGGATAGTCCGGGATCCTGTTGGTGAGTTACCGCCGATACCCCCGTGATGCAGCACATCCTATTCCACAACGGACTCACCGAGGCGGCACCATGACAGAAAAGTACGACGGCGGGGCGCGCGGCGTCCTTTTCGACGTTGACGGCACACTCGTGGACACCAATTACCTGCACACCCTGGCGTGGTGGCAGGCCTTCCGCCGCTACGGCCACGACGTCCCCATGGCGTCCATCCACCGCACCATCGGCATGGGTGGCAGCACCCTGATCGAGCACCTCCTCGGCGAGGACCGGGACAAGGACCAGGACGAGTCGCTTGAGGACACCCACGGCGCACTCTTCTCCGCCCAATGGCCCGCGCTCCGCCCGTTCGACGGCGCCCGCGACCTGCTCCGGCACTGCGCCGACGCCGGTCTCGCCGTCGTGCTCGCCACCTCCGCGTCCGAAGAAGAGCTCACCGTCCTGCGAAAAGTAATCGACGCCGATGACGCCATCTCCGGCGCCACCAATGCCACCGACACGGGCATCAGCAAACCCGCCCCGGACATCCTCGAAGCGGCCCTGGACGTTGCCGAACTCAAGGCCGAGGAAGCCGTGTTTGTCGGTGACGCCGTCTGGGACGTCGTCACCGCGAACAAGCTCGGCATACCCACCATCGCGGTCACCACGGGCGGCACCAGCGAAGCTGAACTGCGCGACGCCGGCGCCAGGTACGTGTTCGGGAACGTCCGGGAACTGTTGGACGCCGTCATCGCCGGTGAGGTAAAGGAACTGGCGAAAGGAGCCCGATGAAACCCGACTACCCTTACGCGCTCCCCTATGACCGCTACCGCGAGCTAATGGCCCAGGACTTCGCGCGGCTGCTGAAGCTGACCAAGACCGCGGATCCGGGCACCCGCGTTCCGGCCTGCCCGGAGTGGGACATCGAGCAGCTGGCACGGCACACCGCACTGGTCTACCTGCAGAAGGCCGAGACCATCCGTACCGGCGTCAAACCACAGGGACACTGGATTCCGGAGGACATCCAGCAGCTCGGTCCGGCCCGGATGCTGGAAACCTGCTACCAGCGGTTGACCAGTGAGTTCGATTCCCACCAACCCTCAGACCCGGCAGAGTCCTGGGTTGCAGAGGACCAGACGGTCGGGTTCTGGATCCGCCGGCTCACCCATGAGACCGCCATCCACCGCTACGACGTCGAAGCGGCCCTCGCTGATCCGCGGCCCATCGACCCGGAACTCGCGGTCGACGGCATCGACGAGATCCTCACCGTCATGTTCGAGCGCGGACAGGCCGCCCGGGGAACGGATGCTGCGCCGGAAGGCACCACGGGAGACCTGGTCCTCGAAAGCGGCGGACACACCTGGTTCGTCCGTCTGCTGCCGACCGACGTCGAAATTTCCCGTGAGGTCTCCCGCGAGGTGAGCGGCACAGCCAGTACCATCATCTCCGGAGAGCCGCACGACCTGCTGCTGTGGTTGTGGGGGCGCGGGCCTCTGCCCGCACCGAACAACAACGACGACGGTGCTGCCGCAGAGCTGCGCCGGCGCCTCGCTGCCAGCACCTGAAACACCCCCTGAAAAGAACCCCGCCTGGACCGCAACCTCAGCAACACCCGCGTGCGGTCCCCTGAACGAAGGCCTACATGAAGATCACCGGAGCAGTCCTCGAGGAAATCGGCCGGCAACGCCCCTACGCGGATTCCCGTCCCATCAGCATCGGTGAAGTGGAGCTGGACGGGCCCGGACCCGGTGAAATCCTCGTCCGGATCGAGGCCGCAGGACTCTGCCACTCGGACCTCTCCGTAGTGGACGGCAACCGCATCCGGCCCGTCCCCATGCTTTTGGGCCACGAGGCGGCCGGCCGCGTGGAGCAGTTGGGGGACGGCGTCGTCGGGCTCTCCATCGGCGACCGGGTGGTCATGGCGTTCCTGCCGCGCTGCGGCGATTGCAGGAACTGCGGGACCGACGGGCTCCTGCCCTGCACCGTGGGTTCGGCCGCCAACAACGAGGGCGTGCTGCTCGACGGCGGTCAGCGCCTCCACCGCCATGGTGAGGACATCCGGCACCACCTCGGCGTCTCCGGGTTCGCCACCCACGCGGTGGTCAACCGGAAGTCCGTGGTGAGGATCGACGACGACGTCCCACCGGAAATCGCCGCCGTCCTGGGCTGCGCTGTCCTCACCGGCGGCGGCGCCGTTCTCAACACCGGCAAGCCGCAGGATGGTGATGCTGTGGTGGTGGTCGGGCTGGGCGGGGTCGGCATGGCTGCGCTGATCACGGCTCTCTCGCTCGGGAAGGGCGACGTAATAGGAGTGGACGCCGTACCCGCCAAGCTGGAAGCAGCGAAGGATCTGGGCGCCACCGCCGTCTACACGCCGCAGGAAGCACTCGAGCAGGGCGTCAAGGCGCCAGTGGTCATCGAGGCCGCCGGGAACGCCCGGGCCTTCGAAACCGCCGTGCAGCTCACCGGCGTCGGCGGAACCACGGTGACGGTCGGGCTGCCGTCACCGGATGCCCGGGCGTCGATCGCACCGCTCGGTCTCACCGCTGAGGCGCGGACCATCGTGGGCAGCTACCTCGGCTCGGCGGTCCCGGAGCGGGACATCCCGCGATATGCGCAGCTGTGGCGGGAAGGGAAGCTGCCCGTCGAGGCGCTGATCTCCTCCCACATTTCGCTCGATGACATCAACGAGGCGATGGACCAGCTCGCCGACGGGAAAGCCATCCGGCAGGTCATCCTCTTCGACTCATCCACCGCTTCCCTGCCCAGGAGTGTCTAAACTGAACGTGCTTCTGCCCTCCATCGCCAAAGGAGTACGGCCCTGATACGCACAATCAGCTACAACCTTCGCGAGCACAAAGCCAGTGGAGAGCTTGAGTCCCTGGTGCAGGACTACAAGGTGGACCTGCTGTGCCTGCAGGAGTGCGATGCGTCTGACCTGCCCGACGTCGTCGGTAACCTCCAGATGGCCACCGTCACCAAGGAAAACCGGCTGGGACTGGCGATGTACTACAGCCGCGAGCGGTTCGACATGGTCCGGGCGGACGCGTTCTCGCTCAAGAAGTCACTTCATGACCGTGTGCTGTCGCCCGCCCACGAGCGGTTGATCGGCGTGAAGTTCCTCGATCTGGAGACCGACCGCACGCTGGTGGCCGGTTCCTTCCATGCCGCTCCCCTGACGGCGTCGAACTCGCTGCGGCGGCATCAGATCGACGCCGCGCACGCCGAACTGCTGAGCATGGGCGACGGTCTCGCAACCCTCATGGTCGGCGACTTCAACTACCCGTTCTTCACGCAGAAGCTCACGGCGCACATGACCGAATCCGGCTACGACCTCTCGCTCAGCGACCGCCGGACCTACACGCGTGGAATGGTGTTCCGCGGGCACTTCGACTTTGCCACCTCGCGTGGGCTGGAAATCGACCGGGTGGAGACCCTGCCGCGCGGTGCATCGGACCACCTCCCGATCCTCGTGCTGGCGGACTACCGGAACGACAACGGGAACGGGGAGGAAACAGTAACCGACTCCGAGTTTGGGACCTGACCGGGTAGTCGAAGGGACCTCTGTCTGGATCTGAACCGCTTGGGCTATCTACTTTCGAAGTGTTCCGAGGCGTACGCTTCTGCTGGTAACCGGAACTCTCGGATGCGGGGACACGGAATGGCTCAGCTATGAAGGACATTCTCATTAGAGACTCGAGCGGCGGTTGGAGGGAGCCGCTGGCGCGCGGTTATGCCAATGAAGCTGAGCTGCAGCAGACCCTCGCTGCCCATCCGCAACTCATCCCGGGTGTGAGTGAGGGAGCCAGGACGTGTCGTGAGTTCCAAACGGAGGTAGGTCCTGCTGACATCTTGGTTCTGGAACCCGACGGCACCCTGACTCTTGTGGAATGCAAGCTCGCGTCCAACCGTCAGGTTCGGCGCGAGATTATTGGGCAGATGTTCGACTACGCTTCCAGGCTTTGGACTATGCAACTGGAGGATTTCGACCGCAGGTGGCGGGAACGAAGATTGGATTCCCCCTTTGACGGGGCTACCGACTCAGGCATTGATCTTCGTGCAGCCGTTGAAGCGAATCTGCAAAACGCGCGATTTCGTTTGGTGCTGGCGGTAGACACGATCAACCGAGATTTGCGACGAATCGTTGAGTTTCTCAACCGTTCCCTCGGATCCGAAATTTCTGTCGTTGCAGTGGAATATGTGCGCGCCGTAGACGGTGAAATTGAAATACTCGTCCCTCGTTCCTATGGCGCCGAGATAGCAGAGGTCAAGCGCAGAGGGGACGATCGTCAGAAGGAAACCTGGGATCTAGAGAAGCACCGTCAATGGATGCAGGAACACGATCCGGATAGCCTCGAGCGATTCAATCAGCTGATCGAGCAGGGAAAAGCGATTGGACTCGATTATTTCGGAACGGCGAGCGCAGAACCGACGGGCGGGCTCCGAATCATTACGGCAGACGAAACCTGGATCGGAACACTTTATTGCTACTACTACACCGGGCAGCGCACTTCATTGGAGCTGAGTTTCGGGAAGGTTCGATCGCATGTCGGGCGGGGGTCCCTCCAGCCTGAACTCGACAGGTTCCTCAGTCAGATTGAATCTGACCCGGCCTTCGCGGAGGCTGCGCGCTTGATGCGTGAGTCGGGGTTCTCTAAGAGACCGAATATCCCGTTCAGTAGGCTATCCTCAGGGTCGGTTCACCTGCTGATAGATGCCGTTCGCCCGCTGATAAGCGCGAGAGCAAGCTGAAGATAGTCGCATGCGTAACGACCCGGATCGTCGCGCACCTAACTCCCCTGCAGGAATGTCATCCCCGCGTGATTCCATGGGTCTAACGCACAACCCCTGGAGGTGCCATGTTCCTGCTCCCGCCCGTGAGCGGCCAGAACACGCCCGATCTTGTTTTCTCCGCTACCGATCTCGTCAACGCGTCGGTCTGTGAATATCGCACGCTGCGCGTTCTCGACGAGAAGCTGGGTCGTGCAGAGAAGCCAGAGTTCGACGTTGATGAAATGCTCGATCGCACGGCCCAACTCGGTGATGTCCATGAGCGGAAGATCCTGGATCGCTTCCTCGCGGAACATGGCGAATGGGATCCTGTGCGCAAGACCGGAGTGTACGACGTCGTTCCCGCCGCCGGTATGGAACGTTCGCTCCTCCTCGCGAAGCACGCAGAATCTGTGGAGGCGCTGCGAAGCGGGGCGGATGTGGTCTTCCAGGCCGCTTTCTTCGACGGGCAGTTTCACGGGCGTTCGGACTTCCTCGTCAAGGTCGACGGCGCGTATGCAGTCTGGGACACCAAGCTCGCCCGCCATGCCAAGGTTGGCGCCTTGCTGCAGCTCGCGGCGTATGGAGACCAACTGCTGAAAGCGGGCATTGAACCTGCACCGTGGGTCACTCTGGTGCTCGGCAACGAACAGCACAGCGACCATCGACTCGCGGACCTGTTGCCTGTGTATCGCGAGCGCCGCGGTCGTTTCCTCGACCTGATTGAAACGCACCGCAGCCAGACAGCCCCCGTGCTGTGGGGCGATGACTCACATACAGCCTGCGGACGGTGTGAGTACTGCCAGCTGATGGTCGCAGAGACCAGGGATCTCTTGATGGTCGGGCGGATGAGCACTACCCGGCGAGCAAAGCTGCACAAGGACGGCATCCATACGATCGATGACCTCGCCGCTATGAACGTCCCGGAAGACAACGAGAGCCTCCTCGCGTTGCGTGATCAGGCCCGTATGCAACTCGGCATCGCGGACATTGACGGGAGCGTTAACTACACCGACAAGGACGGGGACCAGCAGACGCTGAGTTACCGGGTCCTGAAGGACGGCAGTCTCGGCAACCTTCCAGAGCCCGACGAGGGCGACATCTTTTTCGACTTCGAGGGCGACCCACTGTGGCAGGACCCGCAGAGCGGCCGGTGGGGCATCGAATACCTTTTTGGCGTCGTCGAGAACCCCTTGACCCCCGGCGGAGAGCCGCCCTTCGTACCCTTCTGGGCTCACGACCGCGCGCAGGAACGACAGGCGTTTGCGAGTTTCCTCGACTACGTAGCCGAGCGCCGTCGCCGTTATCCCAGTATGCATATCTACCACTACGCTGCCTACGAGAAGACGGCCCTTCGGAACCTCTCGCTGATACACCTCATCGGCGAGGAAGCCGTCGACACGCTCTTGCGGGACGGCGTCCTGGTGGACCTCTATGAGACCGTGCGCACGAGCCTGAGGATTTCGGACCGCTCGTACAGCATCAAGAAACTCGAGCCACTGTACATGGGCAGCAACCTGCGCTCGGGGGAAGTGACCGATGCCGGTGCATCCGTCGTTGCCTATGCCCAGTACTGCGAGGCACGTGACAGTGGGGACGCCGAGAAGGCAGCGGAGATCCTTGCCGGCATCAGTGACTACAACCGGTATGACTGTCTCTCCACCCTCGAGTTGCGGAATTGGTTGTTGGGTTTGGCCGCCGAGCGCGGCATCGCGTTGGCACAGCGCCCGGAGCCGAAAGCGGATAAATCCGAACCCCCCTCACCCGAGGAGCAGGTGCTTCGTGACTACGTATCCTCCCTGCCGACAACTCGCGCCCTTACGGACGACGAACAGGCGATCGCCATGGTGGGCGCTGCCGTGGGTTACCACCGTCGCGAGGACAAGCAGTTCTGGTGGGAGCACTTTGATCGGCTGGGGTCCCCTGTCGACGACTGGTCCAGTACACGGGATGTGTTCATCGTGCGCCATGCCGCTGTCGTGCAGGAC
The DNA here is from genome assembly GCF_000520475.1 of Arthrobacter sp. 35/47. Lineage (NCBI taxonomy): Bacteria > Bacillati > Actinomycetota > Actinomycetes > Micrococcales > Micrococcaceae > Arthrobacter > Arthrobacter sp. 35/47. Next base: position 35,978 of record NZ_KI914592.1, read on the forward strand.
TGGGCGAAGCCGAGTGCCCGCAGTAATCCGGTCCGCGTTGTGGACCTGTGCGGCATTTCATCGGAAGGTTCGGAGTTCAAGCCGGGCGGCAAACCGTGGTTTCGGATGTACTGCGAGCCGCTTCCCGAAGGTGTCGATCCGTTGGACGGGAAGGTCGACGGCAGAGGGGGCTGGTTCGGAACTGAAATCGTCGATACCTATGCTGACAGGGATGGAGAACACCTCGTTATCCAGGAGAGACTCAAGCGCGGTGGAGAGCCCTACTCGCAGACTCCCATGGCGCTGACCCCCGACCAGCCAATCGCCACGAAGTCCATTCGGGCTGCGCTGTCCGAGTTGGCACGGGATGTCGGATCCGGGTTGCCCGATCTGCCGAAGCATCCCGGCCTCGAAATCCTACGTCGCGCAACTCCGGCGCTTTCCAGGGGAGGCGCCCTTCCCGAGGTCGTCGACCATGAGTACGTCACCGCCATCACCGCGGCCGTCGAAGCACTCGACCGCTCCTACCTCGCAGTTCAGGGTCCGCCCGGAACCGGCAAGACGCACGTCGGGTCCCATGTGATCTGTGCCCTCGTGTCGCGCGGCTGGAAAGTCGGCGTAGTGGCTCAGTCGCACGCCGTCGTCGAACATATGCTCGAAGCCGCCCTGATCGCCGGTGTGCCGGCCGACCGGATTGCGAAGAAAACCGACAACCCGGAGGCGCCCTGGGCATACAAGTCCGACGAGGACGTCGCCGTGCTCCTTGATGGATCGGGCGGTGTCCTGGTCGGCGGCACAGCGTGGACGATGACCGGAAGTAAAGTACCGCCAGAGTCCCTTGACCTTCTGGTGATCGATGAGGCCGGCCAATTCTCGTTGGCCAACACACTGGCTGTTTCGCGGGCAACCAAGCGCCTGCTCCTCCTCGGCGACCCGCAGCAGCTGCCGCAGGTGACTCAGGCAAACCATCCGGAGCCGGTGGACGAGTCCGCGCTCGGCTGGCTCTCGCACGGAAGTGCCACTCTGAACCCCAATCTCGGCTACTTCCTCGCTGACAGCTGGCGGATGCATCCCGAGCTGTGCCGGTCGGTGTCGCGGCTCTCCTATGACAACAAGCTCGAAAGCGCGGTGCTTGCGACCAAGCGGGTACTCGACGGCGTTCCAGCTGGCGTCGAATGCGTACTGGTTGAGCACCGCGGCAACGCGAGTGCTTCGTCTGAAGAAGCCGAGGAAGTAGTCCGCCAGGTGCAGAAACACATTGGATTACGCTGGGACGACGCCGCCAACGGGCCGCGCCCCCTCGGGGACGCCGACGTGCTGGTGGTCGCTGCCTATAACGCGCAGGTCCAGATGATTCGGCGGAAGCTCAAGGACGCCGGACTGAAAGGAACACGCGTCGGCACCGTGGACAAGTTCCAGGGTCAGGAAGCTCCTGTGGTGATCGTATCGATGGCATGCTCTGCGGCGTCGGAAGCGCCGCGAGGCATTCAGTTCCTCCTGAACCGCAACAGGATCAACGTGGCCATCTCCCGCGGTCAGTGGCGGGCCGTCCTTGTTCGTTCCCTCGAACTGACCCACCACATGCCGTCCCGACCCGAGCATCTTGAAGAACTTGGGGCGTTCATCGGGCTCTGCGCTAATTCAGGGAGCTCCGGCTTGGAAGGAGCTTAGCCATGCTCGCGGTGCGGTGCATCCCGGAACAGCCGTTCTTCGATGAGGGGCATTCGGCGGAGCGTGCCGTCTGGCAGGTACTGAAGTCGGCGCTGCCCAATGACGTGGTGCTGGCGCACTCGGTTCAGGTACGTCACGGCAGTGCCGAACACGAGATCGACCTCCTCGTGCTGTGGCCGCACGTCGGCCTGGCCGCCATCGAGGTCAAGGGTGGCCAGCTGAGTATCGACCGGGGTCAGTGGTACCAGTCCGACCGCTCCGGAAAGCGTGTGATCAAGAGCCCGCTGGTCCAGTCCCAGGGCGCCCAACATGCCTTCCGGGAGTGGATCGGTGAACAGCTGGGCACCCCGCTGACCAGCCGCTTCGCCTACACGGCATGCCTCCCCTACACGTCCGTGCCGGCGAACTGGACGCTGAGCGGAGCACCGCGCGCGCTGATCCTTGACCGTGAGGACCTGACAGCTGCGGCAGAAAAAATCCGCCGTGCGATCGAAACGGAAGCCGGCGGCGCCACCCAGCTGGCGCCGTCGTACCTGGAACGGATTGTCCGCAAGCTGGAGGGAACGCTTGACGCTCTGCCCAGCGACACGGCCGACAGCGCCCAGAGCGAGGACCTGCAGGATCAGCTGACCGCACGGCAGGACACGCTGCTGTCAGCCACGAGGGACATACCGCGCATACGGTTCACCGGCGGTGCGGGCAGCGGCAAAACCTGGTTGGCGCTGGCGAAGGCGCAGCGGCTGTGCAAGGAAGGCAAGCGCGTCGGCCTCTTCTGCTACAACAAGGGCCTGGGGATGTACCTCGAGAACCAGGTCGGCGGGTGGCGGCAGATGAAGCCGGCTTTCACCGGCGAATTCCACGAGTACGTGCGGTCCGTGGGAGTGCCGGACGGCGAAGGTCAGACCTACTTCGATGAGGAAATGCCGCGCCTGCTCAAGGAAAAAGCCGCGCGTCTTCCGCCGGACCGCAAGTTCGACGCCGTGGTGGTCGATGAAGCACAGGACTTCGCTCCACTCTGGTGGGAGGCCCTCCTCCAGTGTTTGAAGGACCCGGAGTCCAGCGAGATCTACGCCTTCATGGACGACCGCCAGGATGTCTACCACCGCAGCGGCGGCAGCGCGGACTTCACCCACGGTCCGCTCGCGGACCTCGTTCCCATCCATGTGGACGAGAATCTGCGTAATACCCGCCGGATCGCCCAGACCTTCAAGCCCCTGGCCGGTAGACACTTCACCCCGCGCGGGAACACCGGCATGCCGGTACGGCTGGTGGACTGCAGCACGGACCAGGCTCTGGACCGCGCCTCCGACTGCGTCGACGCGCTGATCGAAGAAGGCTGGGCGGCAAACCAGATCGCGCTCCTCACCACCAATCACCGGCACCCCATCCACCAGCAACACCACCTGGACGGCACCACCAGGCAGTACTGGGACGAATTCCATGCCAAGGAAGCCGAGTTCTACGGTCATGTGCTCGGCTTCAAGGGGCTCGAACGCTCGGTGGTGATCCTGTGCGTTGACGGCTTCAAGGAGCTGGAGCGGGCAGCGGAACAGCTCTATGTGGGGATGTCGCGGGCACGCAGTCTGCTGGTCATCGTGGGCAGTCCGGACCTCATCGCCCAGGGCGGCGGGAGGGAACTGGCCCAGGCGCTGCGGGGGTGCGCCGTCTGGGACCCGACCCCCGCAGAATAGCCTCAGACCACCTCGACGGCCTCCGCGATCGGCGTCTCGCCGCTGTTGAACTGGATGAACTTCCCCACCGTCCCCGGGTTGCTCAGCACTGCAGCCGCCACCTGTGCCACGTCCTCACGGGCCACCGAATCCTGCTGCGGCTCCGGCGATACCTCGATTGCACCGATGCCCGGATCCGTGGTGAGTGCGCCCGGGCCGAGGATGGTCCACGCCAGATCAGTGCCGCGCAGATACTCGTCCGCCGCGGCCTTCGCCTCGGCGTAGTGGAAGAACCCGGTCTCCGGTGACACACCGTGGTCCTTCCGGGCACCGATGTAGGAGACCATCACGTAGCGGTCCACGCCCGCCTCCTTCGCGGCGTCCATGGACCGGATTGCCGCATCCCGGTCGATCGCGTACGTGTCCTCCGGACTGCTTCCCGCCGCACCGGCCGACCACACCACCGCGTCATGCCCGCGCACGACGTCGGCCAACTCGCCAACCGACAGCTTCGTTACGTCCGCGACAACCGGCTGCGCACCCGCGCTCTCGACGTCCGCCGCATGGTCGGGATTGCGGATGATCGAACTCACCTGGTGTCCGGCGCCGGACAGCATCCGGGACAGGTGCAGCGCCACTTTTCCGTGGCCTCCGATAATGGCAACTCGCGACATGACCGCTCCTTCTCATGGGGTTCTCGTTCACTGGGTGTGCTGCCCGCAACTTCTTTGGGTGTGCTGCCCGCAACGCTACGAAGACGACGACGGCAGTGGCTACCCATTCAGCGTCCGGCGAATACCGCTCCGGGCGGACTTCCTGAAATTTTTCGGCAGGTTTGGCACAAATCGGCGGCTCCCGGGCACGTATGAGCGATGCTGTTCCGGGAACATCTGCGCGAGAGGACTAGCTGGACACCATGGGGGTACTGGATCGCGAGTGGTTCCATCGGGATGACAATCCGTCCGGAGGTGCTCAGCCGCCGGCGGGCCAGCCGCCCGGTATGAGGCAATCCGGCTCGGGACGCGTCCCGCAGTGGGCACTGGAGGAAGCACTCAACGAACAACTGCGCGCCTACCGGACCGAAACCGGCGGCCGATGGCCTGGAGACAAACGGACAGGCGACAACCGGGCAGGCAGCAACCGGGCGGGCGGTCTCCGGGGAGGCGGCAATCCGGCGGGAGGAGGGCGCCGTCGTCGTCGTGAGCGGTCATCGGTGCGAAAACTGCGTGTCCGCACCGCTGCACTGGTTGCGTTCGTCGTCGCGCTGTATCTCACGCCGACCGTCTTTGAACGGGACATCTTCCCCGACGTTCTCCCGCTCCTCCCCTGGTCCAACGTTCCCCCGCGCGGAGTGGAAGCATCCACGGTCCCGCTGGGCACTCCGCCGCCGTCAACCGGTTCAGCCCAATACGCGCTGTTCGACTACCCCAACCTGCAGCAGGAATTCGTGGCGTATGACCCGTGCCGTCCGGTTCACTACGTTGTGCGGCCGGACAACGCACCCGCGGGGACGGAGGGCATCGTGCAGGAGGCTGTCGCCGAGGTGTCTGCGGCAACCGGGCTCACCTTCGTTTTCGACGGGCCCACCAGCGAACCACCGAGCCCCGGGGAACGGGACTCCTACCAGCCAGACCGCTACGGCAAACGCTGGGCACCGGTCCTGATCACCTGGACCAGCCCGTCCGAAATTCCCGAGCTGGCCGGCGACACCGCAGGCCTCGGCGGCAGCGAGATCGCGCAGCGGCCCGACAAACCCCTTGTCCTGGTGGCCGGGCAGGTCATGCTGGATGCACCGGCCATGGTCCAGATCCTCGAATTCGAGGGCGGGCGAGACCATGTCAGGGCCATCGTGATCCACGAGCTCGCCCACGTGCTGGGGCTGGACCACGTGCAGGACCCAACACAGCTGATGTATGAGGAGAACACCGGACAGACCCACCTCGCCGAGGGAGACCTGGCAGGCCTCGCAAAGCTCGGCGCGGGACCCTGTGTGCCGGAGCTCTAAGAGGGTTCCGCGACCGCCGAAGCGACACCGGCCAGAGTGCTGTCCAGCACAAAACCCCACGGCCGGGTCTGGCCATTCGCACAGCGACTGGACAGACCCGGCGTCCTAGAATTTCAGTAGTTCCACCCCGCCCGAACCGACAACGGAGTCAGATCAGCGATGAAGAAGCACCACCCGCACCATCACGTGCAGGGCACCGGCACGCACAAGACCCGCGAGGCCCGAACCGGCGAACACTGCCCCGTGGACGGCTGGTGGGCACCCGCCGGCAGGGAAGCCGACCAGCGCTACATTGCCCAGGGCAGCGTCCTGCCTGCCCACGACGGCGACACCGTCACCTGGATCTTCGTCGCCAGACGGTCCGACTCACGCCAGCCGAAATATGCCCTGCCCGCAGCCGGCGCTTTCATTGACAACTTCTAGCGTTCAGGGCTGTATGGACTGATGACCGGTCCTGATGCCGAGCGGGGACCTGCAGACCTGCAGCATCCCCGCTTTGCCCGCGCGTATGCGCGTGCCGTGGAGGGAATGAACATCAGGGGCGCCACCGAACACCGCCGTGCACTGCTTCACGGGCTGAACGGCAGGGTGGTCGAGATCGGAGCCGGTGACGGATCGAATTTCAGCCACTACCCGGCTACTGTCACCGAGGTCCTGGCAGTCGAGCCCGATGACCACCTCAGGTCCCTCGCCCGGAGCCGGGCTTCCTCCGCGCCGGTTCCGGTTCGGGTGCTCGCCGGAACGGCCGAGGAGATTCCAGCCGCTGACGAGAGCGCCGATGCTGTGGTCGCAAGCCTGGTGCTGTGCAGCGTTTCAGACCAGTCCGTGGCACTGGCCGAGGCCCGCAGGGTCCTGCGCCCGGGCGGCGTTCTGGCCTTCTACGAGCACGTCCGCTCCGACCGCACGGTGCTTGCCGCCCTCGAGGATCTGCTGACACCCCTGTGGCACCGGGTGGCCGGGGGCTGCCACCCGAACCGGGACACGCTGGAATCAATCGTGGCGGCCGGCTTCGAAGTCCGCGATACCAAGCGTTTCGGTTTCTCGGTCCAGCCGCTGGTGCCGCCGGTTGCGCATATCCTCGGCCACGCAGTGTCGCCCGCCTCCAGCTGAACGGCACCGCTTATTACGCACCAGCCGGTGCCCGAAGAAGCGAATCGGCGCTAACCTGACTTCCGTGACCGTTGTTATTGACCATGCCACCGCGAACGACGCCGGCCCCCTCGCCTCCCTGGCGGCCGTCACCTTCCCGCTCGCCTGCCCGCCGACTTCCCATCCGGACGACATTGCGCACTTCGTCGCCACCGAGTTGTCCGAGGAGCGGTTCACCCAGCACATCGCAGATCTGGACAAGATCCTGCTGTGCCTGCGGGAAAACGGGCACCTCCTCGCCTGGAGCATGCTCGCCAAAGGACTCCCGAAGGACGAACAGGTCCGCTCCACGCTGTCCATCTTCCCCACGATCGAGCTCAGCAAGTTCTACGTCCATCCGTCACAGCATGGGCGGGGCTCGTCCTCGCACCTGATGGAGGCGTCCCTGGAGATCGCCGCCCAGGGCACTGAGGCAGAGGGTATCTGGCTGGGCACCAATGACCGGAACGCCCGCGCCGTCCGCTTCTACGAGAAGCACGGATTCACCCGCGTCGGCGCCAAGACCTTCCAGCTGGGACGCAACGTCGAGACGGACTTCGTCATGGAGCGTCCGCTGGGCTGACCGGCCCATATCAGAAGGCTGACGCCGCAGGCTAAGAAAAACCGCAGTCACGTAACGCTTGAGTGTGACGCACATTACTGTGTACTATTCAAACCACATCATGAAGAACAACCCACAATGTGGTTCTGCGGAATGAGCGTTGTGGCTTCCAGGAGATGAGCAATGACGCATCCTGCACAGACCGAGTACGCCGTTGAACTGAACGGCTGCACCAAGGAGTTCGTCACCCCGGGCGGCGGGTCCTACTTCGCCGTGCGGGATATCGACCTCAAGGTGGAGCCCGGCCGGTTCGTCTCAATCGTCGGCCCTACCGGCTCCGGCAAGTCCACCATCCTGAACATGGCAGCGGGACTGCTCAATCCGTCGTCGGGCACTGTCCATAGTTTTGGCCAGCCCGTTGACGGCGTGAACCGGCGGGCCTCCTACATGTTCCAGCAGGACGCGCTGCTGCCCTGGAAGTCGGTCATCGACAACGTCAGCCTGGGCCTCACCATGGCAGGCGTCTCCAAGGCCGAGGCCTAC
>NZ_KI914592.1:43635-72474 GCF_000520475.1 Arthrobacter sp. 35/47
CTCACCCGCCGCTGGCTCGAGAAGGTGGGCCTGAAGAACTTCGCCGACCGGTATCCGCACCAGCTTTCCGGCGGCATGCGCAAGCGCACCGCCGTGGCGCAGGCCTGGATCGTCAACCCGGACATCCTGCTCATGGACGAGCCTTTCTCCGCCCTCGACGTCCAGACCCGGCAGATCATGGAGAACGAACTCCTTGAGCTCTGGCAGGAATCGAACAAGGCCGTCGTCTTCATCACCCATGACCTGGATGAGGCCATTGCCCTCTCCGATGAGGTGATCATCCTCGGTGCGGGACCGGGCAGCACCGTCGTCGGCAGCTACGACATCGACATTCCGCGCCCCCGCGACCTCCTCGACATCCGCGACGACCCCAAGTTCGTGGACCTCCACCGCGAGATCTGGGGCCGCCTGAAGGTTGAAGTCTCCAGAACCTATGAATCCGCCCGGGAAGAAGAAGAGAGCGACGCAGCATGACCGTGGCACCAGCATCGAAAAACGTTGAGAAGAACATCAGTCCCGCCGCGGCGCAGAAGCCCAGGCGCAAGCGGGCCGAGACGTCGAACTTCTCCATCAGGATGGGACAGCTGGCGCTCGCCGTGGGCGTGCTGGGATCCTGGGAGCTCCTGTGCCGGATCGGTGTCATTGACCCGTTCTTCTTCCCGCTCCCGTCCGACATCCTGGACACCGTGTGGGTCTGGATCTCCACCGGCTTTGTGTTCCCGCACCTCTGGGTCACCCTGCAGGAGGCCATCCTCGCCTTCATCACCGGCGCCGCAGCCGGCCTGATCCTCGGCTTCCTCCTGGCCCGCGTACGCCTTCTCGAACGGCTCTTCGACCCCTTCCTGCAGATGTTCAACGCGCTCCCCCGCGTTGTGCTGGCGCCGATCTTCCTGCTCTGGTTCGGTCTCGGCATCTGGTCCAAGGTGGCCTTCGGCTTCACCCTGGTGTTCTTCATTGTCTTCTTCAACACCCTTGAAGGCGTCAAGAGCGTGGACCGCGTCCTGGTGGACAACGCCAAGATGCTCGGAGCCTCCGAAAAGCAGCTCCTCCGCCACGTCTTCATCCCCAGCGCCCTGACGTGGATTTTCTCCAGCCTCCACATCAGCGTCGGCTTCGCCATTACCGGTGCGGTGGTCGGTGAATACCTCGGCGCGTCCGCCGGTGTCGGTTACGCCATCGCCCAGGCGCAGGGCGTGTTCGACACCGAAGGCGTCTTCGCCGGCATGTTCATCCTCATGTTCGTGGTGCTCATCATCGATCTGGGCGTCAACCGCGTTGAACGCCACCTCCTGCGCTGGCGCCCGCCGCAGCAGGCCTCCTAACCTCCTTCCTCACCCAGCCCATCCGTCCGAAAGGGACTTCCATGTTCAGCTCCACCCGCCGGCAAGGTCGCCGCACATCCCTCACCAAGCCCCTCGCCGTCGTCGCCGGTCTTGCCCTTGCCCTGTCTGCGTGCGGCGCCCCACAGTCCGCACCTCCGGGGCAGGAAGGGAACGACGGCGGCGGCGAGGCCGGCGGCGAGACCGTCACCATCGGCGTCGGAGGCCAGACCCTGCTCACCTACCTGCCCACCACGCTTGCCCAGGAACTGGGCTACTACGAGGAAGAGGGCCTCGACGTCGATCTCCAGGACCTCCAGGGCGGCTCGAAGGCGCTGACGGCGATGATCGGCGGCAGCACCGATGTCACCAGCGGCTACTACGAACACACCATCCAGATGCAGGCCAAAAACCAGCCGATCAAGGGGTTCGTCAACATGAACCTCTCCTCCGGGCTGGTCCTCGTGGTTGCCGAGAAGAACAAGGACACCATCAAGTCCGTGGCTGACCTCAAGGGCAAGAACGTGGGCGTGACCTCCCCGGGCTCCTCCACGGACATGTTCGTGAAGTACCTGCTCTCCGAGAACGGAATGGCGCTCGACGACGCCGCGGTGTCGGCTATCGGAGCCGGCTCCTCCGCCGTCGCCGCCGTCGAGCAGGGCCAGGTGGACGCCGCCGTCATGCTTGAGCCGGACGTCACAGTCCTCGGCAAGCGCCTGGGCACGGAACCGACCATCATCGAGGATGTCCGCACCCCGGAGGGCCTGCAGGAAGTCTTCGGTACGGATGCCTGGCCGTCGTCGAGCCTGTACGCCACGTCCGCATGGCTTGAGGAGAACCCTGAGTCCGCGCAGAAGCTTGCCAACGCCATCAAGAAAACGCTGCAGTTCATCGCCGACCATTCCGGTGAGGAGATCGCCGCAGAAATGCCCGAATCCTTCGCCGGCGGCGATCCCGAACAGTACGCCAAGGTCATCGAGGAGATGAAGCCGGCGCTCAGCAAGGACGGCGTCTTCACCGAGGCAGGCGTGGAAGCGGTCCTGAAGACCCAGCGGGTGGCGAACCCCGAGGTCGGCGATGCCGAGATCAACCTCGAGGAAACCTACACCAACGAGTTCGTCGAATAGTCCACCACCACTGCGGCCCGTTCTGAAAAGGACGGGCCGCAGTTGTCTGTCCAGCCCCGGAGGATTCCCATGACCCAGAACCTGACCCAGAAGCTCCTCGCCAGCCACCTTGTTTCCGGTGAGCTGACGCCCGGCACCGACATCACCATCGCCGTGGACCAGGTCCTCATCGAAGACGCCACGGGGACGATGACCGCGATGCAGTTCGAGATGCTCGGCGTCGATTCCGTGGCTGTTCCGCTGGCCGTCATGTACGTCGACCACAACGTCCTGCAGATCGATGACAAGAACATGCAGGACCATCACTACCTGAGGACTTTCTCGGCACGTTACGGCCTGCGGTACTCCCCCGCCGGGCACGGGATCTCGCACTACATCCACCTTGAGCACTTCGCCCGGCCCGGCGGGGTGCTGGTCGGCGCCGACTCGCACACCTCAACAGCCGGAGCGCTCGGCATGTTCGCGCTGGGCGCCGGTGGCCTGGAAGTGGCCGTTGCCATGGCCGGCTACGGATTCGACTTTGTGTGCCCCGCCGTCGTCGGTGTGGAACTGACCGGGAAACTGGGGTCCATCACCGAGGCGAAGGACGTGGTGCTGGAGCTCCTGCGCCGCCACGACGTGCGCGGCGGGCGCGGGAAAGTCTTCGAGTTCCACGGGCACGGAGTCGCGTCGCTGACCGTCTCGGCGCGGGCCACGATCTGCAACATGATCATCGAAACCGGTGCCGCCACGGCCGTCTTCCCCTCCGACGAGCAGACGCGTGGCTGGCTGCGCGCACAGCAGCGGGAGGACGAGTTCACGCCGCTGGCCGCAGATGACGGCGCCGCGTACGACGACGTCGAACAAATTGACCTCTCCTCGCTGGTGCCGCTGGTGGCCGTGCCGCACTCCCCCGGGAACGTCGTCGCCGTCTCGGAACTGCCGCGGACCGAGGTGGTGCAGGTCTGCGTCGGATCCTCGGTCAACAGCTCGTATGAGGATCTCGCGACGGTCGCTGCCATCCTCAAGGGCCACACCGTGCACCCCGCCGTTCAGCTCACGGTCACGCCGGGTTCCCGGCAGATCCTCCAGACCATCATCGCGTCCGGTGTCTACGGCGACCTGATGGAGGCAGGTGCCCGCATGCTGGAGCCGGTCTGCGGGCCCTGTGTCGGGATCGGCCAGGCGCCGACCGCGGGGCAGGCGTCCCTGCGCACGTTCAACCGCAACTTTCCCGGCCGCAGCGGCACGGCCGCGGACAGCGTCTACCTGTGTTCGCCGTCGACGGCGGCGGCCAGCGCGCTGGAAGGCGCCATCGTCGATGCCTCCACGGTCAGCCTCGGTGAGCTGCGGCCTGCCGCCGCCCCGAATCCCGGCGTCCACGACGTGCACATTGCGGGGGTTCTGCCCGCCTCCGTCCGCAGCGGTATCGAGATCGAGCGCGGCCCCAACCTCGTCCCGCCGCCGCAGCCGGAACCCCTCCCGGCGGATCTCGACGCCCCGGTGCTCATTGTCGTCGGGGACGACATCTCCACCGGTGACATGGCACCCGACGGGGCCATCGCCATGTCAGTCTGGTCCAACATCGAGGCCTGCGCCCGGTTCATGTTCAACCGGCTCGATCCGCAGTTCCACGACCGCGCCCGCACAGAGGGCGGCGGCGTCATCGTCGGCGGCGAAAACTACGGGCAAGGTTCCTCACGCGAACATGCGGCGCTGATCCCGCTCTTTCTGGGCATCCGCCTGGTGGCGGCGCGCAGCTATGCGCGGATCCACCGTCGGAACCTGATCGCCGCCGGCATTGTGCCGGCCCTGATTGCCGCGGACGCCGACGCTGCCGTCGGGCAGCGCTGGATGATCGCGGGACTGCGTGAGGCCGTGGCAGGCGGTGCCACCTCCGTCACAGCCACGGTCGACGGCGGCACACGGGTGACGCTCACGCTGGACTTCTCGCCGGGCGAGCGTGCCGTCCTCGTCGCCGGTGGCCTGCTGTCCCATGTCCGCAGCGGCGGCCGCCCCCTCCTGGCACAAACCGATGCGCACGCGTCCTAAACTCGTTCAGTGAGGCAATCAACGACGGCGGCGAACCAGTGAACCAGAAACACCCCGGCCAGCGGGCCACCGGCATTGCGGCCCTGACCACCGTGGTGGCCGTCCTCCCCGCGTTCCTGGTGGGCGGCCTCGCCGTCCAGCTCGAGGGTGACCTCGGGATGACGGCCGCGGCCCTTGGCCTGTGCGTTGCGTCCTTCTGGGCGGTGTCCGCGCTCCTGTCGGCACCGGCCGGGTTCATCGCCAGCGCGCTGGGGCTCCGCCGGGGCATGCTGCTCACCGTCGGCCTCGGCTTCACGGCCATGGTCGGCATCGCCGTCTTCACGCCGCACTGGCCGTTCCTCATTCTCTGGCTGAGCATCGCCGGCGCCGCCAACGCACTGAGCCATCCGCTCTCCAACGGCCTCATTGTGGACCAGGTGGGCCCCCGCAACCGCGCCTTCTCATTCGGGCTGAAGCAGGCCGCCATCCCCACCGCCACGCTCACCGCCGGTCTCTCGGTGCCCATCTTCGCGCTCACCATCGGCTGGCAGTGGACCTTCGCAGCGACCGCGCTTCTCGCCGTCGCACTGGTTCCCATCCTCCTCCGCGGCCTGCCGCGCCGGGCACCCACGACGACGACGAAAGCCGGCCGCGCGCCCCGCGCCCCACTGCCCAAACGGCTTCGCCCGTTCCTCTTCGCCACCGCCGTCGCCGGCGCCCTGGGCTCCGGTCAGGCGAACGTGGTCGGCGCGTTCACCGTGGCTTCCGCCGTCGAAACCGGATTCAATCCCGCCGCCGCCGGCCTGCTGCTGGGTGGCGCAAGCGCCGCCGGCATCCTCGCCCGGCCGCTGGTGGGCGTCCTCGCCGACCGCGGGATCGGCGGGTCCATGGCCACCGTCGCCCTGATGATCGGCGCCGGCTGCCTGGGCTTGATCGGCATGGCATCCGGTAATCCGCTCGCGTATGGAATCGGCGCCGTCGTTGCCTTCGGCCTCGGGTGGGGCTGGAACGGCCTTGTGCACTACGTGGTCTCCCATACCGCGCACCCCTTCACCGCACAGGCCACCGGCATTACCCAGACGGGGACCTACGTGGGCGGAACCGTGGCTCCGCTGGTATTTGGCCTGCTGTTTGCCGCCTACGACGACGGCGTGGGCTGGGCGATCGCGGCCGGTGTCGCGGCGGCCGGCGCCGTTGCGGCCGCCGTCGCCTTCAGGCTGGAAAAGGGTCTCCGCACCGCCAGCTGATTCCATATTATGGAACTATCGTTTTGATATGAGAAAGTTTTTCCCTAAATTCCGTTGACAGGTGCGCTGCGTCACGCCTACAGTCATATTTGGGATCCCAAGTAGTACCGGTGTACCCGCTGGACCACGAGTCTGTTGAGGCGGAGCGGCACCCAACTCCCGTTCGCACGTTCTAAGGAATTCACACCATGGCCAATGATGACCATCTGACCTCGACGATGGACCTTCCACCGCGGGATTCGACCGACACCTCCGGGGATGACGCCCGCCGGTCCACCGAGAGCAAAAAGCCCACGAAGGTCCGCTGGAAGCTCTTCGTCCTCCTCCTCATCCTCGTCACCCTCAACTACGTGGACCGCGGGTCCATCTCCGTGGCCATGCCGCTCATCCAGGAAGAGTTCAACCTCTCCCCGGAGTCCATCGGCGTGCTTCTCTCCGCATTCTTCTTCGCCTACGCGCTCATGCAGGTTCCCGGCGGCTGGCTGGTTGACCGCCTCGGCGCCCGCAAAATGGTCACGGGCTCCTGCGTGGGCTGGGGCCTTGCCACCGCCGCTTCCGGTCTGGCGTGGAACTTCGCCAGCCTGTTCACCGCCCGGGCGCTCATCGGCGTCACCGAAGCGGCCATCATGCCCGCGGGCGGCAAGCTCAACGGCCAGTGGATGGCAACCGGTGAACGCGGCCGCGGAGCCACCATCCTCGACGCCGGAGCTCCTCTGGGAGCAGGCATCGGCGGCATCGCGATCGCCGGCCTGATCGGCCTCACCGGGGGCTGGCGCGGCGCTTTCGTCGCTGCCGGCATCGCCACCGCGCTCTTCGGTTTCCTCGCCTGGTGGTACATCCGCGACACCCCCCGCCAGCACCGCAGCATCAACCAGGCCGAGGTCGATCTGATCGAAGCCTCCCACGCAGAAGAGGACGCCAAGGCAGCTGCTGCCGGAGCCCCCGGCAAGCGCGGCCTGCTCCCCTACCTGAAGTTCAAGTCCTTCTGGGCCATGTGCTTCGGCTGGTTCGGCTTCAACGGCGTGTTCTACGGCCTGCTCACCTGGGGCCCGCTCTACCTCTCCGAGGCCAAGGGCTTCAACCTCGCCGGAGTCGGCTGGGGAACATTCGTCATCTTCGGTGCGGGCTTCGTGGGCGAAATCCTCGGCGGAAACATCGCCGACGCCTGGCGCGCCAAGGGCGCTTCGGCCAACAAGGTCATGCGCACGCTGCTCGGCTTCTCAAGCCTCGTGGTGGTCGCCGGGCTGGTCGGTGTCACCCTCGTCAGTGACCCGATCACCGCCGTCGTGCTCCTTTCCGTGGTGCTGTTCTTCCTGCGCTGGGTGGGCCTCTTCTGGAGCATCCCCTCCCTCCTGGGCGGACGCGGCAACGCCGGCGTCCTGGGCGGCGCCATGAACCTCGCCGGCAACGTCAACGGCTTTGTCACCCCGATGGCCATCGGCTTCATTGTCGGAGCCACCGGCGGGTACACCTGGGCACTGCTCTACTTCGTGGGCGCCGCGCTTGTGATGTTCGCTTCCGTGGTGACGCTCGACTACAGCCGCCGCCTGCCGGTCTAGGGAACACACCATGAAACTCCTGGTCATCAATCCGAACATCAGCGAGAGCGTCTCCGCGCTGATCCTTGCCGAAGCCCAGCGGGCAGCGTCTCCCGGAACCGAGATCATCCTGCGCACCGCACCCTTCGGTGTGGAGTACATCGAAACCCGGATGGAGTCGCTGCTCGCGGCCGGGGCCGTTGCGCAGGTGATCGCGGAGGAACACGGCAACGTGGACGCCGTCGTCGTCGCTGCTTTCGGCGACCCCGGGATGCCCGCGCTCAAGGAATTCGTGGACATCCCGGTGGTAGGCATCACCGAGGCTGCGCTCTATACAGCGGCGCTGCAGGGAACACGGTTCTCGATTGTGGCGATCTCCCACCGGATCACGGCGTGGTACCGGGAGTGCGTGGAACGGAACGGTCTCGGGGGGCGGCTGGCTTCCATCCGCTCCCTGACCGATCCGCTCACCGGCATCGGCTCCGTCCAGGAGGACTTCACTCCGCACCTGCTCGAGCTCTCGAACCAGGTGGTGCAGGAGGACGGGGCCGACGTCGTCATCCTCGCCGGTGCGCCCCTCGCCGGACTGGCACGCGGCATCGGCGGAAAGATTCCGGTACCCGTGGTGGACGGCATCTCGGCCGGCGTGAAGCAGGCCGAGGTGCTCGTCGCCCTGGGCGGCGGGACCCACCGCGCCGGCAGCTTCGCGCCGCCGCCGCCCAAACCGAACGCCGGCCTCTCCGAAGCAATCACCCGCGCGCTTGCCCGCGGACATGAACTCCACCGAAAGGATGGTGGTCCGGCATGACACTGGACCTGCTCATCACCAACGCCGTCATCGTGAACGCCACCCATACCGTCACCGGCCACATCGGCCTCCTGGACGGGCGCATCACCGCAATTTACGACGGCGGCACTCCCCCGGACCTGCTGCCGGACGCCCGAAGGACTCTCGACGCGGCAGGCCGCACCGCCATCCCCGGCGGGGTGGACGGCCACTGCCACATCCAGCAGGTCACCGGCTCCTACCCGTCCCTGGACACGTTCGAGTCCGCCACCATCGCGGCGCTGTGGGGAGGGACGACGACGGTCATCGACTTCGGCATCCCTGCATCCGCGGATGAGAGCCCGCTCGAGGCGGCCGAGAACAAGCTGCGGCTGGCGCAGGTGGCGCGCTGCGACGTCGCGCTTCACGGGTCGGTGGTGGAGTGGGACGAGACGGTTCCCGCCCAGCTGGACCGCCTGGCCGAGCTCGGCATCCGATCGGTCAAGATGTACACCACCAACCGGGGAACCACCATGGCGGGTGAGGACACCATCCTGCGCGTCATGAAGGAAATGGTGCGCCTGGACGGGCTGACGTACATCCACGCCGAGCATGACGCCATCATCGCCGACTGCACCCAGCAGCACGCCGACGCCGGCCTGACCGGCATCGAGCACCTGCACCTCACCCGGCCGGAGTTGGCGGAGACGGCCTCCGTCCGGGAAGTCCTGGCCATGGCCGAGTACACCGGAGCGCCCGTGTACTTTGTGCACCAGACGGTGTCGGGTGCCGTGGAGCTGGTGCAGGAGGCTCGCTCACGCGGAGTCAGTGCGTACTCGGAGACGTGCCCGCACTACCTGGTGCTGGATGAAAGCGTGTACGGCTCGGGCTTCCCCGAGCGGTTCGCCTGCTGTCCGCCGATGCGCAGCCGGGAAGCGGTGGATGCGCTGGTGGACCGGGTCCTCGCGGGCGGCATCGACACGGTGTCCTCGGACCACTCCTGCTACGACCTCTCCCAGAAAAGGTCCCGAAAGGACGACATCCGGTTCATGCCGCACGGCCTTCCCGGGGTTGAGACACGGATGCCGGCCACATTCACGGCCCTGGTCAGGGACCGCGGGATGCCGCTGCAGCAGTTCGTGGACGTGTTTGCGGCCGCGCCGGCACGGATTAACGGGCTCAGCGGTAAGGGGGTGCTCGCGCCGGGCTATGACGCGGACATTGTGCTCTTCGATCCCGCCGAAACGCGGACCGTCGACGGCGGCGCCCTCCACATGGGCACCGACTTCTCCCCCTTTCACGGGCTGGAACTGGCCGGCTGGCCCTCGACCGTGATCTCCGGCGGGCGCATAGTGCTCGACGGCGGCATGTTCAGCGATCCCGGTCCGGTGGGCAGATTCATCAGGCGGCTCGGTCCGCGCGAAATGCAGGGCAGCACCCAGGAGGAACTGATCCATGTCTGAGCCGAACAACACCTATGAGCTGGGCGAAACCTCGCGGCCGGTGCGCATCGGGATGATTGTCCCGTCGTCGAACACGTGCCTTGAGCCGCAGACCTACCGGATCCTCGGCGAGCGCACCGACGTCACCGTCCACTTCACCCGGGTGGAAGTCACGCGGATTGCGCTGGACGACGGCTCCAACCGCCAGTTTGACCATTCCACGATGGTGGCGGCGGCACGCCTGCTGCAGACGGCCGACGTTGACGTGATCGCCTGGAACGGGACCGCCGGCTCCTGGCTGGGCCCGGACGCGGACCGCGAGATGGTCCGGCAGATCACCGCGGAGACCGGCGTCCCCGCGACCACCTCGACGCTCGCCTACCTGGACGCCCTCAAGGCGTTCGGGGCGTCGCGGATCGGGCTCATCACTCCGTACACCGCTGACGTCAACCGGGCGATCACGGAGCGATACTCGCAGGAGGGTATCGACGTGGTGTCCGAACGGCACCTGGGACTGTCGGTCAACGAGTCCTTTGGGCGGGTGCCGCCGTCGGACCTGCTGGAGCCGTCCCGGGACCTCGCCTTGCGGGAAGACCGGCCCGACGCCCTGATCTACCTGTGCACCAACCTTTACGGTGCGCCCGTGGTGAAGCAGGTCGAGTCAGAGACGGGGCTTCCCGTCCTGGATTCGGTGGCGGTGACGCTGTGGAAGACCCTCACGATGGCCGGCGCATCCGGCCTGGACCAGCGGTGGGGGCGCCTGCTGCTGTAGCGGTCCGCCCGCCGTATAACACTGTCAAGTGCTGTCAGCCGAAGAGGTGCTGCAGCGTCTGGTCCCGGTAGGACTGGACGTGGTGCCGCGCCTCTTCGGCTGCGGCGTGCGGGTCGCCGGAGTTGATGGCCGCACACAGGTGCTTGTGCTCGTTGCAGACGGCGTCGAGGTTGGACACCTGCCCGAAAAGCCAGTGCAGCCGGCCCATCAGCGGCGTGAGGATGTCATGCAGGGTGGCGCTGCCCGAGGCCTCGATGATGGCATCATGAAACTCCGAGTTTGCCGTGCGGGCGGCCTCGAGATCCCCCTTGGCGAGTGCCTCCCGGGACTGCTCGACGTAAGCCTGCAGGTTGTTGGGCTCTCCGGCGGCCACCCGTTCCGCTGCCAGCTTTGAGGCCAGACCCTCCAGCGCCTCCCGGATATCGAAGATCTCCTCGACTTCCTTCCGCTGCAACCGTTTGACCACAATGCCGCGGGTAGGCAGGGTCTCCACCAGTCCTTCCCGGTGCAGGATCCGGATGGCCTCGCGGACCGGAAACCTCGAGACGTCGAACTCGGTGGCGAGATCCCGCTCCACGAGCCGGGTGCCGGGCGGAAACGTTCCGTTGAAGATGCGGGTGCGGATCTCGTTGCCGACGATCTCGCGGAGGGGAAGGTCATGACGGTAGAGCCCGCCCTGAACGCTCATGTGCTTTTCCTCCGCGCCGCCGTTACATCTGTTCCCACATTACCGGTCCGTTGTCCCGCGGCGGGCTGGGTCCGGGCGTCGGGGTAATAAGACTAGAGGGAACCCAGAGCGCGTTCGGGGTCCGCGAGTGCTTTCCGGTCCACTGTCCTTTCGCTCCGGATGAGCTCCTGGATGTCCTCCTGGACGTCCCACACATTCACGTTCATGCCGGCGACCACCCGTTCCTTCAGGAGCCAGAACGCGACGAACTCGCGGCTCTCAAGACTGCCGCGCACCACCAGGGCGGCGTCTGCAGTAAGTGCACCGTACCCGGAGTACTCCATCCCGAGGTCAAACTGGTCGGTGTAGAAGTAGGGGATGTCGTCCAGCACGGCGTTCTGTCCGAGCATCGACCTGGCGGCCACCTTGCCGCCGGCAATGGCGTTGGCCCAGTGCTCGCTGCGGGTGTAACGGCGGGTGACCGGATGCAGCACGTTGGCTACATCGCCGGCCGCGAAAATGTCTTCGGCGCTGGTGCGCAGGGCCGAATCAACCTGGATTCCGTTGGTGACGGTCAGCCCGGCCGACTCTGCAAGGGCCGTCTGCGGCAGCACACCCACCGCGATGACTACGAGGTCCGTGGGCAGCGTCTCCCCGGTATCAGTGACGACGGCGGTGACGCGCCCTGCGCCGTCACTTCGGATTTCCGCCGCCTCAGACGGGAGCCTGAACCGGACGCCGGCTTCCAGATGGCGGTCAAGGAATACCTTTCCGAGGTCGCGTCCGATGGCTGCACTGAGCGGGATGTCCTCGCGTCCCAGCAGGGTGACCTCGTTTCCCAGTTCCCGTGCTGTAGCCGCGACCTCCATGCCGATCCACCCCGAGCCAATGAGCACCAGCTTCTTCCCGCCGCCGGCGAGCTCGGAATGCAGCCACTGGCTATCGGTCTTTGTGCGGAAATAGTGCACTCCCTCGAGGTCCGCGCCGGGAATGTCCAGCCGCCGGGGAACGGCCCCGGTGGCGAGGAGGAGCTTGCCGTACCGAAGCGAGCGGCCGCCGGCCAAGGCGACGGTGTGCGAGGCCGGATCGACGCTGACCGCGGCATCCGAGGTGAGGAGTTCGACGTCGTTCTCCCGGTACCACTGCTCCGGGTAGGGCAGGAGCGATTCCTCGCTCTCCTTGCCCGCGAGGAACCCTTTCGACAGCGGCGGGCGCAGGTAGGGCACCTGGCCTTCCGCCCCCAGCAGGACCACGGGACCGGCGTAGCCCTCCTCCCTCAGGGTGGCTGCCGCCGTCGCTCCCGCCAGCCCCGCGCCGACGATCACCATTGCTTCGTTGCTGTCCATGAGAAGTTCTCTCTTCCTCGGGAGGGTTTTCAGTTGGGGAACTGGTCCCGCAGCGGGCCGGCGACGGCAAGCTCGCCGTAGAACGTTGAGGTCCGGGTGGTGGTGCCCGCGCTCTGGACTCCGCGCAGGGACATGCACAGGTGCTCGGCTTCGAGGACCACGCCGACGCCGCGCGGATTCAGCAGGTCTGAGAGCCAGTCCGCAACCTGCTTGGTGAGCCGTTCCTGGACCTGAAGGTCGCGGGAGAACTGCTCCAGGGCGCGGGCAAGCTTGGACAGCCCGAGCAACCGCGCACCCGGCAGGTACCCGATATGCGCGATTCCCCGGAACGGCAGCAGGTGATGCTGGCACAGCGAGTTGAACGGGATATCCCGCACGAGCACCAGGTCGCTGTACCCCTCGTCGTTGGGAAAGGTGGTCCAGGACGTGGCGCGCGGGGTGAGCATCTCCTCGAAGGCGCCCGCCACCCGCCGCGGCGTATCACTGAGGTGCGGATCATTCACATCCCGGCCGAGTGCGCGGAGCAGGTCAGCCACCGCGGACCGGGCGGCCGGCAGGTCGATGGCACCAGCGACGTCGGGCTCGATGTCCTCCTCCAACAGGCGGAGGGCAACCTCTGAATGCGATGACATGGCAACCCTCTTTCTAAATGTTGTAATCTTGACTTTAGAAGCGCACACTGAAGAAGTCAATGGTGTGCAGGACGGGAGATAGGCTCGGCATATGTCCGACGTTGAAGGCGATTCGGCCCGGTCCGCCGGCACCGGTCCCGGCAGCTCAGGCGCACCACCCCACCTCAGCGCGAACCTCACCGTGCGGCTGGAGTCGGTGGCGGCGCTGGGTGATCCCGTGCGCCGCGACGTGTACCAGGCGCTCCAGCGCAGCGGGGACGCGCTGACCCGGAACCAGCTGGCGGAACTCACGGGCATTGCGGCCAGCACGCTGCTGTTCCATCTGGAGAAGCTCGTGGACGCGGGCCTCCTCACCGTGGAGTTCCGCAAGCTTGGCGAACGCAGTGGTCCGGGATCCGGCCGCCCGGCGAAGCTGTACCGGCTCGCACAGGCGGAAGTGGCGGCGTCTATCCCTGACCGGCGCTATGACCTTGCTGCGGAGTTGATGGCGGCCGCGATTGATACGTCCATCCGGGACAACACCGCCATCGAGCAGGCGCTGACCCAAACCGCCTACGACGCCGGACACCGCCTGGGAGTGGAAGCCGGCAGCATGGAGGGGGTACTCGACGGGACCGGGTACGAACCTTATCCGGATGGAGAGGGCGGCTTCCTGCTGCACAACTGCCCGTTCCACCGCCTGTCTCGCAGCCATGCCGAGGTGGTGTGCGGGCTGAACGGAGCCCTGCTGACCGGTGCACTCGAGGGCAGCGGCGATGCGGAGCATGCGGTGACTCCTGATCCCGACGGGCCCTACTGCTGCGCCCGCATTACCCGGCTGGCGCAGCCTTCCATCTAGCGGGGCGTCAAGCTTCCGCCTGGCGACTCACCCGGCCCGCGGATTGGCGGGGCGTCAGCCTCCCTGCCTCGCGGGGCGTCAGCCCGCCGCCTGCTGGGCATCAGGTTGTCCGCCTGATGGGCGTCAGGTTGTCCGGGCCCGAAGGTGCATCCGTTCACCCTGGCGCCCGAACAGGCTGAGGAACTCCACAGCGGCACGGTCCGCTTTCCCGAACCAGTGCGGTACGCGCGTGTCGAACTCCACCACCTCACCGGCGGGCAGCACCAGGTCGAGGTCACCCAGCACCATTCGCAGGTTCCCATTCAGCACGTACAGCCACTCGTACCCCTCGTGGACCTTGAGGTCCGGTTCCTCGAGCGGCATGTCCGCGTGCAGCACGTGCTTGTAGGCCTGAATGCCGCCGGGACGGCGGGTAAGCGGCACCACGGTTCCCCGCCCCATGTCGATGGGGCGGAGATGCACGCGGGGATCACCCGTCGTCGGAGCTCCCACGAGTTCATCCAGTGGCACCTGATGCGCCTTGGCGAGCGGCAGGAGCAGCTCGAGGTTCGGTTTCCGCTGCCCGGATTCCAGGCGGGACAGCGTGCTCACCGAAATTCCCGTCGCCTCGGACAGCGACTGCAGCGTCACGTCCCGCTTCACCCTCAGCGCCTTCAGACGGGGTCCCACGCTCGCGAGTGCTTCGCCGATTTCATGTGTCATGCTGTCCATTTTGCCAGATCAGCAAACTTTGTTGCCGACGTTGAGTCTGGCTTCCATGCTGGGACGATGAAACCTGAATCTTCCTCTTTCGACGTCGTCGTCATCGGCGGCGGAGCTGCCGGCCTCAGCGCTGCGCTCATGCTGGGGCGTACCCGCCGTAGTGTCGCCGTGATCGATGCGGGCGCTCCCCGCAACGCCCCAGCCGCAGGCGTGCACGGCTTCCTCACCCGCGAGGGCATGGACCCGCCGGAGTTGGCGGCCGCCGGACGCCTGGACGTCCAGTCCTACGGCGGGGTCATCATTCCCGGCACCGCCGTCAATGCTGTTCCTGCCGGTGAACCGCGGTACCGCTTCCGCACCACGCTCGCTGACGGTACAGCGCTCCGCTCGCGCCGACTCCTGCTGGCCACCGGGCTCACGGACGTACTGCCGGACATCCCCGGCCTTCGCGAGCGGTGGGGCAAGGAGGTGCTGCACTGCCCGTTCTGCCACGGCTGGGAGGTCCGCGACCGGCACATCGGCATCCTCGGCACCAGCGCCATGTCGGTGCATCAGGCCCTGCTCTTCCGCCAGTGGAGCACCCGCATCACGCTCTTCCTGAACAACACGGTCAACCCGGGCCACGATGAGCGCGAGCAGCTGGCCGCCCGGGGTGTCACCGTCCTGGAGGGGGCGGTAACGCGGGTACTGACCCGCAACGACGACGACGGGAGACTGAGCGGCGTGCAGCTCACCGGCGGCGGGGTGGTTCCGGTGGATGCCCTCGCCGTTGCGCCCCGCTTCGTCGCCAACACCGGGATCTTCGCGGGCCTGGGGCTTGAACCGGTCCAGCATCCGATGGGAGTCGGTGAGCACCTTGCCGTGGATGAGATGGGCGCCACCGCGGTGGACGGGGTCTGGGCTGCCGGCAATGTCGCGAACCTGATGCTGCAGGTCCTGCCGTCTGCGGCTTCCGGGTCGACCGCCGCCGTGGCGATCAACAACCACCTGATGGCCGAGGAACTTCAGGAAGACCTCGCGGTATATCGCCGTTCCTCTTCCCACGCCTCCGGCCCGGAGAGCAGGATAGGAGCGGAGGTTTCCTGATGCACACCCAGCACCAACACCACGGGCACGAACCACGCGCCTTTGACGAGGCCTTCTGGAACGCCCGCTACGGCGGGAAGCGGATCTGGAGCGGGCGGTCGAACCCGCAACTGGTCGCGGAGATCGATGGTCTGCCGCCCGGCAGGGCGCTTGACGTCGGCTGCGGCGAAGGCGCCGACGCGCTCTGGCTTGCCGCGCGCGGCTGGGAGGTCACCGGCGTCGACATTTCCTCGGTGGCCCTCGAACGGGCCGCTGAGCACGAGCGCGAGCATCGGCCAGGCAATGAAGGCGTTCACCCGGTCCGGTGGGAACATCACGACCTCACGGTGTGGGAGCCGCCGTCGGGGTTCTACGACCTGGTAAGCGCCCAGTACATGCACCTGCCCACGACGCAACGGGAGCCGTTGTTCCGGAACCTGGCACGCGCCGTCGCGCCGGGCGGGACGCTGCTGATTGTCGGGCACCACCCGTCGGACCTGCACGGCCCGGCACCACGGCCGGACCTGCCGGACCTGTACTTCACGGCGGAGGACATTGCGGCGTTGCTCGACGACGGTTGGGAGCATGGTGTGATCGAGGCGCGTTCGCGGGAGGCCAGCGGACCCGACGGCGCGACCCTACCCGTGGCCGATACCGTGTACCGCGGGCGCCGTCTCTGAGACACAGGGGCAGCTGCACCTTTCCCGAAAAGTGGCTGCACTGCACTCGTTGCATGCAATGAGTGCAGTGCAGTCACTTTTTTAAAGCACCACCGCTCCCCCTCGACATGAAAGATGCGGCAAGCCAGTGTCCCTGCTCAGGAGACCACCAGCGCCTCCATGTCGTCGAAGAACGCCTGGTAGCCTGCGGCGGTCTGTTCCCGCTGGTCCTCGGTGAACTCCGGGGCGTCCTGCACGAGGGTCATCTGCGTGCCTCCCTCGACCTCCGCGAACGTAACGCTGATCGGTGCTCCGGGCTCTGTGCCGGGCTGGTCGGTGATGGTGAGGCCCAGCCGTTCGGGCGGGGTGACCTCGGTGTACCGGCCTTCCCAGTTGATGGTGTTGCCATCGGGCAGTTCCATCACGGCCTGCCAGCTGCCGCCGGGGCGGACGTCCAGGACAAGCGAATCGCGCGGTACGGTTACCTGCGAACTCCCGAACCAGACGGCGAAATCCGCCGGATCGGTCCACGCCGCGAAGACGCGTTCCCTCGGCGCGGCAAAGGTGCGGGTGACGGTGATCTGGTTGGACATGCTGGTCCTCTCTGGCTCTGGGGCTCTGTGAGTTGGTACTCAGAAGTGGGAGGTAAGCCTACGCCCGGCCCTTCAGGATGGCGTACCAGTACAGCCGGATGAACCCGTACCGCTCCACCAGCCAGGTGAGGCGCTTCTCCTTCGCCAGGCCCTTCCAACCGGGGACGGAGGGCTTGGGCGTGAGGGTGTCATCGACACTCGGCAAGCACCACTGTAGAACGGCTGACAGTGAAGGGACAGGCCCCGTAACCGTTGTACTTCCGGCTCGGCCCGCCGCCCTTGAGGACCGCTTTGATGTTCTTCGCCAGAACCTTGGTCTGCTGACGCAGAGCCGCACCGGACTTCGAGTTCGGTGTACCTGCGGCGTCACCGAGTGACCATACGGTCTGGTGGGTGATGTGTCGGAGAGTCTTCTTATCCACGGCGACGAAACCGTCGTCGTCGGCCAGTCCGGTGGCACTGATCCAGTCCGGAGCGGACTGCGGCGGTGCGGCGTGGAGGACGTCATACCGGAGTTGTTCTTCCGTGCCGTGCGCGTTGTTGCGGAGAGTGGCCGTGCGGTTGTCGGCGTCGACGGCGGTGAGCTCGGTGCTGCAGCGCAGCTCGATCCCATACTCGGCGATTTTCCGGTTCAGTTCCTGGTCAACGACGTCGACGCCGTAGACGGTCTGTGTAGGCACGGCGAGGATCACCCGGATGTTGTCGAGGACGCCCTGCGAGCGCCAGTAGTCGCACGCGAGGTACATCGGTTTCTGCGCTGCTCCGCCGCAGGTGATGGGCCCGTCCGGCATGGTGAAGATCGCCGTTCCGGAACGCAGGTTGCTTAGCAGCCGCCATGCTTTGACCGCGAGGTCGAGGCTGTAGTTCGTCGCGCCGTAGGGGGAATCATAGGCATCCTGCAGGCCGGGGATGCCGTCCCAGTTCTTCTGGATCCCGGGACACACCACGAGGTGTTCATACGTGAGGCTGCGGCCCGAGGCGAGGGCGACGGTCTTCGCGGCCGGGTCAATGGCCGTTGCCGAATCCCGGTGCCAGGTGACGCCTTTGGGCATCACGGATTCCTGCGCACGGACCGCAGACTCCGCCTTGGCGGTACCCCCGGCGATGTGGGAGAAGAACGGCTGGTACTGGTGCTGCTCCGATGGGTCAACGACGGCGATTCCCGTCACCCGGTAACGCTTCAAACGCGCCGCGAGAGAGATTCCCGCGTTTCCGCCGCCGATAATGAGGACCTGCGAGTGGGAGCTTCCCTGCCGCGGGTTGTCGTTGCTGCTGTGCATCAGGCACTCCTGTGTCCAACCGTTGCCGAACAGACCGAATGCCTCGACCCTACCGGCTTTCTCACCACGCGATAACGCTTCTTTGAATGCTCCGTGACCCGCCTCACACTCGAAGTCAGCACCGCTTCACTGTCGAGGGAGGACCATGAGAGCTGTCCGCGTGCACCAGTATCGGGAAGATCCACATCTCGATGACGTCGACGAGCCCACGGTCGTCGGCCCCTGGGACGTGATCGT
Source organism: Arthrobacter sp. 35/47 (assembly GCF_000520475.1). NCBI lineage: Bacteria > Bacillati > Actinomycetota > Actinomycetes > Micrococcales > Micrococcaceae > Arthrobacter > Arthrobacter sp. 35/47. Next base: position 61,876 of record NZ_KI914592.1, read on the forward strand.
GGAGGTCGGTGCCGCGGGGCTGTGCCGGACAGACCTCCACGTCATTGAAGGCCAGTGGGATCACATTCAGCACCCATCGCTTCCTTACATCCTCGGGCACGAGAACGCCGGCTGGGTACGGGAGGTCGGTAGCGCCGTCAGTAACGTCAGCGCCGGCGATACCGTGATCATGCACCCGCTGGTCACGTGCGGGCTGTGTCTGGCCTGCCGTGAAGGCCAGGACTCCCACTGCGGGAATGCGACCTTTCCAGGCCTCAACGTCGACGGCGGTATGGCGGAATTCATGCGGACCAACGCCCGCTCAGTGGTCAAGCTCGATTCCTCGCTCCAGCCGGCCGACATCGCCGCCCTTGCCGACGCCGGCCTCACCGCCTACCACGCGGTACGCAAGGCGGTGCAGCAGCTGCCTCCCGGATCCCATGCCGTGGTCATCGGCAGCGGCGGCCTCGGCCACATTGGAATCCAGTCCCTGAAGGCCCTCACTGCGGCGACCGTTACCGTCGTCGACCGCTCACCCGATGCGCTCGAACTGGCCGTCTCGCTGGGCGCGGACCATACCGTCAATGCCTCCTCCGACGGCAACGGCGACGCCGGCCGGCTGCTCGACATCACGGACGGCGGCGCACACGTGGTGTTTGACTTCGTCGGCGAGCACGGCACGGAATCGCTCGGCGTCACAGCGCTGCGCAACCGCGGCAGCTACTACAGCATCGGGTACGGCGGAGCGGTGAACATCGACACGATCGAGATCATCTCGCGGGAGATCAACGTCGTCGGAAATCTGGTGGGCACCTACACCGACCTCGTTGAGCTGATGACACTCACAGCCCAGGGCAAGGTGACGCTCCACACCCGGAAATACGACCTCGAGGATGCGGTCCAGGCCATGCACGACCTCGACAGCGGCGCCCTCGTGGGCCGCGGCATCCTCGTCCCCCATCTCAACAAGTAACTGCCACCAAGTACCGCATCTGAACCCGAAGGGTGATTCCCATGGCGTATCCCGCAAAGTATTCGGCGCTCAATGAGCTGCAGCTATCGGAGGAGGCACGGCGAACGCTCACGCGCATCATCCGCGTGGCCTTTCCGCATCCTGCGGTTCCCGACGGGCCGTACGAACGCATGACCGAGAAAATCGTGTCGGAGGCGCAGGCGTCCACGTGGTTCCGGGTGGCGCTGACCCAAGGCCTGCTCACCCTTGACTCGCTCACAGAGGAGCATTTCCTGGACCTTCCGGACGACCGCGCGCTCGCCGTGCTCAAGCGCATCAGCGACCTGGACTTCTTCGGTTTCATCCGGCGCACCACCGTCCTGAATTTCTACGACGATCCGGAAGTCTGGGACGTCCTCGGTTACGAGGGCGAGTCCTTCTCCAGGGGCGGCTACATCAACCGCGGTTTCAACGACCTCGACTGGCTGCCTGAGCCGCGGATCGAGGAGAGCGACGAGGACCTGACGGAGATCGGCCCGTTGCCGTACGACATTGCCCAGCAGGCGCCTGACAGGGCTGAGCCGGCAGGCCAGACCGGGGGCGTGCCCTCCGACGAGCAGTTTTCGGACCTCTTCAAGGGTTCCGACACAGTCAACGAAGGGAACACAGCATCATGACCACCGCCGAATCCGCCCGTTTCGACCAGGACGACGCCGACGTCGTCGTCATCATCGGTTCCGGCGCCGGTGGCGGCACGCTCGCCCACGAACTCACTGAAAAGGGTGTGAAGGTGGTTCTCCTGGAGGCGGGCGGCCACCTGACCAACGAGGATTACCACAACAACGAGTGGGAGGCCTTCAACCAGATGGCCTGGCTGGATCCGCGCACCACGTCAGGTTCGTGGCGGATTGCCCGCGATTTCCCGAACCTGCCCGCGTGGCTCGTGAAGGCGGTCGGCGGGACCACCACGCACTGGTCCGGCGCCACCCCTCGCTTCAAGGCCCACGAGTTCAAGACCCGCACCGCCTACGGGCGGATCGACGGCGCCAACCTGCTGGACTGGCCGATCACGCTTGACGACCTCGCGCCGTATTACGACAGGGCAGAACTGAAGATCGGCAGCACGCATCGCCATGGGAGGCCGGCGCTGCCCGCGAACAACAACTACAAGGTGCTCGCCGCCGGCGCCGAGCGCATCGGCTACCGCCACTATGCCACCGGACCGTACGGCACCAACGCGGAACCCTATGACGGCCGGCCCGCATCAATCCAGGACGGCTTCAACTTCCAGGGTGACAAGAACAAGTCCAAGTGGTCCATCCTGGTCTCCGAGATTCCCAAGGCGCTCAGGACCGGGAAACTCGACCTCCGGCCCAACAGCCACGCCGTTCAGATCACGCATACCGCTGAGGGGCTCGTGGACAGCGTTCTCTACGTAGACGGTGATGGAAACCTGCAGCGCCAGCGCGCCCGGATTGTCGCGGTGGCCGGCAACGCGATTGAGACGCCGCGCCTGCTGATGCTTTCGGGTTCGCCGATGTTCCCGGACGGTCTCGCGAACTCCTCGGGACAGCTGGGCCGCAACTACATGCGCCACACCACCGGCTCCGTCTATGCGAAGTTCGACAAGCCGGTACACATGTACCGGGGAGAGACCATGGCCGGCCTCGTCGCAGATGAGTCCCGGCACGACGTCGACCGGGGCTTCGCCGGCGGCTACTACCTGGAGACCATCGCCCTCGGTCCAGCGTTCCTCGCCAGCTTTGTGGATCCGGGAGCCTGGGGTCCGGGCTTCGCGTCGCTCCTCGATGACTACGAGAACACGGCCGGGCTCTGGATCGTGGGTGAGGACATGCCACAGGAGACCAACCGGGTGACGCTGAACACCGCGGTCACCGACAGGCTGGGGCTGCCGGTGCCGAACGTACACTTCGACGACCACGAGAACGACACCGCGATGCGCAACCATGGGTACCAGCAGGCATCACTGCTGTACGAGGCGGTGGGTGCCCTGTCCTCGCACCACACGCCGCCCTACCCAGCGACCCACAACATGGGCACCGCGCGGATGAGTGCCCGGCCGGAAGACGGTGTGGTCAATGGGTTCGGCCAGACCCACGATGTGAAGAACCTGTTCGTCTCGGACGGCTCCCAGTTCACCACCGGAGCCGCCGCCAATCCGACGCTGACGATTGTGGCGCTGGCGATCCGCCAGGCCGACTACATGGCACAGCAGATGGCCTCGGCCGCCATCTGACGTCCGGCCCCCTGAACCCTGGCGGTGCGCTCCCCCGACCCCCCACTTGGGGAGCGTGCCGCCAGTTTCCGGCTGTCAGCGTTGGGAGCCCCTCACTGCCCGTGCGGTAACACTGACGTTGCACGCAGCGCCCGGCTGACCCGGTCAGCTGTGTCCCGCAGCAGAACCGCGAGCTTCGCCGAGCGGGCATCGAACTCGCCGGCATCCATGGACACCGCTACCGAACCGACAATCTGCCCCGCCGCATTGCGCACGGGCGCCGCGATGCATGACGCCCCCTCGATGAACTCCTCACGTTCGACGGCGATGCCCCCTTCACGGACGCGCTCAAGTTCGGAATCGAGGTCGTCAAGGGTGCCGATAGTCTGGGACGTCATGGCAGGCAGGCCCTGCCGGCGCAGGAGCGTGGCACGCTCTGCCGGTTCCATACCGGCCAGAAGAATCTTCCCGAAGGCCGTCGCGTGGGCAGCGTCATTGAAGCCAAACCCCATCGGCGTAATGCGAGGCCGCCTGGGCGAGTCGACAACATGCGCGACGACGATGTGGTCGCCCCGGTGGACGGCGTAGTACGCCGCAGCGTCACCGCGCGCGTGAAGTTCGAGGATGAGCCGCGCAACCGCCGATGGGGTACCGATCTGCCGCCGGAGAGAGGTGTCCAGCGCGTGCAGTTTATACCCAAGCGCGTATCGGCTTTCCTTCTTGAGATGGACGAGGTGCTCGGATCCGACCAGCAGCTTGAGAAGGCGGTACACGGTCGGCAACGGCATATCCAGTTTCGCTGCGATCTCCTTGGCGGTCAGCCCGCGCCGATCCGAGGCAACAACGTCAAGCAGGGCAAACGCCTTCTGGACCGAAGCCATGCCTCCGAGTGCGTCGTTGCGTCCCATAAGGCTATCTTGTCCGGTGTCACCGGCTTATGCCACTTGGAACACAGCTGGATGACGCGTCGAAGCGTGAGCCCCGAGCTTTGTCGGTGCTCACGCCTGCGCGTTGTGCACGCTCTTTAGTTGACGCTGAGTTCGCCCATCCGGTTCCAGCCGTTTGCCGAAATCTTCTCGCTGATGATGTGCGGAGTTTCCACCAGGGCCTGCGGCATATCCTTCATCGCCTGCTGGAAGTGGTCGCTGTTGACGTGGTCGCCCGCGGCGTCGTCCTGGAAGGCTTCCACCAGCAAAAACTCGTTCGGATTGTCCACGCTGCGCGACCAGTCGAACCACAGATTGCCTGGCTCGGCGCGGGTGGCTTCAGTGAAGTCCCGGGTGAGGTCGAGCCAACGGTCGCTCCAGTCCGGCTTAACGTTGAATTTAACTACGATGAAAATCATGCTGCTGCCTCTCGCTCGGGTGCGGTGTTCGATGTGTGTCCCAGTCTGCTGCCGAGTGCGGCAGCGCGAAAGTCCGCTTTTCACAGGGTGAGAATGCCGTGCACGCTCCTCCCCTGACCGGACCTAATCTGGGCACGTGTGCAACACGCTTGCAATCAAAGGAGATTCAAATGACCGAGACCACACCGATCCGCACAGTAATCAGCCCCGCCCGATACGTGCAGGGCAAGAATGCCATCACCCGGCTGGGCGAATTCCTTGCACCGCTTGGCAACTCGCCGCTGCTGGTTGCTGATGACCTTGTCTGGGGTTTCGTAGGGCACGACGTCGAAGCTTCCCTCAGCGGGGCAGGCCTGCCGGTGATTCGGGAAGACTTCGGTGGTATTCCAAGTGCCCGCGAGGTGGACCGGCTGACCGGACTCATCACGCAGCACAGCGCTGATGTCGTTGTGGCCGTCGGCGGCGGCTCCACGATCGATGCAGTGAAGGCGGCCGGTTACGCCGCCGGCATCCGCTGGGTAAGCGTCCCGACGGTTGCGTCCACCGACGCACCGACCTCGGCGCTCGCCGTGATTTACACGGATGAGGGCGTATTCGAGGAGTACCGATTCTTTCCGAAGAACCCTGATCTGGTCCTTGTGGACACCCAGCTGGTGGCAAATGCACCGGCGTCATTCCTCGCCGCCGGCGTGGGTGATGCGCTGGCGACGTGGCTCGAGGCCCGCTCCACGCGCCAGTCGAACGCCACTACCATGGCCGGCGGCCTGGCCACCCTCACCGGTACCGCGCTCGCGCAGCTCTCCTGGGACGTACTGTGGGAAAACGCACTGCCCGCCATGGACGCCGTCCGGGACAACGTGGTGACTCCGGCCCTGGAAAAGGTCGTGGAAGCCAACACCCTGCTCTCCGGCCTGGGCTTCGAGTCTGGCGGGCTCGCCGCCGCACACGCCATCCACAACGGCCTGACCGCCGCCGACCAGACGCACGGGCTGGCGCACGGCCAGAAGGTCAATATCGGTTCGCTGACGCAGCTGGTGCTCGAGGGCGCTCCCACCGCTGACATTATTGACTTCATCGAATTCACCACTCGCGTCGGGCTGCCCACCACTCTCACCGAGGTAGGGCTGACCACAGACGACACCGACGACCTCCGCCGCATCGCCGAGACTGCGACGGTGGGAGGCGAGACGATCCACAACATGCCGTTTGAGGTGTCAGTCGGTGATCTGACAAGTGCTCTCGTATCCATTGAGCGGTTGTCCCGCCGAGTACGATCCAACGCTGGGCTGCCCGAGCCGGAACTGTACCAACCCCGGCACCACTAGCCCGTCGTCTATCTTCCCGGAGGGGAGAACCTATGCTGACCGATTTCCGCGCCGCCGTCGCCCATCCGTCGCAGGTCAGCGACCGGGCTATCGACCGGCACGCCAAGGCACACGACGCCTCGCACTTCCTGCTGATTCCAGAGGCGGTGGCAACGCCGTCGGACGCCGTGGAGGTCGGCCGGCTGCTCCGCGCCAGCGCCGCCGCGGGGATGCCACTGACCCTGCGATCCGGCGGGACCAGCCTCAGCGGTCAGGCAATCAGTGACGGCCTGCTGGTTGATGTGCGGCGTAATTTTCGGAACATCGAAGTGCTCGACGACGGCGCACGGGTGCGCGTGCAGCCCGGCGTCACGGTGCGGATGCTCAACACCCGCCTACTGCGTTACGGACGTAAATTCGGGCCGGACCCGGCAAGCGAATCCGCGTGCACCATCGGCGGCGTCATTGCCAACAATTCCTCCGGGATGCACTGCGGCATAGTGGACAACGCCTACCGGACCCTGGAATCCCTGACGGTTGTCCTGAGCAGCGGGACCGTCATCAACACCGCGGCGCCGGATGCCGACAAACACCTTCACGCGGCGGAGCCCGACCTTCACGAAGGGCTTCGGCGGCTGGCCGCGCGCGTCCGGTCCGACGCCGTATCAGCCGCGACGGTGCGGCGGCAGTTCGCCATGAAGAACACCATGGGCTACGGCCTGAACTCGCTTCTCGATTTCGAGCGTCCTGTGGATATCCTGGCGCATCTGATGGTCGGCAGTGAGGGAACGCTCGGTTTCGTGGCGGATGCGGTGTTCCGCACCGTACCTATCAGGGCGCATACGGCGACGGCACTGCTGGTCTTCCCTGATCTGGCGACCGCCAATTCCGCGTTGCCGGCGCTCGTGGAATCAGGCGCGGCGACAGCGGAATTAATGGACGCGCTGTCCCTTCGGGTCGGCCAGTCAATTTTTGGCACTCCCCCGGCGGTACGCGGCCTGTCCGTCGAGGATCACGCGGCACTGCTCGTCGAATACTCGGCCGATTCTCCTGAACAGCTCAGCGATGCGGTTGCCGGGGGCGCGGATGGCCTGAAGCCCTTCGGACTGACGATGCCGGCCAAGTTCAGCACCGACCCTGTTACACGGGCGGAACTGTGGCATCTGCGCAAGGGACTGTACGCGTCTGTCGCCGGTGCCCGTCCGCCGGGCACGACCGCACTGCTCGAGGACATAGTGGTTCCAGTGCCTTCCCTTGCCCGTACGTGCGGCAAGCTGTCCGAACTGTTCGACCGCTATGGGTACCGCAACAGCGTGATTTTTGGGCACGCCAAGGACGGCAACATCCATTTCATGCTGACCGACGGGTTTGCATCCGCCACCGAACTGGACCGTTACCACGCCTTCACCGAGGACATGGTTGACCTGGTGCTGACCGAAGGCGGGTCCCTCAAGGCAGAACACGGCACGGGCCGCGTCATGGCCCCATACGTCCGTCGCCAGTACGGCGACGCACTGTACGGGGTCATGCAGGAAATCAAGTCGCTGTTCGACCCTTCCGGAATGCTCAATCCCGGCGTCATCATCAATGATGATCCGCAGGCACATTTGCGCCATATCAAGACGGCGCCCGCCGTGGCCGAGGAGGTGGACCGCTGTGTCTCGTGCGGCTACTGCGAACCGGTGTGCCCCAGCAAGGACATCACCCTCACGCCGCGGCAGCGCATCGTGACCCTGCGGGCCATCGAGCAGGCCCGCATCGATGGGGATACGGCGCTGGTGGCAGCGCTGGAGAAGGACTACGACTACGAGTCGGTCCAGACGTGCGCGGTCGACGGAATGTGCCAGACCGCATGCCCGGTGGACATCAATACGGGCACCCTGGTCAAACGGCTTCGCGGGGAGGGCGCCAATCAGGTAGCCGCAAAGATGTGGGAGACCGCGGCCGGGCACTGGGGACCGGCAAGCCGCGGTGCGGCGGCGGCGCTCACGGTGGCGGGCAGGATCCCGACGCCAGTCATCCGTATTCCGAACGTGGCCGTCCGCGCTGTGCTTGGCACAGATAATGTGCCCCTCTACTCACCGGACCTGCCCATCGGTGGGCACTCCCGGCGTCGTCCGCGTCCGGAAACTGCGCCGGACGCGGTGTATTTCCCGGCGTGTGTGGGAACAATGTTCGGACCGGCTGAGCCCGGCGATGACGGCGTGCAGGCCAGCTTTGAACAGCTCTGCCGGTTTGCCGGGATCACTCTCCTGGTTCCGGCCGCCATCGACGGGTTGTGCTGTGGAACCCCGTGGTCGTCGAAGGGCATGGTTTCCGGTGCCCGCGCCATGCGCCGGCACGTCCTTGAGGAACTGCGGGAAGCCACCAACGACGGCGAGCTGCCCGTGATCGTCGACGCCGCCTCCTGTACGGAGGGGCTTCTGGCCACGTTGGAGAATGAGACGACGGCAGGAGGGCACCCGGCCCTGCGGATCATCGACGCTGTGGAATTTACCGCCGATCGCATCCTGCCGCTGCTCGGTCCCTACCGGAAGCTGGATTCGCTGGCGCTTCATCCGACGTGCTCATCTACACGTCTGGGTTTGAATGCACCCCTGCAGCAGGTGGCTTCCGCGGTGGCGGAAACGGTTCAGGTACCGGTGGCCTGGGGTTGCTGTGCCTTCGCCGGGGACCGCGGAATGCTCCACCCCGAGCTCACTGCCTCGGCGACAAGCGCACAGGCCGCAGAGATCCGCGCGTTTGGGGCAAGTGCACATGCCTCCTGCAACCGCACCTGCGAACTCGGGATGACGAGGGCTACCGAACGGAGCTACCACCACATCCTCGAGTTGCTGGCCGGGCAGGCGGGGAAGGGGTAGACCGAAGGGTCAGACGGTGAGTTGCGTCACCGGCATATCCGGATCTAATGTAGGTACACCTTGTACGTACAACTCGTACTACCGCTACCCAACAGAGAGATTCGCCATGGCTGCCGAATCGCGCATCACCTCCCGCGTACCGTTGTTCGACGCAATGAACCGTATTCCCGGCGGGCTCATGCTCATACCGCTCCTCCTCGGATCGATTGTCGGTACGTTTTTTCCCGGCTTCCTCGAGATGGGAAGCTTCACAACCGCCCTGTTCAAGGACGCGGCGCTTCCGTTGATCGCCATCCTGATTTTCGCAACCGGTATGCAGATCACTGCAAAAACGTCAGGACCGGTTCTGGCGACGACCGGCGTCGTCCTTCTTTTCAAGACCATCATTCCTGCGGCGCTCGTCGCGGCGCTGGGCCTGGTCGTCGGCGTCGAGGGCATCCTCGGCATTTCCATCCTCGCGCTGCTCGCTTCTTTCGACAACAGCAATGGAGGCCTGTGGCTCGCCTTCACCGGACGCTACGGCGACAGCCGGGACCGCGGGGCCTACATGGCCTCGGCTATCAATGACGGCCCATTCTTTACCCTTCTCTTCCTCGGTGTCTCCGGGCTCGGCAACATTCCATTCCTTGCACTCCTTGCCGCAGTCATTCCGCTGGCGCTGGGCTTCATTGTCGGCAATCTGGACCGCCGCTGGACCGAGGTCATGCGGCCCGTTCCGAACATCGTGATTCCGTTCTTCGCCTTTGCACTCGGTACGGGCATCAACCTGGGCAATGTCATTACAGGCGGCCTCGGAGGCATCTTCGTAGGCATTGCCGCCACGCTCATCACCGGCGCGCTTGTCTATTTCGGTTACCGGTTCATCCTGCGCCGCGGCCGCAAGTCGGGCATCGGTATCGCTTCCGCCACCACCGCCGGCAATTCGATCGCCACCCCGGCCGTTGTTGCGGCAGCGGATCCCACCTTCGCCCCGTTCGTCGAGGTTGCCACCGCACAGGTCGCCTCGGCCGTACTCGTTACGGCAATCTTTGCGCCGCTTCTGGCCAGTTACGTGCTGAAGCGTCAGGGCGGCCTGACGAGCGAAGACGACGTTGAAACTGTGGCGGCCGGTGCCCGTACCTCCGGCCCGGGCTCAGCCGAACTCCCCGACGACGGGGACGGCTACCGGCATCCGGAAACCAAACTCTGATGCAGCCCCAACCGGCCCTCGGGATCGTCGCTGACGATCTCACCGGCGCTAACGACACACTGGTCCAGTTTGCTGAGGCGGGCTTCAACGCCCGTCTCAGCCTGGCCGCGGGCGCCCGTCTCAGCCTGGCCGCGGGCGAAACAAGTACCGTCGCGACAGCACCGCCCAGCGCGACGGCGTACATCACCGACTCGCGCGCTCTCGACGCCGCGGCTGCGCGTTCGCGCACCGGTGAAGCAGTGAAGAACCTTTCCCGTGCAGGCATCAACCGGCTGTACGTGAAGATCGACTCCACCATGCGGGGCAGTATTGCAGGGCAAATGGCTGGAGCGCTCGATGCCTGGGGGGAGACGCATTCTGACCCGTTCGCCGTGGTGTGCCCTGCCTATCCGGCTATGGGGCGAGTTGTCGACGGCGGTCAGCTGCTCGTGCACGGAAGGCCTGTTGAGTCCTCTCCGGCGGGCACCGACCCGGTCACTCCTGTTCATACCAGCACAATGACCCGACTGCTTCCGGGTGCAACCTCAGTACCCCGCCTCTCGGAGATTCCCCCGGAAAAACGTGCGCAGACACTCATCTCTGCGGCGAGGGAAACCGCCGTCGTCGTGGTCGATGCCGTGACGCAGTCCGACCTCGACGTTATCGCAACGATCCTGCAGGAGATCGGTCCGCGCGCCGTGCCGGTAGGTTCGGCGGGACTGGCCGGCGCGCTTGCCGCTCTGTCCGCTGTGCA
>NZ_KI914592.1:72574-77084 GCF_000520475.1 Arthrobacter sp. 35/47
CCGCTTGCCGCTCTGTCCGCTGTGCAGGGTGCCGACAAGCCGGCGGCAGTTCAGGGACAGGCCGCTGGAAGGACGCTCGTTGTGGTGAGCTCGCTGCACGACGCCTCACATGAGCAGGTGCGGGTGCTGACCGACGGCACTCCTCGGCAGGAGCTGCTCATCCTGCAGCCATCCATGGAGAATCTTCGCTCCGCGGCAACTGCGCAAGCCTGGCTGGAGACTATGCTTCCCCTGCCCAGCCTGTCCTCGACTGTCCTGATGGTTTCGCCGCCTCGTGCCGACGCAGGCGAGAAAGAACAGCTCGACGGGACAAGCCGCGGTGACGCAGTGGCGGGAGGACTCGCCGCGCTCACCATCACGCTGATGGAGAACTATGAATTTTCCAACCTCGTGTTGATCGGCGGGGACGGCGCGCGCGCAGTACTTCACGCCTGCGGCGCTGAATCAGTCACGGTGACCGGCGCCATCGAGGAAGGCGTGCCACTCGGCGTAGTCAACGGCGGCCGGGTGGACGGACTTCGCGCAGTCACCAAGGCGGGCGGTTTCGGTGAGCCGGAAACGCTCGTGGATATCCTCAAAGCAATCACATCTCACACCCCCCACCCAACGGAGGCCAGCTCATGACCATTCCCACCCTCGCAGTCACCCTTGGCGACGTTGCAGGCATCGGGCCTGAGATCACTGCCAAGTCGCTACTCGGCCACGACGATGTACGGACCCGCTGCCGGCCGATTGTCATCGGCGATGAAGCCGCCATGCGGCGGGGAGTCGAGCATGTCGGCGGGAACCCTGACCAGGTACGCGTAATCAGGTCGGTCGCCGAGGCGACCAACGAGCCCGGGACAATCGAACTGATTCAGACCGGCCCCTCTTTGGCCCACGTGCCTACCGGAGAGCTCAGCCCCGACGCCGGGGACGGGTCCTACCGTTTCGTCGTCGAGGCGTGCAGACTCGCTCGTGAGGGAGAGGTTGACGGCATCGTCACCGCCCCCTTGAACAAGGCTGCGATGCATGCCGGCGGACACAAATGGCCGGGACACACAGAGCTCCTGGCGCATGAATTCGGAGTGGACAATTTCAGTCTGGTCCTGTCCGCCGGTGACCTGTACTTCTTCCACCTCACCACCCACGTCTCCCTGCGGCAGGCGATCGACGATGTCACCCCCGAGCGCACGGGAAACGTAATTGAACTGGTAAGTGCCTTCACCAAGGCGCTCGGCAACCCGGAGGAACCCATCGGGTTGGCGGGCCTCAATCCGCATGCCGGAGAGAATCGACTCTTTGGGAACGAGGACGCTGACATCCTGGCTCCCGCTGTCGAAGCCGCCCGGGCCGCCGGCATCAATGTCCACGGCCCCGTGCCGGCGGACGCGCTGATCCCCGCGGCGGTGAAAGGCAAGTGGAACATGGTCATCGTCTGCTATCACGATCAGGGCCACGCGCCGTTCAAGGCCGTCTACGGGGATGACGGCGTCAATATCACCGTCGGGCTGCCTGTGGTCCGGGTATCCGTGGACCATGGCACCGCCTTCGACATCGCGGGTAAGGGCATCGCCCGCGAAGCCAGTCTGGTGCTGTCCCTTGAACGGGCAGCAGCGCTGGCACCCGGATGGGACCATGTCTGGCGGACGGCACGCAAGGACAGGGCCGCATCCGCCAGCTGACCGTACTGAATAATGGGTGCAATGAACTCATCCGTCGGGGACGGCTTATCTGTCTCACCTAGCGGCAACGTTCCGTTGCATCTCCAGTTGCGAAACCACCTGCGAGCGCAGATTGTCAACCACTCACTGCCGCCCGGAGCTGCGCTTCCCAGTGAAGCGCAGCTTCAGGCGCAGTTTGGCGTGTCTCGATCTGTGGTGCGGCAGGCACTTGGAGCCCTCGCCGCCGAAGGCCTCATCGACAGGGGTCGCGGGCGCGGGAGCACGGTGGCTCCGAGACGTGAGCATCATCGGCTGGTCCAGCGCATGCCGGGCCTGTCCACACAGATTTCCGAGACCGGCGTAAGTGTCCAGACGGAAGTCCTCGGGTTCGAGGTCGAAACCGCCCGCGGAATGGCTGCCGCCCTCGGCACGCCTGAGGCGCTTGCCCTCAAGCGGCTGCGTTCCGTGGATGGCTCACCGATCGCGCTCATCCACACCTGGTTGCCGCTGCCGCTATGTGCTGACCTGAGAGCGGAAGACCTCCAGAATGCATCCCTGCATGGAGTGCTGCGGGAGAAACTCGGCATTGATGTGACGGCCGGCCGTCGCCAGATCAGGGCTGCCCCGGCGGACTCAGACCTCCTCTCGCTGCTCCGGATGGAGGCCCATTCGCCGGTACTCCTCCTTGAGGGGACCAGCGTCGACGCCTCGGGCAGAACCGTCGAGGTTTTCACGACCTGGCATCATGCAGACCAGGTGGTTTTTGATATCGACGTAGTCAATGACACGGGTGACGCATCAGACGGGTTCACACACTCGCCCGGGCTGAAACCTGAGAAAACCGAAGAGGATATCCCCTCTGAAATCACCGGCGTCGGATATCGGAATCTGGAGCCGCTGTCGGAGCGTGCGCATGCTCTTGCGGTGGAACTTGATCGGTTCGCGAAGGAGGTTCGAGGCGGCAGGATCCGGCAGCCGTGAGATGTGAAGTCAGGCAGCGTTCAGCTTCCTTCCGGCAGAAGCACTGTAGAGCTCGGGATCGGCGCTGGAGCAGGCCGCGAACTCTCCGCCACGCCGTCCATGATGTTGAGCAGCGTCATGATCCCAATCACCAGCAAAGACAGTTTGATGACAGCACCCGCGACTCCCGGGCGCTTCCTCGCCCTTCGCTTCGGGCTCCGGCCGGACCTCGTCTGCGGCGGCACGCCGGAAAGTCCTGACCGGGCGCCCGCACGGCGGCGCTGGAGTGTTCGCGAGGCCCCGCCGTCGGCTTCTTCAAGCTGACGGGTAGTCCACAGCCCAGGACTCTGGTCACCGGCCAGTAGATCCTCAAGATGGCGGGCAACAACGTCGATGGCAACGATATCCAGAACTGTCGGTAGCGAACGCAGCGCAGGGATCAGGGTTCCTGCCCCTTCGATACGGACACCGCTGTTAGTCCGGCCCGCAAGATCCGCTTGCCCGACCAGACAAATCCAGCCTGCAGTCAGATGCCGATGCTGCGGCTCAAGCAGTGCGGAGACCGCGCTTGCCTGATCCAGCACTGAGTCAATCCTCGCCGTCCGGTACCCGTTCTGACGCAGTTCACCTCCACGCAGCTCGACGGTTCCAGTCCAGTTCTTTGTGTCCAGAACGACGACGCCGCCGGGGCCGACAAGCACATGATCCAGGTTTGCTTTCGGTCGGCCGGGCCAGTGCACATCATGCAGGATCCGCCAGTGCTCCCCCTCGAGTTCGGCGAGCCGCTCAGCGACGAGCCGCTCTCCCAGTGCACCTGCCTCCCAGGCGTGCAACTGTTGCTCGGCACGCGCTAGCTCCCGGCGTAGCTTCTCCACTCGTTCTTTGGCCATGCGCGCCTGATCTGTGGCGCCGCCCCCTGCTGTCATTACTCCCCCAATTCAGTCCTCTCAGGCTAGGACCGAATTCCAAGGGTCTGACCAGCAAAAGCGCAGAACTTGATCAATTCCAGGCGCGGGGAACCGGGGCCTCCTCTAAAACGGTGCAGGCACTGCTCTCATTGCATGCGTTGCCTGCAGAGCCTGCACCGTTTCAGAAGGACTATGCCGCCCGAATCGCCCCTGCGAGCTCGGAAAGGCTGCCGGCCTCGAGGTCAGGCGCGTCGAAGTACCCGGGGTAGGCGGTACCCGTCCGATTGATCCAGGCAGTCCGGAGCCCTGCGCGGTGTGCGCCGTGGATATCCCACGGATGGACGGCAACCAGCAGCAGCTCCCGCGGCTCCCGGCCGAGCTCCGCGGCGGCATAGTGGTACGCCTCGGCAGCCGGCTTCCACCTCGCCGCATCCGTGACGCTCAACAGCCTCGCGAAGTGCCCGCGGATGCCGGCGCGCTCAAAGAGCGCATCGGCCACGGAAGTAGCACCGTTGCTCAAGGTGACCAGCTCTGCATGGTGAGACAGCGCCTCGATACCGGGGACAACGTCGTCGTGCACTGACAGGGAGGTCAGCGCATCCATGATGGTTCCTACCGCCACGCGGTGATCGCCCGCGCCCAAGGTGTCAGCGCACAGTCGCTCGAGGCTGTCCCTGGCGATGTCGGCGAACCCGGGATTGTCGTTGGTCGCGGTGAGGGCGAATCCGTCCCGCAGTATCCCGGCGAACCACACCCGCGCGGTCAGGGACGGCAGGCCCTCGGCGTCGAACGCTTCGGCAAGCGGGCTCATGTCGGAAAGGGTTTCATTGACATCGAAGACGATTGTTCGCGGAGTGTCAGTCATGGTGGCCACGTTTTCAGACTTGGGCGTCCGGCGATACCCCTGCCACGGACCCTCAACGGGAACTGCCCACCCAGCTCAACTGCTGGATGGGCAGGAATCGCGGGTGCCCACCGGGTACAACCACCCGGCGGGCA
>NZ_KI914592.1:77184-80056 GCF_000520475.1 Arthrobacter sp. 35/47
CAACCACCCGGCGGGCACCGGCAGCGAGCCTGTGTGGACGGAGCTAGTTCGCGAAAACGTCCTGCAGGCGCGGGCCGATCCAGAGGGCAACCGAGTCGCCGCCGTTGTTCAGGACTGAAGCCGTGCCGCCGTTGTAGTAAGCCTCGGCGGAATTGGTCCCCGGTCCGGTGTATACGCGGAGCTCGGCGCCGGGAGCCAGCACGTAGCCCGCTCCGACGGTGAGGATGTTGTTCGCCGCGTCGCGGATGATCGCACCGCTCACGTCAACGCTCGCTGCGGACGTGTTCCGCAGCAGGACGTACTCGCCGTTTTCGGGCTGGACGTCGTCTCCGGGCACGTTGTTCGCCGCATCGGCGATCTCTACGCCGGCGCCCGGGAACACGGGCTGGCCGTCGAGGAAGCGCTGGTTCTGGATGGGGAAGTCGGTGGTCACCGCGTCGACGCCCAGATCCAGTGAGTACTGGACGGCTTCGGGCGAGTTGACCGTGTAGACGCCGAGCACCAGGCCCGCGCCCTTGACGTCCGCGACGTTCTGCGGCGTCAGGGTCCGGTAGTTGGTGCCCACCGAGTCGGCGAAGGTTGCCCAGGATTCCACGACTTCGCGGGCGGGCACAACGCTGGTGAGCTGCTGCAGCTCGATTTCGGGCGCTATGGCCGCGAAACGGCGGTTCGAAGCCTCGTCGAACCCGATGACCTGGATCTTGTCCGCAGCAACCAACTGGGCCCACCTGGGGTCACTGCGAAGTTCATCAGCAACAACCTGCTCGATGCCCGGCGAGTTCACCGGTGCCTTGATTTCGATGTACACGCCGGTCTTCACCGTCGCAATCCGGGCGGCGTCGTCGAGGTGCGGGATGCGCTCGCCCTCGTATTTGTCGCCGAAGTAGGAGCCGGCGTCGAGCTGCTGCAGTTCGGCCCAGGTGAAGGATGTGATGGGGTCGTTCTCTCGGCCCGGGAACACCTCTTCGACGTTGGTGGTGCGTGCGGGCGTGTTGTCGTGGAAGAGGAACGGCACGCCGTCGGCGCTCAGCTGCACGTCGATCTCGAAGAAGTCCGCGCCGGATGCGCGTCCGTCCTTGAACGCCGCGACCGTGTTCTCGGGTGCGGTGCCGGCTGCGCCGCGGTGTCCGATGAGGATGGGCGCGTCAGTCTCGCTCTCCGGCGCGGCATGTGCGACGGCGGCCGGTGCGGTAGCGAGCATCAGGCCGGCGATGGCGGTGGAAATGGTCCTGGTCAGCCGAGTTGCCATAAGGTTCTATCCCTTTCGGATGGAGTGTGGGTGATCCCCCATCCGATGCTTCACGCCGCCGGAGTCCGGGCGGTCAACGCGGAGTGAACGGCGGGTGAAAGCCGCCCCACACCCCGCGTTGAGTTGACAGGACACGCCGCGAAAGCCCGCCCATAAGGGGTGTGTCCTGCGAACTCAACGGGTCAGTCGCGGGCGTAACGGCGCACAAAGCCGGCGAGGATGTGCGGCGGCCAGGTCACGGCCGAATCCCGTGCCCGCTCGATGACGCTTTCGGCCTGGTCCGGCGGGAAGTACCCGGCGTGACGGTAGATGTGGATGCGCTGGATGAGCCCTTCGACGTCGAGCTCGGGATGGAACTGCGTGGCGTATAGATTCTGCTTCACCCGGAACATCTGCACCGGACACGAGGCCGACGACGCCAGTAGCACCGCGCCTGCCGGCAGTGTGGAGCATGCCTCCTTGTGTCCGACGAAGGCGTCGAAGCGCGGCGGAAGGCCTGCCAGCAGCGGGTCTGCCGCGCCGTCGTCGTTCACTGTGATTTCCACCGGTCCGATCGGCTCGGCGAAAGTCCGGTCGATCACCGCGCCCTGGTGCCGGCCCAGCGTGCCGACGCCGTAGCAGGCGCCCAGGAAGGGAAAGTCCTCGGCAACGACGCGGTCGAGCAACTGACGGAGCTCGCGCTCGACGCGGTGCTGCGTGGGTGACTTGGTGTCTTCCGCATCTGACGAGTTGAACGGGCTCCCGCCGAGGAAGATCCCCGAGTAGTCCTCGAGCCGGAGCTGGGGCAGCGGTTCCTGCTCCACCCTGATGCGGTGAAGGTTCGACGGCGCCAGCCCGGTGAAGCGGAGGAAGCTGCGGTATTCGCCATCGGCCGCTGCGTCCTCGGCCCGGGTGCCCAACAGGAGGAACGGGAGCATTCATTGATCGTACTGCCGGCGCCTATTTTCCCTGACCGCTCGCATATTGCTAAGCAGGCTGATAAACCTTTAAGGGAGCCGTTGCAAAACCTCGGCATCGTCAAAGTCTAAGGAGAGCACCATGTCAGGAAACTCGCTTGTACGGTCCCTGCACGATCTCAGCGCAGCCGCGTGGTTCGGCGGATCGCTCATGGGCGCCGTCGGACTGAACGGCGCGGCCGCTGAGGCCAAGGACCCCGCGGAGCGCACACGCCTGTCCACGGTCGGCTGGGCGCGCTGGACGCCGGTGCAGATTGCGGCGTTCGGTGCCCATGCAGTCGGCGGCATCGGCCTGATCGCCGCCAACAAGGGCCGCCTGGCCGGACAGCCGGGCGCCATGGCCAACACTGTGGTGAAGTCCGCTATCACCGTCGTCGGCATGGCAGCGTCCCTCTACTCCGGCATTCTCGGCAAGAAGGTCGGCGAGCTGAGCCGGCACGGCGGGGAGGGCGCAACGGAGCCCAAGCCGGGCGCGCCGGAGGAACTCGCCAAGGCACAGCAGCAGCTGAAGATTCTTCAGTGGGCACTGCCCGCCCTCAGCGGAGCGGTCATTGTGCTCGGCGCCCAGCAGGGTGAGCAGCAGCGGCCAAAGAACGTACTCAGCGGCCTCTTCGACCGCTAGGACAGAGCGGAACTTTCGGGCAGCTATGGCGGGCTCCGACGTCGT
>NZ_KI914592.1:80156-97957 GCF_000520475.1 Arthrobacter sp. 35/47
CACAGGAGTAGATGATGGGCCAGCCAGCGCAGCAGCAGGACGTACCCGGCGTTCAGTCGGAGATGGATCCCACACCCGATTGTGGGGAGAAGAGCTACCGCGGAAGCGGGAAACTGACCGGCAAGGCGGCGGTCATCACGGGCGGCGACAGCGGGATCGGCCGTGCCGTGGCGATCGCCTTTGCGCGCGAGGGCGCGGATGTCCTCATCTCCTACCTCAGCGAGGACCGTCGTCAAGCCGCCATAGCTGCGCGGAAGTTCCGGACACCACGAGCCAACACAGGAGTAGATGATGGGCCAGCCAGCGCAGCAGCAGGACGTACCCGGCGTTCAGTCGGAGATGGATCCCACACCCGATTGTGGGGAGAAGAGCTACCGCGGAAGCGGGAAACTGACCGGCAAGGCGGCGGTCATCACGGGCGGCGACAGCGGGATCGGCCGTGCCGTGGCGATCGCCTTTGCGCGCGAGGGCGCGGATGTCCTCATCTCCTACCTCAGCGAGGACAATGACGCCGAGGAAACCGCCCGCCACATCGAGGAAGCCGGCCGGCGGGCCGTCACCGTGCGCGGCGACCTGTCGGACTCGCAGCATTGCCGGGACATCATCGAGCTGGCAGTGCAGGAGTTCGGCAAGGTCGACGTCCTTGTAAGCAACGCCGCCTACCAGATGAGCCACGATTCCCTCGATGAGATCAGCGAAGAAGAGTGGGAGTACACGTTCAAGGTGAACGTGTCGGCGATGTTCCACCTGGTCAAGGCCGCACTGCCGCACATGGCTCCGGGCTCCTCCATCATCGGCAGCTCATCGGTGAACTCGGACATGCCGAGCCCCGCCCTGGCGCCCTATGCTGCGACCAAGGCTGCCATCGCCAACTTCTCGGCGAGCCTCGCGCAGATGCTCGGAGAGAAGGGAATCCGCGTCAACAGCGTTGCACCCGGGCCGATCTGGACGCCGTTGATTCCCGCCACCATGCCGCCGGAGAAGGTGGAACAGTTCGGCGACGACACTCCCCTGGGCCGCGCCGGCCAGCCCGCGGAACTCGCCCCCGCCTACGTGCTGCTGGCGTCCGACGACGGCAGCTACATGTCCGGAGCGCGCATCGCCGTGACCGGCGGCCGGCCAATCCTCTGACCCCGGCACCGCGAATCCCTTGAGTCGGCAGGACACGCCGCTAATTCCCGCGGATAAGGGGAGTGTCCTGCCAATTCAACGCGAGGGAGCATAAACGCATGGACTTCAACCGGCTGCTGCAGATCCGGCGCATCTATGCCCAGCCCGCAGCGCTGGAGCTGCCGCGGGGCAAGGAAATCGTGGAGCGGTGGCCGGAGGCCGAGGTTGTTCCGGTAGACAACCACTGGAACATCCCGGAAGTCCACGGTGATGAGACCAATGTGCCCCGCTGGTCACGGATCAAGACCGAGGCTCTGGTGCTGGGGGTCAAGAAGGCTCTGACGGTCAAGCCGAACGGGCGGTCCGCCGATTTCATAGCGCCCTCCACCGCCAACGGCTGTGCGATGGCGTGCGCCTACTGTTATGTTCCGCGCCATAAGGGGTACAGCAATCCGGTGACGGTCTTCGCGAACATCGACCAGATCGCCGCCGCACTCGACAGGCACGCCACCCGCCAGGGCATGAAACTGGAACCGAACCAGTGTGACCCGGAGCTGTGGGTCTACGACATCGGCGAAAACAGTGACTGCTCCGTGGACGCCCTCATCAGCGACAACGTCGAAGACCTGGTCACGCTGTTTCGCGACCTTCCGACGGCCAAGCTGTCCTTCGCCACCAAATATGTGAACCCGGAGATGCTGCGCTGGGACCACGGCGGCCACACCCGGATCCGGTTTTCCCTCATGCCCGCGGACCTCGGGAAATCCATCGACATTCGCACGTCGCCCGTGGCGGAGCGCATGGCGGCAATCAACGACTTCGTCGACGCCGGCTACGAAG
Organism: Arthrobacter sp. 35/47; assembly: GCF_000520475.1. Taxonomy (NCBI): domain Bacteria; kingdom Bacillati; phylum Actinomycetota; class Actinomycetes; order Micrococcales; family Micrococcaceae; genus Arthrobacter; species Arthrobacter sp. 35/47. The sequence goes on from NZ_KI914592.1 coordinate 82,107, forward strand.
TGCATGTGAACTTCTCCCCCGTAATAGTCACGGAGACCTGGCTCAACGATTGGGAGGAGCTCCTCCGCCAACTCGATGCCGCACTGAGCCCTGCCGCCAAGGCGCAGCTCGCCGCTGAAGTCATCTTCCTGACCCACAACGAGCGGCTTCACGAGGTCAATCTTGGCTGGCATCCACAAGCGGAGAAAGCGTTGTGGCGGCCGGAACTGCAGGAGTCCAAGGTCTCCTCAAACGGCTTCACCAACGTCCGGTACCGTTCAGGTGCCAAGGCGCGCTATGTCCGGGAACTGACAGCACTCATCGAACGGATCACACCGTATATCCGGATCCGCTATGCGTTCTGAACGGGCGGCGTCTGGTCCGAGCAGGGCGCCCGTGGAAAGTCAGACAGCGAGCGCGAGGTGAGGCGCGGTACGTGAGCCGTAAGAAACGGCGTCGGGGCCCGTGAGCACGCCGGGGCCCGTGAGCACGCCCGGCCCAGTGCGCATGTGTGAGCCCGTGCTGACGCCGGAGCCCGTGAGCATAGCCAGCGCCTCGGCCGGTGTGGGGCGCAACGCCGGGTCCATGGAGGTCATGGCGCGGATGAGGCGCTGCCAGAACACCGGGACAGTGTCAGGAATGACCGGGTTGCGTAGCGTCCGGGCAACCAGCGACTCGATCGCCGGGAGGCAGAACGCCCGGTCACCGGTGAGGCATTCGAGCAGTACCAGTCCGAGGGAGTACATGTCACTCGCTGTGCCGACGCCTGAACCGCGCGCCTGCTCGGGGCTCATGTAGAGCACAGTGCCGCTGGAGGATGCGTCGTCGTCGGAATTCACGCCGCGGGCAGCAGTCCCGAAGTCAACCAGCTTGGGCTGGGGCGCCGGTGATCCTCCCGCGGTAAGCGGGATCATGATGTTCGACGGCTTGATGTCCCGGTGCACGATGCCCTCGGCAGCCAGGGACTGCAGCGCCCGGAGAAGCCCGTAGGCCCAGGCGGTCACATCGACGTTATGCGGGGTTGAACTCCGCAGCAGGTCGCGCAGGTTCACTCCCGGAACCAGTTCCTGCACAAGGTAGGCGCCGGCTGTCTGTCCGCTGTCACCAGCGACACCGGAATCCAGGACGCGCGCTACATACGGAGAATCGACCTGCGCCTGCAGCCGCGCTTCATCAGTGAAGGAATGGCCGGCGGAGCGCGCCACCTTGACCGCCACTGTCGTGTAGGTCTCACGGTCGGTGGCAGCCCACAGGACTCCGGCCGCACCGGAGCCGATGGCCCGCTGAAGCTCCCAGCGTCCCGCCAGCGTCGAGGAGGTGGGACCGCCGCTCACTGATGGCTGCGATCGGACCGGGCGGCCCACAGCATGGTGGCGACGTCCGCCCGGGCGAGCCCTGCGGATTCAGCAATTTCCTCGAGCGGGCAGCCGTTCGAAGCGGCCTGCTCAATGGCTTCCGTGAGAGCACTCTGCGCGCGGTCCAGCTCCCATTCAAGCGACTCCACTGCTCCGGCAGCTGCGATGATCCGCTCTGTATGCGGCACGCCGTCGTGCATTGCATCGCCCAGGCCTTCTGGCAGCCACAGGCCGTCAAGAGAAGAGGCGTCAAGACAAGAGCCGTCGTGCGTCGCAGGAACCGGTGTCAGTGCGCCGCGCGATGTATGAGCGACTGTGGACATCAACTGCTCCGTTCGGTAGGTAGAATAGTATCTAGTTCAGCTAGTTATATACGACCTTAGCTTGAGGTGTCCACGATGAAAAACCGAAAAAATGAAGGCCTTCTTGAGATATCCTGAAAATAACGACCGTTCTTTAGGTTTCCTCGGTGTCCTAGCAAGTAGCGGAACTATAAAATGGTCGATATGGAAACTGCGATGAGCACCGAGGGCGCAGGGTACTGGTACGCCGACCAGGAGAACCCCGGCGGCGTTGACGTCCTTAACGCCCTGCGCGTCTACCGTGCGGCCGAGGCTGAGATGCGCCGGCGCATTCGGGAGTCCATGAAGATGAACGAGACCGACCTGATGGCGATCCGGTATGCGATGCGGGCCCACAAAGCCGGGCACTGCATCAGTCCCAAGGATCTTTCGCGGATGCTGAACATCTCCACCGCGTCAACAACCGGACTGATTGACCGACTCGTGGCCAGCGGGCACCTCATTCGCCGGCCGCATCCGACGGACAGGCGATCGGTGGAGATTGTGCCGACCGGCAGCGCGGACATCGAAGTGCGGGAAACCTTGGGGGAAATGCACCAACGGATGATGGAGGTCGCGGAATCCCTCAGCCCGGAAGAGGCGCTGCACGTGACGCGCTTTCTCCAACGCATGACATCGGCAATCGAAAAACAGGACACCCATCACCACGCCTGAGGGCCGGGCCCGGGAACCCTTCCTTACACGACAGAAGCAGACACACAAGCGACCGCAAGGATTCGTTGCACGGCGACCGGAAGAGAAACAACATCATGGATATCGCGCAGTGGCCAACAAACCGACTTCTCAATACGGCCGCACGGCTGAGCTCCAACCTGGAAAATGAACGGCTACGCAGGCTGGGAACCACCCATGCCGGGCTGCTGACGCTTCGCATTCTGGGACGGACAAGTCCTGTCACCCAGGTGGAGCTCGCCCGGGAGCTGCGCGTTCAGGCCCAGACCATCGGCAAACTGCTTGAGCGGCTCGAAGTCCGTGGGCTGATCCACAGAACCAGGAGCGACGACGACCGCCGCGTCTTCTTTGTCCACCTCACCCCCGCGGGGGAAGCAATCCTGCAGCAGGCGCAGGCGATGGAAGACGAGCAGTCATCGGATGGTTCGCACGCGGTCCTGAGGGAAGAGCTGATCGCTCACATCCGGGACCTTGGCGGGTTCCCCAAAGCGGCGGACCGGCGGCCCGAACTGCGGATGGTTCAGGCGGAAGATGAGCTCGCGGGACAGGACCTCACGGCGGGCTGACTCAACCCGCGAGCAGGCCTTCGCACCGTTCGGTAGCAGAATGCGTGGTGCGCGCCTCGAATAGCCGTGCATCGAGTTCCTCAAGGTCGCGGACCGCCGCAGAGATGAGACGCTGCGCGTGATCGGGATCACGCGACACCTCGCACGCCTGCTGTACATCCAGGAGGGTGCGCGCAAGCTGGACCCTCACCCGCTCCAGGTCGCGGACCCGGCGGGGTGATTCTCGCAGCTCTTCAGCGATGCCCGTCTGACTCTCGCAGTGGGCTGACGGCCGGGAACTCATTGACGACTGAAGCACCCCAAAATCATAAGCAGGCTGTGTATCTTCCTGCAAACCGACACTCCGGGGATACTGCTTGTTAGGGTTCGACCATGGAACCCACGCGGCCATCCCGGCATATCGCCTCAAACCTGACTCCGGGCGTCATCCGGGATTACGTCCGGACGCAGCTCTGGCCCGTACCCCTTGCGGCCGTGATCGCCTCCGTGGCGCTGGCCCAGTGTGTCACCTGGCTGGACCACCTGCTCGACGACGACATGCCGCCGGCGCTTTCCGCCCTGCTGTTCGGCGGAGGCGCGCCCGCTGCCCGCTCACTCATGGAAGCGATCGCCGCCTCCACGATTACGGTCACCTCACTGACTTTCTCCCTCACGGTGGTCACCCTGCAGCTGGCGAGCAGCCAGTACTCCCCCAGGCTCCTGCGGACGTTCACCAGCGACCGGTTTGTCCACAACACCCTCGCGCTCTTCCTGTCGACCTTCGCCTTTGCGCTCACCGTCCTGCGGACCATCAGGGACGAGGACGGGCCCTCAACAGGCTTTGTCCCGGAAATCGCCGTCACACTCTCGTTCCTGCTTGCACTGGCAACAGTCGTGGGCCTGGTGCTGTTCCTCGGCCATCTCTCCCGCCAGCTCCGGGTGGAACGGATGCTGGTCGAGGTACGGAACGACTTCATGACGATGGTGGGCGGCACCGGTTCCGAGTCCGAACCCCTTCACTATGTCCCCGACGCCCCGCCGGGTGCAGTCGAACTTCGGGCAACGACATCGGGTTTCCTGGTGCAGGCAAACGAGCCGGCGCTGCTGAAGGCTGCTGAGCAGTTCAACGTCACCATCGCCCTGGATCGCCCGCCCGGGGATTTCCTCGTCGAAGGAACTCCCTTCGCACACGCCTGGAAACTCGGCGGCGACTCACCGGACGGGTGGAGCTCTGAGCAAACCGATGGACTACGGCAGGCGGTTTGCAATGCCCTGACCATCGGATTCGAGCGAAACTCGGTCCAGGACATCGGATTCCCCCTGCAACAGATCCTCGACGTAGCGGTACGGGCGATCTCCCCGAGCGTCAATGATCCGACCACCTGCGTGCACGCACTGGGCCACCTTTCAACGGGCCTGTCCGCGCTTGCCCGTGAGGGTCAGGGCCACCGGGTAATGACCGACGGTCAGGGGCGTGCAAGGGTTTTCCTTGCCCGGCGGACGTTCGCCACACTGTTGGACCTGGTGGTTTCGCAGATCTGCACCTACGGGATGGATGATCCGCGTGTGGCCCGCCGCCTGGTGGAGCTGTTGTCGGAGGTCGAGCACAATGATCCAGCCCACCGGCAGGCTGAACAGATCCGCAGACAGCGGCACCGGATCTCCCGTGCCATCGCGGGAAGCCAGCTCGACCCCGTCGACCGGCAGGACCTCCTCGCGGAATGCGGCGCCAAACCCTGACAGACGGTGGTGCCAGCCCACCGAAAAGCCCGCCGAACAGGCGGCGGCGTCAGCCCACCGCTCCGGGAAGAGCGTCAGCCCACCGGAACGGGCGGTCCGGCGATCAGGAGCGCCGCGAAGACAACGCTCACGCCGATGATCGCCACCAGGACCGCCGGGAGCGGGTTGCGCAGCACCCAGGCCTGCAGGTTCTCCACCGCACCGGCTGGGTGCTCTTTTCCGGACGCAAGCCGCCAACCGCCGTCGAGCTTTCCGCGGCGCTCAAGCTGCCAGTCGAAGAGGACCGTCGCGAAGGGAACCACACCGGCGAGCAGTCCCAGGGCGCCGGTGCCGGCACTCCACCGCTGGTTCACCCAGACAAAGGAGGTGCTCACGAGGTATGCGAGGAACACAAAGCCGTGCAGCGCACCGCCGACGGAGACCAGCGCATCGGTGGTCCCGGCAACGTACTTCAGGTACATGCCCGCAAGGAGCAGCGCCCACGTGACAGCCTCCGCGACGGCGACGCTGCGGAAGAGGGTACGAGGGGTCATGGAGGTCTCCTGGTCAGGTGCGGGCGGTCCCTTAAATCTAGCGCAGCACCCGGCCGCCGACCCATTCCGGACGGACTCCCCGAGAACGGGAAAGCGTAGAATTGAGGCATCAGCCGGTGTATCGAGATTGGCCTCTGATGAACACTTCTGCCGCCAGGAACCGTGGGCTCTGGGAAGGGTCGGTCGGGCGTGTACCGATGCTTGCCGCAGCTTCTTCCGCTGCCACAACACTCCTGTTCATACCGATCCTGCTGCGCAGCCCGTCCACTACTGAGGCGCTGTCGGCATTCTGGCTGATGGCGTTTGTCGCGGCCGCACCCCTCACCGCCTATCTGCTCAACCGCCGCCTGCACGCTGACCTTGGCGTGGTGGAATCGTTGCTGGTCGGGTTGCCGCAACTGCCCGTGATCGTCCTGCTCTCGGTGGCGGGAGTGTGGCTCGACGTACAGCGGGGGTTTCTGCTGGCGGGCTCCGGCGAGGAGGCCATGTCCTACGGGATCGGGATCAGCGTCTCCGCCGTTGCCGGCGCGGTTCTCCTGGTCCTCGTCGCGGTTGCCGCCCGGCTGGGCGGGATTCGCCGAAACTAGTCCTGCACATCCCAGTACACGGCACCGCCGCAGACCCGTGCCCCGGCAGACGGCTCGTGCGCGGTCAGCGAACCGTTCGGCATGAGATGCTGCACCTCGAAGCCATGCAGCAGCACCAGGACGTCCGCCACAATGCGCCGGTGGCAGCGCCACCAGACGCTCTCGCTGCACATGATTGCCGTGGCTCGCTCCGCGGCCGTTTCCCGGAGCACCCTGAGCGCCGCAGTGAATTCCCCGGTCCTGGTGTAGGCGGCGTAGGCACGGAACTGCGCAACCCGCCACCACTGGTCCGTTTCCGGCTCACCGGCAGTACGACGACGGCGGCCGCCCAGATCCTCCAGCCACACGTAGTCGATCCCCTCGGACGGCAGCCACTGCTCGAGCGCTTCCCTACGCGTGTCGTCATTGCGGCGGCTCCCCGGAAAGCGGCGCACATCCGCGAGCACCTCCACGCCGGCGCCGCGGAGCAGCGCGCTGAACTGGTCCCGGTCCGCTGTCCCATGCCCCACAGTGAGTAGTCGCATGGAGCCAGTCTGTCAGGAGCGCGTGAGAGCATGAATTCATGCCCGAGTCCGCGTATCCCATGATCGATGTCGCCGACATCATCCGCATGGTGGGCGGCGCCGCGTTCCAGCGCGGTCAGGGCTATGCCAAGGACTCCCTGGTGCAGGGGCTCACCTTCGAACCGGAGTCGACAACGGTGCACGCCCGGGTGATGGGCACGTCGCCGTCGCCGTACCGCACCCAGCTGTATTTGGCGCGGAAGGGTGACGGCCGGTACCACCTCCGGGACAGTGTGTGCTCCTGTCCGGTGGGGCTGGACTGCAAACATGTTGCCGCCGTCGCGCTCCGGTCCAACATGGAGAACCTGCGCTCCAATGCGGAGCTGACGGCGCCGGCGTCGCCGTCCCGGCCCGCCGGGTGGCAGGAGTCCCTCTCCGGGCTGCTCTCAGCCCACCAGCACGACGACGGTGCGCTGGCTGCCGTCCAGACCACTCCCCTGGGGCTGCAGTTTGAACTCCGGCCCACCACCGTGTCCCGGTGGGAGAAGGGGCGCGCCTACCGCGGCTACAAGCTCGGCGTCCGCCCGGTGATCCGGAATGCCAAGGGCAACTGGGTCAAGAACAACCTGGCGTGGGGCAATATCAGCTACCAGACGTACGGGCTCAAGCTGGACCCGGATCAGCACCGCTGGTTTGCCCAGTTCCCGGCGCTGCACCGCGGCACCGGCGTCACGTATTTCGGCAACAACGATTCCTGGCTGCACCTGGATGATTTCAGCAATCCCCTGCTCTGGCAGCTGCTTCAGGAGGCACAGCGGCTTGGGATCGCCTTCGTCGGGTCCAAGAAGAGCGTGAACGTGCAGCTGGCATCCCAGGCAGTACTGCTGCTCGACGCCACCACCGCCGACGGCGCCATCCAGCTCTGCCCGGCCATCAACATCGACGGGGAGAACCACCCGCCGCAGACGGCGCACGTGATCGCCAACCACGGCGTCTACACCGCGTCGGAGGACGGCGTCATCACGCTGGCCCCCACCACCCGGAAGCTCACCGACCACAACCGCGAGCTCCTGGAGCGGACCCGGCCGGTCCGCATTCCGGAGTCGGAGAAACAGGAGTTCCTGGCCGGCTTCTATCCGCGGCTCATCCAGTCCATCGACGTGGTCAGCAGCGACGGCTCCGTCACCTTCCCGGAAATCATTCCGCCCGTCCTGGTGCTGACAGCCACCTTCGGCGATGACCAGCTCGATCTCTCTTGGGACTGGGCCTACCGGACCGGTGACACCGAGACCCGCAAACCCCTGAAAAACAACGACGCCGACGGCAGCTACCGTGATGCCGCCGCCGAAAGCGCGGCCCTGGAGTCGGTCCGCGAAGCGCTCGGAGGGCGCATGGTCAAGGACCGCACCTTCACCGGCATGGACATGGTGGATTTCACGGAGACAGTGCTGCCCCGCGTGGAGCGCCTCGACGCCGTCCGGGTGGACATCATCGGGAGCAGGCCCACGTTCGAGGAACTCACCGAGACGCCGCAGCTCCTCATCACCACCGTGGACACCGAAGACCGCGACTGGTTTGACCTCGGTGTGCTGGTGACGGTGCAGGGCCGAAAAATCCCGTTCGACCATATCTTCACCGCCCTGGCCAAGGGTTCCAACCGGATCAAGCTGGTGGACAACAGCTACCTGTCCCTGAACCAGCCCATCTTCGATCAGCTCCGCGAACTCATCGACGAGGCCCGGATGCTCAATGAGTGGGAGACCGGCCTGCGGATCAGCCGCTACCAGGCGGGGCTGTGGGCCGAGTTCGAGGACCTGGCGGAGGAAACGGAGCAGGCCGAGTCCTGGCGGGCTGCCGTGAACGGGCTGCTGGAACTGACCGAAGTGGAGCAGACCCCGCTGCCGGACGGGCTGCAGGCCACGCTCCGCCCGTACCAGGTGGACGGTTTCAACTGGCTCGCGTTCCTCTGGAACCATGGCCTCGGCGGTGTGCTTGCCGATGACATGGGGCTCGGCAAGACCCTGCAGACGCTGGCGCTGCTGACCCACGCGAAGAGCAGCGGCGAGCAGCGGCCGTTCCTCGTCGTCGCGCCCACCTCCGTGGTGCCGAACTGGATCGCGGAGGCGCAGCGCTTCGCACCGGGGCTGGCGGTCCGCGGTATCGCGGACACGCAGGCCAAGAGCGGCACACCGGTGGCGGAGCAGGTGGAGGGCGCCGACGTCGTCATCACTTCCTATGCCCTGTTCCGGCTGGACCATGACGCCTACAAGTCGCTGGAGTGGGCCGGGCTCATCCTGGATGAGGCGCAGTTCGTGAAAAACCATGCGGCCAAGGTGCACCGGTGCGCCAAGGAGCTGGACGCGCCGTTCAAGCTCGCCATCACCGGCACTCCCATGGAGAACAACCTCATGGAGCTGTGGGCGATGTTCAACATCACCGCTCCGGGGCTGTTCCCGTCATCGCGCGCGTTCACCGAGGAGTACCGGACTCCGATCGAGAAGCAGGGAAACACAGAGCGGTTGCAGCGGCTGCGGCGGCGCATCCGCCCGCTGATGATGCGGCGCACCAAGGAGGCGGTCGCGTCGGACCTGCCGCCGAAACAGGAACAGGTCCTCGCCGTGGAGCTGCATCCGCGGCACCGGAAGATCTATCAGACGCACCTGCAGCGGGAGCGGCAGAAACTGCTGGGCCTGATTGAAGACCTCGACCGGAACCGGATGATCGTGTTCCGCTCGCTGACCCTGCTGCGGATGCTCAGCCTCGACGCGTCACTGGTGGAGCCCGAGTATGAGGGGGTGCCGTCGGCAAAGCTGGACGTTCTCTTCGAGCAACTGGAGGACGTCCTCGCTGAGGGGCACCGCGCCCTGGTGTTCAGCCAGTTCACGTCCTACCTCAAGATCGCCGCCGCCCGCCTGGAGGCCCAGGGTGTCGAGTTCGCCTACCTCGACGGCTCAACCCGCAAGCGCGGCGAAGTCATCGACTCGTTCAAGAACGGCCGCGCACCGGTTTTTTTGATCAGCCTGAAGGCCGGCGGTTTCGGGCTGAATCTCACCGAGGCCGACTACTGCTTCCTGCTGGACCCGTGGTGGAACCCGGCCACCGAGTCGCAGGCGGTGGACCGGACGCACCGCATCGGACAGACCAAGAACGTGATGGTCTACCGGATGGTCTCCACCGACACCATCGAGGAGAAGGTGATGAAGCTGAAGGAGCAGAAGGCCAGGCTGTTCAGCTCGGTCATGGATGACGACGCCGTCTTCAGCTCAGCCCTGACGGCGGACGACATCCGGGAACTGCTCGCCGGATAGCCGCCCGCCGCGGGGATGGTGAGGTCCGCCTCAGACGGTGCGGACGACGTCGTCGTAGGCGAACTTGGGCTTCGCTTCGCCCCAGGCTTCATCTCCCGGCCGGCCGATGTTGACCACCAGGAAGCTCTTCTGGTCCCCGGCGGGGAAGAAGGCGGCGTCGATGGCGTCAAAATCCGCGCCGGTCATAGGACCTGCCGCAAAGCCGAGGGAACGCACCGCGAGGATGAAGTAGCCGGCCTGCAGGTGCGCGTTGTTGTTGCCGGTGGCGGCCGCCAGCTCGGGATCGGCGTCGTACATCGCCTTGGGCGCGTTGTAGCCGGGGAGGAAGGTGTCCCACCGCTCGGCCCAGTTTGTGTCATAGCTGAGGATGGCAACCAGCGGAGCGGACGCGGTCTTGGCCTTGTTCCCTGCCATGAGTGCGCCGACGAGGTCAGCGCGGGCTGCTTCCGAACGGACGTAGGTGACGCGCAGCGGCTGCGAGTTGAACGCCGTGGGGCCGAACTTGGCCAGCTCGTAGATGGCCTGGGCCTGCTCCTCCGTCACCTCTCCGGTGAAGGAATTGGCGGTGCGTGCCTTGGCAAAAATGGCGTCGACGGCGGCTGAATCGATGACTGCTTCTTCGTGCGCAATGGTCATTTGGCTTACCTCTCGCTCAGCCTCCACGAATCGTGGCGGCTACTGTGCTTCCGTAAGTTGCAACTTCAACTATTCGGGCGCTGTTCCCCGTGGCGCGGTGATGCTCATCACGATTGCGGAGCTCTCTACGCGTTCGCCGGTTTCGCGTCAGGCCGCGCCGAGGTGGCTCATGATCGCCTTCATCACCCCGGTCATCTGCGGATACGGGAACGGGTGGCCGACGCCCTCCAGCCAGAGCCCCTGGGCGGAAGGGATGGCTGCGGCAAGTCGGTGTCCGTGCTCAATGGGCAGGAACGCATCGGCGGTCCCGTGGATCACCAGGGTGGGAGCAGTGACCTGGCCAAGCAGCGGGTATCGGGAGCGGGTCACGGAGACCGCAACCTGATGCTGCAGCAGTGCCCGCATGTTGAGTCCGTTTCGTTCCCGAAGGTCGTAGAGAACAATCCTGGTCCACTCTTCGACGTCGACCGGTTCATCGCCGCCTTGCCCCACGAGCCCGGCGATGAGCTCCTTCACCAGATTTGTTTCACCGCCGAGCAGTCGGTAGCGCAGCAGGGGCAGGCCGGCCGCTACGGAACGGACCAGCGGCCAGGTGCGGGGGCCCGGCATGGAGGGGTCGGTCGGGTCGGCCGAGGTGGACATGAGTGTGAGGGAACGGACACGTTCTGGGTGGGCGATCACCACTTCCTGGGCCACAAAACCTCCGAGGGAGAGCCCGATCAGGTGCGCGCGCTCGATGCGCAACTCGTCGAGGACCGCAACAACGTCACGGGCCATGTCGATCAGCGAATACGGCTGCTTCCGGTTCCAGTCCGGCATCCAGCTCGATGCGCCGGTGCCCCGGTGGTCATACCTGACCACGCGGTAGCCCGCCGCGGACAGACTCCGCAGGAAGCTGGGCGGCCAGAACAGCGAGCCCACTCCGAGCGAGGAGCTAAGCAACACGACACCCTTCTCCTCACCGGTGGGAGGAATGGACTCGTACCAGATGTGCACGCCGCCGGATTGGGCATATCCCGAGGTACCTGTGACAACTCCGGTCAAGGGCTCCGCCCGAACGCGGGCGATCGTCGCCTCGGTGCCCGGTGGGAGAGTCGGTCCCCGCCAGGTCAGCAGGGCCGCGAGCCCGGTCAGCCCCAGCCCCGCCGATACCAGCGCTGCCTTCTTCTTCATCGCCGCCTTCCCGGCGGAGAACTAGGGGGTGGGCTCAGCCGGATGCTTTTTCGGCCGGTACCCGGCCATGGCTGCGCGGACGTCGCCCTCCTCATGTGCGCCCTTGTCCTTGCCGAACGGCAACGCCTTGAGCACCGGGTGCAGGATAGCCACGACAAGCAGTCCCCAGCCGAGCCCGAGCACGGCCGAGCACAGGGTGTTCACGAGCCAGGCAAGGAGGCCGCCCACTACCGGGATTCCCACGAACGGCGCCTCGAGGGCGTGGACCAGGTCATACGGCAGATGCCAGCCGAGGTCGTATGCCCCCTGCAGCATGATGTGGCCGCCGACCCAGAGCATGGCAACGGTGCCGATCAGTGTGATGGCCGCGAGCACGGCCGGCATGCCTTTGACGAGCATTTCGCCGAAGCGCTTGGACCCGGCGGAGTCCTTGGTGGCGAGGTGCAGACCGATGTCATCCATTTTCACGATCAGGGCGACGGCCCCGTACACGAGGACCGTGATCGCCAGTGCCACCACCACCAGGATGATCGCGCGGGACCAGATGGACTCGGCGGCAACCTCGTTCATGGAGATGACCATGATCTCGCAGGACAGGATGAAGTCGGTGGTGATGGCGCCCTTGATGACCTTGGCTTCCGCTTCCGGTCCGCGTTCCACGGCCGGAGCTTTCTCATCCTTGTGGTCACCGCGCAGCTTGTGCCACACCTTCTCCGCGCCTTCAAAGCAGAGGTAAGTGCCGCCCAGCATGAGGATGAACGGAATGAGCCAGGGAATAAAGGCACTGATGAGCAGCAGCGCCGGCAGGATGATCAGCAGTTTGTTCCGGAGCGAGCCCCAGAAAATGCGCTTGATCATGGGAAGCTCACGGGACGGGTCCGACCCCGACACGTACTGCGGGGTGACTGCGGCGTCGTCGATCACTACTCCGGCAGCCTTGGCTCCCGCCCGACCGGCCCCCGCGGCGATATCGTCCACTGAAGCGGCGGCAATGCGGGCCAGTGCTGCGACATCGTCCAGCAGCGCGACGAGACCGCCGCTCACAGGTCAGCCCCGCACTGCTCGAGGGTAGAGGGCTGCGCGTGGAAGCGTCGGTCTGGGCGCGTGATTGGCATGTTCGGATTATATGGCGTCGGGCTGATCGCCGTCAGGAAAGGTCCGCGACGAGGAGTGCGGAGATTCCCATGTAGACTCAGGACCCCTGTTATGCGCGGGAACAAAGACGTGCGATCCTGTGTTGCACACTTGCTGTAGTCATACCCGCCCACGGTCAGAGAGAAGAACACCTAAATTGGCAACCGATTACGACGAAGTCCGTTCCGACGTCAAGGAGTCTCAGGACCGGTCCCTGGAGGCACTGCAAGCCGCCAACGCCCCGGATGCGCGCAGCGTCGTAACTGAGCTGGACGAAGCCGATTCCCTTGACGAGGGGCTTACGCCCGGTGGGGAGATCGTCTCTGAAGAGCTGATCGTCCAGGTGGTTCCGCAGGGCGCGGACGAGTTCACCTGCTATTCCTGTTTCCTGGTGCGCCACCGGTCCCAGAAGGCGCGGGAAAGCGATGGACACGCCTACTGCGTCGAGTGCGAGGGCTAGCCCTCCGCGCCTATCCGATAAATCCGCGAGCTCACCGCCCGGGCGAAGGCCTCGTCATGCGTGGCCATCATGAGGGTCCCGCCGTCGCCGAGGTGTCCCCATAGAAGCCGGGCGAGAATATCGCGCCCGCGCAGGTCCAGGCCCACTGTCGGCTCATCGAGCACCCACAGGCGGGGCCCGGTAGCCATCAGTGACGCCAGGGCAACGAGCCGTCGGTCGCAGAAACCCAGGTCATGCGGATGGCGGTGAACAACATCCGCAAGCCCGACGGCGGTCAACGCCTCATGCGCGCACCGCTCCGCTTCCTTCCGGGGCAGCCCAGCAGCCGTCGGGCCGTAGGCAACCTCGCGCAGCGCGGTGTGCTCGAAAAGCTGCTGGTCGGTGTCCTGAAAGAGGTAACCGACCGTGGAGGCAAGCGATCCCACGGGCCGCCCCCGAAGGTCCTCCCCATAGATCTGGACCGTTCCCGCATCCGGCCGGAGCAGTCCGTTGAGGTGCTGCAGCAGGGTCGATTTCCCTGACCCATTCGGCCCGAGCACCGCGACCGCCTCACCGCTGGACACGTCAAGGGCCGCTATGGACAGGACCGGTTCCGCGCCGTACCCGAAGCTGAGGTCGCGGATCCGGACGGCCGGCATACCGCCGTCCTTTACGACGGACGCCAAGGGTGCAGCGTCGGGAACTGTCCCGTCGACACCGATCCCGTACCTGCCGAGGTCTTCACCGCATCGCGCGTCCGGACCAACGGCAACCATCGAACCGCCGGAGAGCACCAGCACCCGGGTTGCCGGATCTGTGTCGCGGGGAAGCATCGGCTCGAACTGCAGGATGGCGGTTCCGTTCTCCCCCAGCGCAGCTAACAACAACTCGAGATCCCGGCGCCCAGCGACATCGAGACCCTTGAACGGCTCATCGAGTACCAGCAACCCAGGATCACCGACGACAGCGGCCGCGATAGCGACGCGCTGCAGCTCACCCCCGGATAACCGCCGCGGATCCCGATCCAGCAGGTCGCTCAGCCCGAGCCGCACGGCAGCCAGGTCAACGAGCGCATGCATCCGCCCGGCAGCAACACCGCGGTTCGCCAGCCCAAACGCAATTTCCTCGGCCACGGTCGCACAGACCATCGACAAGTGTGCATGCGCCCGCTGCCCGACGTACCCGACATGCTGCGCCCACGCCGCAGGATCAATCCGCGGATCCGAACCGGAGCCGGCGAAGACCAACTGCTCCCCCGCAACAGACAGTGTGCCAAGGAACCGGTGGCCCTGACCGGCGTCGAACTGTCCCGCCAGCACCCGCGCCAGGGTGCTCTTCCCGGAACCGGAGGCTCCGACCACCAGCGCACGCTCCCCCACGCCCAGGCTGAAAGCGATGCCAGTCAGCACCGCGCCGTCGTCGTAGGCGAAGCTCTCCAGCTCAAGGGAAATCATGCGGGCCTCCCGACATACCACCAGAAAGTGAAAACGACGACGGCGGCAAGCATCCCCCAGCGGAGCATCCGCTGGGCTGCGGTGTCAGTGTCGGCACGGTAGCTGGTGCGTGGGCCGGTTCCGGCGAAGCCCCGGGCGTCGAGGGTGCGGGAGCGGTCCGCGGCGTCGGTGAGAAGACCGGCGATGAGCGGACGCCCAACCATGACCAGCGCCCGGAGCTTCGAGATCGGGCCGCGGGTCACCACCAGACCGCGCGCCTGTTGCGCCCTGGTGATCTGCGACGCCCGGTCCGCCACGAACGGCGCCAGTCCCAGGGCCGATCCGAGCACGTATACGAGCTTCCGGTTCCAGCCACGGTGGGTCAGGGTGTTCAGCAGTTCGGAGACCTCCAGCGACAACGCCGCCGTGAGAAGGAGGCCGGTGAAGGCAGCAACGCGGGTACCCATCTCCAGCGCGAAGAGCAGCCCCTCCGCGGTGACGGCGGCCGGGCCGAGGTCGAGCAGGACCCTCTCCCCTTCCGGGTAGAACAGCCCGTGGAGGAGGAGGAGGAACAGCAGCATCGGCCCCGCCAGCACACCGAAGGCGACGGCGATGCGCCCAGCCCGCCCGGATGTTGCCGCTGCGGGAAGTACCAGCAGCAGGAGAACGGCGAGCGAAAAACGCCAGTCGTCGATCACCATCACCAGCACCACCAGCAGTCCGGCGATGGTCAGCTCGGTGAGCGGGTTGAGGATCCGGCGGCGGAACCTCACCTGCTACTTCCTTTCGGCAGCGCTCTCGTCCCGGCTGCCTGCGTCACCGGAGGACGCACCCAACAGCACCCGGTGCCGCCGGACAAAGGTGAACGCGTTCCGGGTACGGCGCGGCAGCGCGTACACGATCAGCGCCACGACGGTGAAAATGATCAGCTTGTCGATGGTGTCCGACGTCAGGCCCTGCTTGGTCGCAGCAACCAGCAGCGTATCCCCCATCGCGCGGAACGCGGCAACAATGGCGTTGGTGCCCATGGTTCCGGCGGCGCCGAACATGAAGGCCGCCACCGGAGCGGCCAGCAAACCGCCGACGACGCCGGTCAGCAGGCCCGCGACCGGCACCAGATAGAGGCGGCGGAACATGCCCCAGCGCGCGGCCAGGCCAGCAAGCAGCCCGATCGCGGCGGAACCGGCAGCGAACGGCAGGGCGAATGGGTTGAACAGGCCCCAGATCGCGTTGCTGAGCACGCCGGTCGCGGCGCCCGCGGCGGGGCCGGCGAGGACGCCGATCAGCACGGTGCCGAGAGCATCAAGGTAGATCGGCAATCCGAGCGTTCCGGCGAGTTGCCCGAAGGAGATGTTGAGCGCGATACCCACCGGCATCAGCACCACCGCCTGCGTATTCAGCCCGGGCAGGATGCCCGCGACCAGCAGAGCGCCTCCCCCGAGAAAGCCCAGC
>NZ_KI914592.1:98057-104097 GCF_000520475.1 Arthrobacter sp. 35/47
CCCGCCC
This sequence comes from Arthrobacter sp. 35/47, assembly GCF_000520475.1. Lineage (NCBI taxonomy): Bacteria > Bacillati > Actinomycetota > Actinomycetes > Micrococcales > Micrococcaceae > Arthrobacter > Arthrobacter sp. 35/47. Next base: position 98,065 of record NZ_KI914592.1, read on the forward strand.
CGCCGGCGATTTCGGCGGGCTGGACGAGAACCAGATACAGGTAGGTGGCGGCGATGACCGCTGCGCCCGCAACCAGAAGAATCCGGCGCGTCGATGGCGCAGCGGTCTCGGAGGGCAGCGTCAGGGAGGAGTTCATGGCGATCCTTACGCACGGGAAAACATTGACGTGGGAAGCGCACCTCATGTCACCTCGGCGCAGGCCGGCGGAGTCCGCCGGCAGCTCCCCAGTCTACCGGGAGCCGACGGACGGGTCACGTTCTGGAACGTGCATGCAGCATGCATTCCGCTGTCATCGCATGCGTTGCCTGCAGTGCAGGCACTTTTCCGGACAGGCTACCCCTGCCCGGAAACTTCGGACCGTTCGGGCGTTCTCCGTGCCAGCCGGCCGATCCGGGAAATCATCAGGTCGAAGACTTCCTCGGGGTGGTTTCCGGTGACCACCCGTGCATTCGGCGGAAGCTTGCGGAAGCCGGCAAAGTCCCCCACGGTCTGGGCGAAGGTCAGCGCTGACTCGGTCTCGACGTCGACGTGCGCTTCCCGTGCGGTGTAACGCGCTTCGCCGGTGGCAACCATGGCCGCAAAAAGGTCGTGGAGGTGGGCGATGTAGCCCTGGTTGTAGAGCCGGTGAAACTCCATGTAGAACCGGAGCGCATCGGACAGGAAGGCAATGACCGGGTTGGGCGAGGCGCTGCGCAGCCCGTCGGCGTCGTCGGTGGAAAGCAGTTCCGGCGCCAGTCCTGCCGCGACGGACAGCCGCTCGAGATGTTCCGGTCGGCACTCGATGCGTTCGGTGGTTTCCAGGGCGCAGATGATCGGCAGCCTGTCGACCGGCACGCCCTCGTATGCGGCGTAGACCTCGCGGGCGGCGTGCGGGTCCACATGCGTGTTCCACTCCGCCACCGGCGTGGTGTTGCCCTGGTAGTTGAATGAGCCGCCCATGATCACCAGCCCTTTGAGCAGGTGCGGCAGGTCCGGTTCCTGGCGGATGGCGAGCGCAAGATTGGTGAGCGGACCGGTGACGAGTCCGGTGAGTTCGCCGGGGTTGGCGCGGGCCGCCTCCACCCAGAGATCGACCCCCGAGCGGGTTGATACCTGCTGCCGGGCGGGCTGAAGCACGGCGTAGCCGAGTCCCTGGTCGCCGTGGGTTTCCTCGGTGGTGACCAGTGGAATTTCCAGGGGTATTTCCCGCCCAAGGGCCACCTCGATGCCGGTCATCCCGGCGAGTTCGAGCACAGCGAGCGTGTTTGCGGCAACCTGTTTCGCTGACACGTTGCCGGCGGTGCAGGTGATTCCCTCGATCCGCACCTCCGGTGCGCCCAGCAGGTAGAGGAGGGCGACGGCGTCGTCGATTCCGGTGTCGATGTCGAGGAGGAGCCGGGCAGGTTGGGCAGTCATGCGTTTACCGTAGCAACGCGGAGCCCTCACGCCCGCCGCTCATCGACCGGGCGTTAAAGCGTGGTGCCGGCAGCCGCACGAATGGGGGATGCGTGCGGGTGCCGGCACTTACGCACCGGTTGGGGGGCAACCGGCGCATAACAACCGTACAGATAATCTGGCGCTAAGGGAAGTCCACCCATTCGGCAGCAGCCTCAGCAAGAACGCGCTCAAGATTCCGCGGATCGTGTGCAAAGCGGCCCAGGAACAGTCCGTCCACCTCCGGCTGCAGGCGCGGCAGCAGCCCGGGGCCGGCGCTCCCGCCGTAGATGACGCTTACGCCGTCGGGCAGTTCAGCTTTCATCCGCGCCACCACCGCTCGGACATGCCCGGCGCCGGCCGGCTCGGCGGCTCCGATAGCCCACACCGGTTCGTACGCGAGAACCGGTGCCGGACCGGTGGCCCCGACGCCGGCGGTCGCCACCTGTTCCAGACAGAACTGCGCGGCATCCTCCACGGAGGTCCGCTCCAGCTCGCCGACGCACAGCAGGGGCGTGAGTCCGTTCCGCTGGGCGGCAACCACTTTCGCGGCAGTCACGCCGTCGTCCTCCCCGAAGTGCCGACGCCGTTCCGCGTGTCCCAGTTCAACCAGCTGCACCCCCATTTCGGCGAGGAATGCCGGGCTGACCTCGCCGGTCAGGGCGCCGGAATCCTGGTCGCTCGCGTTCTGCGCCGCTACTTTGACGGCGGTGCCCCGCATCAGCCGAAGCGCGGTCTCAAGCACCGGGAACGACGGCGCCACGAACAGTTCCACCCGGCCGTCCTGTACCGCCGTACTCGCCTTCGCCACCCGCGCCACTTCCTCGAGCCAGGCGCAGGATGCGGCGTAGCCAAGGTACATCTTGGTGCTGATCCCGATGGTGACCGGCCGGCGGAACTGCTCAGACAAGGGTTTTAGCCTCCCGGAGCCGCGATCCGATCGCGGCAGCGAGCTCGAACGCATGCTCAGTGGCGCCGAGACCGGCGATGTTTTGGCCCACAATGTCGAAGGCCGTGCCGGTGATGCCGACGCCAATCATCTCCCTACTCGCTCGTCGACTCCGTTCAGGCAGAGATGCGTCGCTTCGGTGCCTGCTGATGGGCCGGCTCCGGGCGGGCCTGTTCGCGGTGGGAGTGATCCTTGCGGGTATGGTCCATGACCGGACCTGTGCCTGCGATCTCGCGAATGGCGTCGATACCTTCGACCGCAGATTGTTTGGTGGGGAAATAGGCAGAAACCGCAATCAGGGTTCCGTCATCGGCCATCAGTTTGAGCCGATAGCCGTGATCATGGGCGTCCACCAGCTTGAAATATCCAGACACGCTCTTACCTCCTTGTAAGTACGCCTCGACCATCCCATGGTAATAAGCCCGCTTGCTGTGTGGTTAATCCTCACTGGTCACAATTCGGCGTCGAGCACTCAAAAGTTCAAGTTCCGGTCTACCGGCCACGAACCGCTCCACAGCATCGAGCACCTCCACCACATGCCTGCGGTCCCCCGCCACCAGCCCTACGCCGACGGTGGCGCGGCGATGCAGGTCCTGTGAATCAACCTCCGCCACGGACACGTCGAAACGGCGCCGCACTTCGGCAACCAGCGGCCGGACCAGTGACCGCTTCCCCTTCAGAGAGTGCACGTCTCCGAGCAGAAGGTCGAACTCAACAAACCCCACCCACACAGCCGCTCACCTGCCGCGCACGGCGAGAGTGGCGACCAACGACGACGGCGCATTCCTCGCGATGAAGGCCAGCACCTTGTAGCGCCGGCTGGGGATGGAAACGGCCTTGCCGGTGGAAAGGTCCTTCAGCGCCGCCCGAACGACATCCCTCGCATCAAGCCACATCCATCGGGGCACCGATGCCTTGTCCATTCCCATGCGCTGGTGGAATTCGGTGTGGACAAAGCCCGGGCAGAGCGCCATCACCGTGACGCCGCGCTTGCGGTAGGTGAAGTTGGCCCACCGGCTGAAATTGATCATCGCCGCCTTCAGCGCGCTGTAGCTGCCCCGCGGCGTGAAACCGGCGACGCTGGCTACATTGACTATCCGGCCTGTCCCCCGTGCGAGCATTCCCTGCAGGGCAGCGTGACTGAGCGCCAGGGGGACGGTGAGATGGATTGCAGCATGGTTCAGTTCGTCCGCGAGGGGGTTTTCCTCGAAGGAGTGAGGCAGTCCGTAGCCCGCGTTGTTGACCAGGATGGACACCGGATTTGAATCATCACGGAGGCGGGCGAGGACGCGGCTGACGCCGTCGTCGTCGTGCAGGTCCGACGCCAGCACCTCGACTGACACGCCGAAGCGGGAGCGGAGGGCAGCGGCTTTTTCCCCGAGCCGCTCCGCATTCCTGGCCACCAGCACCAGCGCGCTTCCCTGCGCCGCGAGTTGCTCGGCGAACTCCGCTCCCAGTCCCGCCGTGGCGCCCGTGATCAGTGCTGTCTCAACCATTGTTTTCCCTTATCAGGTGGGTATTCCAGCAGTAAACTGTAACTGCTGGTTGAGCGCGTTTTGCGCTCCTCCAACGGCGGTGCCCGCGGTGCGCCTCTCCTGACGCCTCGCGGCACAGCGAAGAGTCATATTCACACACTAGGAGGGGAGATGACTACCGCATCACACCACGCGCATGATTTCCATGTGACGCGCGACCACGTTCGCAGCGCATCGATGGGGATGGGAGTAGTTTTCCTGCTGGTGGGGGTTCTCGGGCTCATTCCGGGCATCACCACCCAATACGATTCCATGGCGTTCGCCTCCGGATCCGAGGCAATGCTCCTGGGCGCTTTCCAGGTGTCCGTCCTGCTCAGCCTGGTGTATCTCGCCATGGCGGCCGCCGGTATCTGGATGAGCCGTGGAGTCAACCAGGCGCGCAATTTCCTGATTGGAAGCGGCGTGGTCCTGCTGGTCATGTGGCTCTACGGGCTGATTGTTGGTAATTCCGCTGCCAACATCCTGTCCACGAACGCATCCACCAACTGGCTGAACCTGATTCTCGGCGTCGTCGCCGGCGGGCTCGGAATCGCCTACATGATGCGGCACCGGGGAGACCGCGCACTGTAGCTACGGCTACTGAATTCCCCGCGAACACGCCCCACGATGAAGCCCCGTGGGGCGTGTTTTTGCACGAGTGGAATGTTTATCAAATCGGTATACTGATTCGCTTTCCGGACCTAGACTGGCGGCGGGGCCCACCGTTGACGATGGGGGTCGGCAGGGCCTTGCGGAAGGGACGTTCGAAGACGAACGCCCACCAAACTCGGAAGGATCACCATGTCAGGAAACAAGGCTGTGGCCTATAAGGGCCCAGGCAAGGTCGAGATCATCGATACCGACTATCCGACGTTCGAGCTCAAGGATGGCCCGGGCGTCAATCCCGCGAACGTCGGCAGGAAAGTGAACCACGGCGTCATCCTGAAGACCGTCGCCACCAACATCTGCGGCTCCGACCAGCACATGGTCCGCGGACGCACCACCGCCCCGACGGACCTGGTGCTCGGCCATGAAATCACCGGCGAAGTGGTCGAGGTGGGCAGCGATGTCGAGTTCATCAAGAAGGGCGACATCTGTTCGGTTCCGTTCAACATCTCCTGCGGCCGGTGCCGCAACTGCAAGGAACGCAAGACCGGCATCTGCCTCAACGTCAATCCGGACCGCCCGGGGAGCGCCTACGGCTACGTGGACATGGGCGGCTGGGTGGGAGGCCAGGCCGAGTACGTCCTCGTGCCGTACGCCGACTGGAACCTGCTCAAGTTCCCGGACCGGGACCAGGCCCTGGAGAAGATCCTGGACCTGACCATGCTGTCCGATATCTTCCCCACTGGCTACCACGGCGCGTACACCGCCGGGGTTACCACCGGGTCCACGGTGTATATCGCGGGCGCGGGTCCGGTTGGACTCGCTGCTGCGCTCTCCGCACAACTGCTGGGCGCCGCCGTCGTCATTGTGTCGGACCTCAATGAGGAGCGCCTGGCGCAGGCACGCAGCTTCGGCTGCGAAACGGTGGACGTTTCCAAGGGTGACCCCAAGGACCAGATCGAACAGCTCCTCGGGGTGCCGGAAGTGGACTGCGGTGTTGATGCCGTTGGTTTCGAGGCACGTGGTCACGGCAAGGACGCCTCCCACGAGGCGCCCGCAACCGTTCTGAACTCGCTGATGTCGATCACCGCTGCCGGCGGTGCGCTGGGCATTCCGGGCCTTTACGTCACGGGTGACCCGGGCGGCATCGACGAGGCTGCGAAGGTCGGTTCTCTCTCGCTCTCACTCGGCACCGGCTGGGCGAAGTCGCTGTCCTTCACCACCGGCCAGTGCCCGGTCATGAAGTACAACCGTCAGCTCATGATGGCCATCCTGCATGACAAGGCGCACATCGCCAAGGCCGTCAACGCGAAGCCGATTCCGCTGGATGAGGCGCCGCAGGGCTACGAGGAGTTCGACAAGGGTGCGGCCACCAAGTACGTGCTGAACCCGAACGGGTACATCGCCGCCTGACGCCCACCCTCTCTCTCGTTGAGTTGGCAGGACACGCCGCTAACGCGCCTCCATACGGGGTGTGTCCTGCCAACTCACGGGAAAGGATTTAATCACGGGGAGAGGCCGGCTCACGGGAAGAGGCTCGGCCCGACGTAG
>NZ_KI914592.1:104197-105945 GCF_000520475.1 Arthrobacter sp. 35/47
AGGCTCGGCCCGACGTAGGGAGCCACCTGCCGCTTCTGCTCCTGGGTGATGCGCAGCAGGGAACCCGACGCACCGTCAATGAAGGCCAGAGTGGTCTGGGCCTTCACGCACAGCCGGTCGGCGTGCGGATCATGGATGCGATAGGCGATGTCCAGGCTCGCCGCCCCCAGGTTGGCAATCCACACCCGGATCTTCAGTGGCAGGTTCCGGTAGTCAAGGGTGGCCGTGTATTTGATGCGATGCTCCACCACCAGCGCCTGAACCCCCGCGGCCACCGATGAGAACAGCGGAACCGGCGGATCCTGGCCCAGCGCTGCCGTGCCTCCCGGAGGGCCGAACGCATGGATGCGGGCTTCCTCGAGCAGCCGCACCACCTGCACATTGTTGATGTGCCCGTAGGCGTCCATGTCTCCCCACCTCATGGGAATTTCACAGGTGATGATCTGGTGCGCGTCCATTCCTATGTTTTACAGTGGACGGCGTGGTTTAGCCCAGTCCGGCTGCAAGCGCGTGGAGGGCTTTTCGTCAAGCACCGAAACATCTCGATTTGGAAACGATTAGTAATTCCTCTACGGTTGACGGGTACCCGTTTTGGGAAACCACAAAGCAGACGGCGTTTTGAACGTCTGCCACATAATGCCCTGGTGCTGCCCCTCCACCGCACGTTGCTCGTCCGGCAGACACCACAGACAAGACCACTGATCAGTCAAGGGTGAGCAACGGCGCAAAGATGTCCGGGGACGGAACGAGTGCAGGTGGCCTTTTGGAGCATCGTACCCACATGAAGAACCAGAAACTTACCCTTAACGCGCGCCGCGGCCTCGCAGCTGCCGCCCTCGTCGGTGTTGGTCTCGGTGCATCGGCCGGTGCAGCCAACGCTGCTCCCGCCAGCACCTGGGACGCCCTTGCACAGTGCGAGAGCGGCGGTGACTGGGGCATCAACACCGGAAACGGCTTCTCCGGCGGCCTGCAGTTCACTCCGTCCACCTGGGCCGGCTTCGGCGGCACCGGCGCACCTCAGGATGCCAGCCGCGAGCAGCAGATCGCTGTTGCCGAGCGCGTGCTGGCAGGCCAGGGCTGGGGCGCATGGCCCGCATGCTCGGCCAAGCTCGGTCTGACCGCCGGCGCCAACCCGACGCCGATCCCCGCCGCACCGGCACCCGTCCAGGTTCAGGCAGCACCGCAGGTCCAGGCTCCCGTCCAGGTCCAGGCACCCGTTGTTGAGGCCCCCGTTGTCGAGGCCCCGGCAGCCCCCGCTGCTCCCGCCGTTCAGCTCTCCGGTGACACCTACACCATCGAGTCCGGCGACACCCTGAGCACCATTGCCGAGAAGCTCGGCATCGAAGGTGGCTGGCAGGCCCTTTACGAGGCCAACGCCGACACCCTCATCCACGCCGACCTCATCTTCACCGGCGACGTTCTGCAGCTGCCTGCCTAAGGCCGGCTACGCAAAGAACCCCGCAACCTTTTGGGTTGCGGGGTTCTTCTGTGTCTGCGGCTTTGCGGACTGGCGTCCGGGAGCACCCCGGTTCGGGGTGAGCCGGCACGTCCGGGGAGCAAGCCGGACCGGATCGGGAGCAAGCCGGACCGGATCGGGAGCAACCCGGACAGGATCGCGGTGTAGCGGTCAGCTACTCCCGGGGCGCCAGACCTGCAGCCCGCAGCGCCTCCGCCATCGCGCTGTTGGCCGGCGCCGGCTTGCCAGCGGGCTTCGCCCCGCCGCCCGGCGTCTGAACAGTGCCCGTCTT
>NZ_KI914592.1:106045-108763 GCF_000520475.1 Arthrobacter sp. 35/47
GCAGGACGAGCCGACCGACCGGCGTCGTCCTTCAACCGCAGGCTGAGGGAGATGCGCTTGCGGTCCGGATCGGCTTCGAGCACCTTGACCTTGACCACCTGCCCGGATTTCACGATCTCGTGGGGGTCGCTGACAAAGCGGTCGGCCATCGCCGAGACGTGGACCAGCCCGTCCTGGTGTACGCCGACGTCCACAAAGGCGCCGAAGGCCGCAACGTTGGTGACCACGCCGTCGATGATCATTCCCGGCCGCAGGTCCGAGATTTTCTCGACGTCGGCAAACGACGCCGTGACAAACGCCGGACGCGGATCACGCCCCGGCTTCTCAAGTTCGGCGAGTATGTCCTGCAGCGTGGGCAGCCCCACCGTGTCGTCCACGTACTCGGCAAGGTTCAGCGACCGGAGCGAGCCGCCGGCGTCGTTCACCATCCGCCGGGTCACGGGATAGGCCTCCGGGTGCACGCTGGAGGCATCCAGGGGCTCCGGGCCGCCGGGGATGCGGAGGAAGCCCGCGCATTGCTCGAACGCCTTTGCGCCGAGCCTCGGAACCTTGAGGAGGTCCTTCCGGCGGGCGAAGGGGCCGTTGGCGTCGCGGTGGGCGACAATGTTCTCACTGAGCAGGGAGCCCACCCCGGCCACCCGCGACAGCAGCGACGGTGAGGCAGTGTTCACGTCCACACCGACCGCGTTCACGCAGTCCTCAATCACCGCGTCGAGCGAGCGTTCGAGCTTCGAGGGGCTGACGTCGTGCTGGTACTGGCCCACGCCGATGGACTTCGGGTCGATCTTCACCAGTTCGGCGAGCGGATCCTGCAGCCGCCGGGCGATGGACACCGCACCGCGCAGGGACACGTCAAGCTCCGGCAGTTCCGCAGACGCCAGGGCTGACGCCGAGTACACGGAGGCGCCGGCCTCGGACACCACGAGCTTGTGCAGAGTGCGCCGGGACATCAGCGCGATCAGCTCAGTGGCCAGCTTGTCCGTCTCCCGCGAGGCGGTGCCGTTGCCGATCGCAATGAGTTCGACGTCGTGGCTGTCCACCATCCGGGAGAGCACCGCGAGTGCCTCGTCCCATTTTCTGGCCGGTGCGTGCGGGTAGATGGTCGCCGTTTCGAGGACCTTGCCTGTCCCGTCCACCACGGCCACCTTGACGCCGGTACGCAATCCCGGGTCGAGTCCGATTGTGGTGCGGCTTCCGGCGGGCGCAGCAAGCAGCACGTCGCGCAGGTTGGCGGCGAAGACGCGCACGGCTTCGGTTTCGGCCTCCTGGAAGAGGCGGACGCGGAGATCGATCGAAAGCTTCGCAAGAAGGCGGCGCCACGCTTGCTGGGCGGTGGCCAGAAGCCAGGCGTCGCCCGGACGGCCGTGGTCGGCCACACCCAGGAATGCGGCCACGGAGTTCTCAAAACGCCGCCGCGCGCGCAAAGCGGCCTCGGCGTCGGCCGGGTCAGCCTCAGCGAGCGTCAGCTGCAGCACACCCTCCTTCTCACCCCGCAACAGTGCCAGCACCCGGTGTGACGGCATCCCGGACGGCGACTGCACAAAGTCGAAGTAATCGGCGAACTTCTGGCCCTCGGCTTCCTTGCCGGGCACCACCTGCGAGCGCAGCTTCCCCTGCTTCCACAGGCGTTCGCGCAGGTCGGCGAGCAGGTCAGCGTCCTGGCCGGCCTTTTCCACCAGCAGTGCGCGTGCTCCTGCCAGCGCGTCATCGGCTGTGGGTACGGCGTCGTTCAGGTAGCGGCCCGCCTCGGCCGTGGGATCGAGGGACGGATCGGCCAGGAGCCCCTCCGCAAGCGGTTCCAGCCCCGCCTCGCGGGCAGCCTGCGCCTTGGTGCGCCGCTTCGCCTTGAAGGGCAGGTAGATGTCCTCGAGCCGTGCCTTGGTGGTGGCGCCGACGACGGCGGCACGCAGCTCATCGGTCAGCTTGCCCTGCGCTTCGATCGCGTCCAGGACGGCCGCTCGCCGCTCCTCCAGCTCGCGCAGGTACCGGAGCCGCTCCTCGAGCTCGCGCAGCTGGGCGTCGTCGAGGGTGCCGGTGACTTCCTTGCGGTAGCGGGCAATGAAGGGGACCGTGGATCCGCCGTCGAGCAGCTCCACGGCGGCCTTGATCTGCCACTGCTGGACGCCGAGCTCCTCGGCGAGTTGCTCGAAAATGCTGGGCGGGGCGGTAACTGGTGCGTTCACGCCTGCCATTGTTCCACTGTCCCCACCCCCTGGAGGAATGGGGGTTGATCTCGGACAGTAAGGATTTACGGTTAATTACCGGCGCGTTGATCTGCAGTTCCTGTGTATGGTGCCGCCGCATCAGCGGCCGTTGCAACCACGGAGGAGAGGTCATGAGCAAGGAACAGATGAACACGTGGTGGAGGAAATTGGCGGTGGCCGCGGTACTTCCGCTGGCTGCCCTGGGCGCGGTCGGCTGCGACGATCCGGGCGAACAGGAGGAGCAGGAGGAGCAGGAGGAAGTCGAGGAGAGCGGCTACTAGGGATGAATTGTTGCCTGCAGCCCGGTAGTAATACGGCCTAGGCGCAGCCCTCGCGGGTCAGCTCGATCACCAGCGGGTGGGTTCCCGTGAACTCCTGCCCCCCGGTGGAGTAGGCGACGGTGATGCCCTGCGCGGTTCCGGCGTCGGCACCCTCGGCGATGGAGACTGCAACCACCAGGTTGACGTACTCGTGGGTGCTCACGGCGTATCCGTCGGCCGGGACGGGATCCACC
>NZ_KI914592.1:108863-119993 GCF_000520475.1 Arthrobacter sp. 35/47
GGGACGGGATCCACCGGGGCTGCCGCTGAAGCGGTTGCGGAGGGTGCCGCCGGCGCAGGTTCCGCACTGTGCGTGCCGTGACCGCCGTCGTCGCCCTCTTCGCCGCCGTGGGCCTTGTGGTGACCCTCCCGGTTTGCCGGGGAAACCTCGGCGCTCACCAGGGTGAGTCCGTCGGGATCCTGCAGGGTGACGTCGTCGAGCGTGAAGGTTTCGAGCGCCTCGTTGTGCACCAGGACCGTGAATTCCTGGAAGCCGATGCCGGGCTGGGTGGAGCAGAGGGTGGCGCCGTTCTCGGCGAGATTGAGGGGATCATCGCCGACGTCAGCGGTGGCGGGCTGCTGAACGGCGCTCGCGTTTTCCTGCATCCGGGGAGAGTTCACATCAAGCGGGTTGGACTCGACGGCCATGCATCCGCTCGCGAGGAGTGCCGTGAGCAGGGCTCCGCACATCAGTGCCGCCGATCGAACCGCCATGTTCCACCATCCTCGTTGTCTACCGTAACTTCTATTCGCCGCTACGGCACCGGCGGATGGGTTACTCGTACAGGATGTACTCCGGTCGCGGGACCAGAGCGAGGACCTCGGGCGGCGTCATCAGCGGGCCGAGCACCACGTCCTCCTCGAAGAACAGCTTGAAGCCGGCGTGGACCGTGGGCGGTAGGTCCTTCATCAGCAGGTTGTAGGTCTCGATTTTCATGTGGGGCGCACCGATGCCGTCGACGCTCCGGATCACCTCTACGCCCTCATACTCCTGAATGGCCGCCACATTGGAGACGACGCCGGGAGCCACCTGATGGAAAATCAGCGGCTTTTGCGGGAGGTTCTTCTCCGTCACGAGATCATCAAGGTACGCCGCGATCTCGTTGATCTCCTCCCCCGTGGTGTGCCCGTAGGCGAGGCCCGGAAGCTGTTCACCGGTGATGTCCCATTCCGGATCGATGGCTACCCCGACGTCGGGGTGCACCAGCCACTTCTCAAGGGCGCGGACCTCGTCCGCCATACCGGCCCGCCCCGGTTGGACGTTCAGCAGCAGCATCCCGTCATGCCGGCGGGCGGCCTCGAGGTACTCGCCGATGATGTCGTCGGACGTACGCGTGCGGTAGGCGCCGTCATCGCCCGGAGCTGCCTGCACGACGACGGCGATCAGCTCCAGCACGGGCATCACCGTCCTGCCGCCCGCCAGCTCCGCCCCCAGCGCCTCGATCTCCGCGACCCGCTCGTCAATGGCGCCGATACCCAGCCTGCCGAGGCCCGCCGAGTAGGGGTGCCCGCTGAATCCGACCAGCCGGTACTCGGGAAACAGCTCCACGCCGCCGCGGGGCAGCTCCAGCGGATCCGGGGTGGGTGAGGGTGTGGGTGAAGGAGTGGGCGACGGCGTCGGCGTGGGCGATGGAGAGGTGGCCCCCGTTGGAGCCGAGGAGGAGGTGGCCTGCGGCGAGTCCGAGGACGTCGTCCCTGCGCCGGGGGACCCGCTGCACCCGGCCAGCAACGCGGCCGATACCGCCACCACAACGCCCAGGCGCACCGGGCGCTGCGGGAGGGGGCGCCGTCGTCGTTCGCTCAGGGGCCGGTCCATATCCCCACGCTACCGCTCCGCGCGGAGAGCTTAGGGCAGAAACAGCGGGCAGGCAGCGAAGGGCCCTGAGCCGGCGTCGTATTGTGTTCGGTTATCCGCTCCCCTAAGAATGAACTATGACAGTGCTGATGAGGTCCCTTGAAACCGCCGTGCCGACAACCGTGATGGTGCAGGCGGAGGTTCGGGACGTCTTCGCCGCCCAGCCCGGGCTCAGCCGGCTGGGAAAGCGGCTGGTCACGGCCGCGTTCGATTCCTCCGGCATCGACACCCGCTACACCGCTGTGGACGAGATGACCCTCGGACGGCACAGCGAGGAACCGGTGTTTTTCGATTCAGCCACCATGGCCATCCTCAGCCCCGGGACCAAGGTCCGCAATGAGGTCTACGCCGAGGCGGGCACCAGGTTGTTCGTCGAGGCTGCCCAAAAGGCGCTCGATGCGGCAGAGGGGGTCGAAGCCGCCGACATCACGCACGTGGTCACCGTGTCCTGCACCGGTTTCTTCAACCCCGGGCCGGACTACAAGATTGTCCGTGCACTGGGCCTGGATCCCTCAGTTCAGCGGTACCACCTCGGGTTCATGGGCTGCTACGCCGCCTTCCCTGCCCTGCGCGCGGCAAAGTCCTTTTGCGAGGCGGACCCCAGGGCGGTGGTCCTCGTGGTCAGCGCGGAGCTGTGCTCGCTTCATGTGCGCACCTCGAACAACCCGGACACCATTGTGGGGACCTCGCTCTTCGCCGACGGCGCAGCGGCGGCCCTGATCAGCGCCCGCACCGATCTTCCGCAGCCGGCCGCACCGGTTCTCAGCCTGGACTTCTTCGAGACCACGCTGACCCCGGTCGGCGAGGAATCCATGGCCTGGAACATCGGTGACGAAGGCTTCGAGATGGTCCTCGGAACCTACGTGCCGCACATCATCGACGAGCACATCGTCGGCGCGCTTGCGCCGCTGCTGGAACGGGACGAGTCCCTCATCGGGCTCGAGTACCGGGACATTGAGCACTGGGCCATCCACCCGGGCGGCCGCAGCATCCTCGACAAGGTGCAGGCCAAGCTCAAGCTCAGCGACGGCCAGCTCATCCCCGCCCGGGAGACCCTGCGGAACTACGGGAACATGAGCAGCGCGACGGTGATGTTTGTCCTCAAGCACATCCTCGACCAGCCCGCGGGCGAGGCCGATGAACGCATCTGTTCCATGGCGTTCGGGCCCGGACTCGCGGTGGAAACTGCCCTCCTCACCAAGACCTCCGCCTGAATGGCCTTCCTCGCCCACCGGGACCTCACCGCAATCGAGGAGATGGACAAGCCAGGCTGCAACCCCGCCATGCTGGAACGAACCTACGCCCAGTTCGGGCTGGTCAACCGGACTGTGGCGGGCTGGCACCGCACCTGGGTGCGGCACGTCCGGCCGGTGCTGCGGACGTCCGGTACCAATACCCTCCTCGACATCGGCTCCGGCGGCGGCGACATACCCCGGGCGTTTACCCGCTGGGCCGCCCGCGACGGCTTCCGGCTGGACATCACCGCAATTGACCCGGACGAACGCGCCCACGCATTCGCAAACAGCCAGCCGACGACGCCCGGACTCACCTTCAGGCGCGCCTTCAGTTCCGAGCTGGTCGCCGAGGGCGCGCGGTTCGACGTCGTCACTTCCAACCACGTGCTGCACCACCTCTCCCCCGGCGAGCTGCGGGGCCTGCTGGAAGACTCCGAACAGCTGGGGACCCGGTTGGCGCTGCACAGCGACCTGGTGCGGACCCGCATCGGTTTCGCGCTGTTCGGTGTGGCGACGCTGCCGCTGCGTGGGTCCTACATCCGCCGGGATGGGCTGACCTCGATCCGCCGAAGCTACCTCGCGGAGGAGCTGCGTGCTGCGGTGCCGTCGAACTGGCGTGTCGAACGGCAGTTCCCGTTCCGTAACCTCCTGGTGCACCGTGCCTGAGGTTCTCATTGTCGGCGGCGGGCCGGTGGGCTTGTTCACGGCCATCCTCCTGGCGCAGGCCGGGGTGGACGTGGAGGTCCTGGAGCGCCGCACCGAGCGGAGCCCGCACTCCCGCGCCATCGGGATTCACCCGCCCGCACTCGCGGCGCTGGAACAAGCCGGGGTGATTGAACAGCTGCTCTCCGCGGGCGTGAAGATTCCGGGCGGGGTTGCCCGCAGCCTCGGGCGGACGGTGGCGGAGCTGTCCTTCGAGCGTCTCCCTGGCCGGCACCGCTACGTACTCGCGCTCCCGCAGGAGCAGACCGAGCGCATCCTGGCCGAGCGGCTTGCAGCGCTCTCCCCCACGGCGCTGCGCCGGGGGGAGACTGTGGCGGCGGCGCATGATCTCGGGAACGAGGTGCTGACCGTCACCGAAAGCGGCGCGCACCGGTCCGCGCTGCTGATCGGAGCCGACGGCGGCCGGAGCACCGTGCGGGATGCTGCCGGGATCAGTGCCGGTGTCCGCCCCTACCCCGATGCCTATGTCATGGGCGATTTCCCCGACACCACCGCGGATGGATGCACCGCCGCGCTCTATCTGGAGCCCAGCGGGATTGTGGAGTCCTTCCCCCTGCCCGGCTCGGTTCGGCGCTGGGTGGTCCGGATGCCGTCGCTGGTCGCAGACCCGACCGCCGAGACAGTTGCAGGCCTGGTCACGGAACGCACCGGAGTGTCCGTGGACAGTTCGAACAACATGATGCTCAGCTCCTTCACGGTGCGGCGGCGGATTGCGGACCGGTTTGTGCAGGGGCGCATCGCGCTGGTCGGCGACGCCGCGCACGAGGTGTCCCCCATCGGTGGGCAGGGCATGAATCTGGGATGGCTTGATGCCGCCCAGCTGGTACCGCTGGTGGTCGCTTCGCTGGCGGGCACCGACGTCGGGCTGGGGCTTCGCCGCTTCAACGGGGAGCGGCGGCGGGCTGCCTTGGTGGCCGCACGCCAGGCGCACATCAATATGATCCTCGGGCGCCCCTTGCCGGGCCCGGTGCTGGCTGCCCGGAACCGTCTGATGGGCGGCATGGCCGGGGTGCCGAAAGTGCACGACGCCGTCGCGCGCACCTTCACCATGCACTGAGCAGAACGCTATGCGTCGCCGCGTTTCATTCCTCTGGAAGACGGACGACCCGGGTGCCACACTGAACGTCCACCCATTTCCCTGCCTGGAAGGGAGACCCCTTGGCCTCCGCGAGCAGCACCATCACCACCCTGGAACCGCCCGTCCTGCGGGAGTGGATCAGCGAGCACGAGGACCTCGTCATTGTCGACGTCCGGTCCGCCGCCGAATACGAGAACCTGCACATCCGCGGCTCCTACAACGTGCCGCTGCCGCTCCTGGCACAGCACGCCGCCCAGGTGCAGAGCCGGCTGGGGAAACGTGTGGTCCTCGTGTGCCAGTCGGGAGTGCGCGCCGAACAGGCCCGCCAGCGTCTCGCATCAGCAGGGGTTGATTCAGCGCTGGTGCTGGCCGGTGGCGTTCCCGCCTTCGCGCAAGCCGGTGGAGAAGTCATCGAGGGGGCACAGCGCTGGGCCCTGGAGCGCCAGGTCCGGATGGTTGCCGGGTCACTGGTTCTCACCGGGCTCCTCGCCGGCAGATTCATCTCCCCGAAGCTGCAGCTGATCGCCGGAGGCATCGGCGCCGGGCTGACGTTCTCGGCCGCGACCAATACCTGCGCCATGGGTACGGTGCTGTCGAAGATGCCGTGGAACCGATCAGCGGCTGAGCCCACACTGGAATCGGCGATCAGCCAGCTCCCGTCCGCCAGCTAGCCGGGACGGGAATAACCAGCCGGTAAGAATCTAGCGTCCCTGCACCTGCGCCAGGAGTTCCTCGAACGGCAGGGATGTCTCCGGGCGCTGCCGGCGCTGTACCGCCGCGGTGCCTTCAACCATGCCGGCGAGTTCGCCGGCGGCGCGCCTGACACGCTGGTCCAGCGCGTCAGCCCCGTTTGTTCCGGTTCCCCAGTCCTCGGGGCCGGCGTAGACGGAGGTGGAGACAACCCGGGCGCGGAGGTAGATGAAGAGCGGACGCATGGCGTGCTCGAGCATGAGGGAGTGCCGCACGCTGCCGCCCGTCGCCGCGATGAGCACCGGCATCGACTCCAGGGCAGTGTTGTCGAGGACATCGAAGAAGGACTTCAGCAGGCCGCTGTAGGAGCCCGAGAAGACAGGGCTGACCACAATGAGGGCGTCCGCATCCGCCACGGACTCCAGAGCATCGGCGAGCGCAGGCGGGGCAAAGCCCGTCACCAGGTTGTTCGCGATGTCGACAGCGAGTTCGCGCAGCTCGATGGTGGTGACGTCGGTGTGGACGCCGGCGCGTTCGAGCTCCCGGCGGGTCGCCTCGCCAAGCTGATCCGCGAGCATCCGGCTCGACGACGGCGTTCCCATTCCGCCTGACACCACTACTACCCGGCGCGTATCCATTGCCCGTCCTCCAGTTCGCTGCTATTCATGCGTTTGCATCTAGTTGAACCGGCGGCAGGCGGGAAACATTCCCGCTAGTGCCCCTCGAGCGCGCTTTCCTTGTGGGCGGCCTGCTTGCCCGACTTCTCGCTTTCGACGATGTAGTAGGGCTCATCCTTCGATGCGTTGAACTTCTGCCCCTCGAAGGTGAACTCCTTCTCCCTCTTTTCCACGACCGTGCCGTGGGTCTTGCCCTGCGACGTGTGCCAGCTGACTTTGGTTCCCTTGCTGTATGCCATTGCCCCAGCGTTTCACCCCGGCGTAGCGGGCGCCACCGGTTCAGCCGGCAGGAATCCAGACGCGCATGCCGCCCGGGCCACGGTTGCCCCACCGGAAGTACGGCACCAGGTCAACCCTGAAGGCAGCGTCCGCGCGGGGCTCCGCAGTGCCCGCCACCGGGTACGGATCCGACGACGCCGGCGTCCGGAGAACCGCGGACACACTCACCTTCGGGACACGGATGTCATCGGCAACCAGCGCTTCAGCGCCCTGCACCACCGGCTCACCCGCGGCTTCCAGCACCACATCCTCCAGCACGACGCCGGCGGGCAGGTCCGTCTGCTCCAGCGCGTACACGATGGGTCCGCGCGTCACGGCCAGGCACCCGCGCACCGCGTCGATGTGCGGGTGCGGTGAGCGAAACCGGGCGGGCAGGTGCAGCACCAATTCGATGGTTCCGGTGCCGACGCCCGCAACAACAAGGTATCCACCGACGTCCTCGGCGCGGTGCTCAACGCCGTCCACCAGGAGCGAGTAGCGCTCCGCCCACCCGGGCAGGCGCAGCGCCAGCGACGGCAGCTGTCCGTCGACGTCCAGCAGGATCCGGCCGTCGAACGGGTAGCCGGTGCGGACGGTGACCGACGCGTGCGGCAGCCGGAGGTTTGCGGGCTCGTACAGGTGAAGCTGGAGGCCGCCGTCGTCGTCCATGGTTGCCGCATAGGCGTGCAGGGACGAGAGCAGGCGGGCGAGGTTCGGCGGGCAGCAGGCGCAGTCGTACCAGGGAGCGCGGCGGGCCGGCGCCTGCTCGTGCTCGCCGTCCCGCTCGGTGCGGACCTGGAGCGGGTTGGAGTAGAAGTACTCCGTTCCGGCCGGTGACGTGGAACCTGCAACGGCGTTGTAGAGCGCGCGTTCCAGCTCGTCCGCGTACCTGGACTCACCGGTGACCAGGAGCATCCGCCAGCTGAACTGCACGCCGGCGATGGCCGCACACGTCTCCGAGTACGCGCGGTCCGGCGGGAGCTCGAAGGGGTCGCCGAACGCTTCGTCGCGGTGCCGGGAGCCGAGCCCGCCGGTGATGTACATCTTCCGCCCGTGGACGTCGGACCAGATGCGTTTCAGCGCTGCGAGCAGCTGCTCGTCGCCGTCCTCCGTGTACAGGTCGGCGGCACCGGCCCCCAGGTACAGCTGGCGCACCGCGTGTCCGGTGGCTCCGGGAACCTCACGCACCGGCGCGTGATCCTGGAAGTACTGGTAGCCGAAGCGGTCCTCGCCGACGCTCCGCTGCCCGCGGGCATCGATCATCCGCCGTCCGAGGTCAAGCCAGCGGGTTTCGCCGGTCAGCCGGTACAGCTCCACCAGCGCCGTCTCAATCCCGGGGTGCCCGCACACGGGTGGACGGCCGCCCGGCGGGAAGGAACGGTCCACCAGCCCGGCGAACCGGACACCGATCTCCAGCAGGTCCGTGCGTCCGGCGGTCCGCGCCCAGGCGATGCCGGCCTGCAGCAGGTGCCCGAGGCAGTAGAGTTCGTGGCCCCAGCGGAGATCGGCGAACTGCTTGTCGGGTGTCGCGGCGTAGAACGAGTTGAGATACCCGTTCTCCTGCTGGGCGCGGGCAAGCAGCGCGATGGTCTCGTCCACGAACGGCAGGAATTCGGTGATGTCACTGCGTCCCGCCTCCCAGCCGAGGGCCTCGAGCACCTTGTAGATGTCCGAGTCGGCGAAGTGGAAACCAACAAATTCATACGACGACGCCGCCTCCTGTGCCTCGGCAGCCGCCCGCATGTTCGGCAGTGCACCGGACACCTCGAGCTGGTCGATGCAGTGCCGGAGGCTGGAGGAACGGTTGGTGTGCTGCCAGGAACCCAGCATGCCGTCCGGTGTGAAGGTCACTGCATCAAGCGGCAGCGGGCTGAACGCCAGTCTGCCCCGGGCACGGGGTGCAGCAGGCGCGACGGTACCGGTCTCGGGTGTCATGTGCGGTCCTGATCCCAGCGCACAGTGGGCCAGCCGTCGTCCCAGGTCAGTGGGATGAGGCCAAGCCGGAAGGCGCCGTCGAGTGCTTCGTCGTAGTAATGGAAGGCGAGCAGGTTCCCGGAGACGGACTGGCCGCCCGGACCCACGCGCGGACCCTCGCTCGCCAGCAGAGGGGTACCGCCGTCGTCGAGCATGGGCACGCCGTCGCGGTCCAGGTAGGGTCCCTCGATGTCGGCGGACCGTCCCACCGCCATGTTGTACGTGCTCTCGAGCCCCTTGCAGCAGAAGTCCTTCGAGACGAACAGGTAGTAATAGCCGTCCCGGGCAAGGAGGTACGGAGCTTCGATCGCGTTGGGTGGACTTTGCCGGTCGGCAATGGTCAGCGGCTCGGACGTGGGATCGGCGGGGAGTCCGGTGGGCCACTGAAGCTCCACCAGCTGCAGTCCACCCCAGAATGAGCCGAAGCTCAGCCAGGGTGTGCCGTCCGCATCCTCGACGATGCCCGGGTCGATCGCGTTGTAGTTCTTCCCCTTCGAGGAGATGACCTCTCCCCGGTCCACCCACTCGTAGGCGGGGTCTTCCGGATCGAGCGTGGTGTTGGTCGCGAGCCCGATTACCGAATCATTGCTTCCGAAGGTCGACGCCGAGTAATAGAGGTACCAGGTGCCGTTCTGCTCGTAGAGCTCCGGCGCCCACAGATTGTCGACGCCGGAAACCGCCTCCGTGAGCCACTCAGGCTTTTCCTGCCACACCTCGCCCGCATACTCCCAGTGCTCGCCGTCTTCCGAGCGGCGGACCTGGATGTTGCCGTCCGCGGTCCGGCCGTCGCCGGTGGAGTAGACAAACCAGTCGCCCTCCCGTTCGCCGGCGCCGGCCCCTGCGATGAGCGCCGGATCGTGAGTGAAATAGTCGCCACTCAGCTCCAGTTCCCCGGAAGCCGGGGCCGCGCAGCCCGCCAGCCCCGCACCAAGGGCGAGGATGGCGGGCCATACCGCTGCGGAGAGCCTCACTATGCGAGGGCGATCGCCGACCAGGACACCGGCGGCAACGTGACGGTGAGGACACCGCCGTCGAGCACTGCACCGTTGAGCTGCTGCAGGCCGACCCGGGTCTGGTCCTCGCGGGTGTTCTTGGCGTAGACGTCCTCGTCATGCAGGGTGACGGCCTCGGTGATGGCCTCCGCGCCGAGGTCCCGGACGTCGATGGAAACGTCAATGGCGTCGGTCTGGCTGCGGTTGACCAGGAACAGGGCCGAGTTGCCGGCGTCCGCCGTTGCCACGGCGTCCACCAGCGGGGCATCCCCGTAGACCTTCGTGGAGTAGGTTCCGGCATCGATCTGCGGGCGGAGCACCTCACCCCGCGCCAGCCGCGACGTGACCGAGAAGGGGAAGAAGGTGGTCTGGCGCCAGGTGTCGCCGCCGGGTTCGGTCATGATCGGCGCGATTACGTTGACCAGCTGTGCCAGTGACGCGGAGGCGACGCGGTCGTGGTTCTTGAGCAGCGTGATCAGCAGGTTCCCGAAGACCACGGCGTCAGCGACGGAGTAGGTGTCTTCGAGCTGGCGCGGGGCTACCCGCCACTCGTTGTTGACCTCGTCCGAGGCCTGGTGCTCGTCGAGGTACCAGATGTTCCACTCGTCGAAAGAGAGCTTGATGGTCTTCTGCTTCTTGAGCTTGTGCTTCACGTGGTCCGCGGTGGCGACCACGGTTTCGATGAAGTACTGCATGTCCAGAGACGAGGCGAGGTAGGAGCCGAGGTCTCCGTTGCGCTCCTGGTAGTAGGCATGGCAGGAGATGTAGTCCACGTAGTCGTAGCTCTGCTCGAGAACCACGCGCTCCCATTCGCCGAAGGTCGGCATGGAGGAGCCGGAGGAGCCGCACACCACCAGCTCGAGGTTCTTGTCCGCCGTCTTCATGGCGGAGGCGGTCCGGGCGGCGATCTTGCCGTAGTCCTCGGCGGACATGTGCCCGATCTGCCAGGGGCCGTCCATCTCATTGCCCAGGCACCACATGCGGATGTTGTACGGCTCCGCAGCGCCGTTGGCGATGCGCTGGTCGCTCAGCGCCGTACCGGAGGGGTGGTTCGCGTATTCGAGCAGGTCGAGTGCCGCTTCGATGCCGCGCGTACCGAGGTTCACGGCCATCATCAGCTCGGAGCCGGTGAGCTTGCACCAGCGGGCGAACTCGTCGAGGCCCACCTGGTTGGTCTCGAGCGAATGCCAGGCCAGGTCGCGGCGCACCGGGCGCTGGTCGCGGGGGCCGACGCCGTCTTCCCAGCGGTAGCCGGACACAAAGTTGCCGCCCGGGTAGCGGATGGTGGTGGAGCCGAGTTCCCGGACGAGTTCGACGACGTCCATGCGGAAGCCGTCCTCGTTGGCGGTGGGGTGGCCGGGCTCGTAGATGCCGTCATACACGCAGCGGCCGAGGTGCTCCACGAAGGAGCCGAAAATCCGGCGGCTGATCGGCGCCACAACCGCTGAGCGGTCGATGCGGATGGTGGTCGGTGCTTCCACGGGAAGGTTGCTGCCTGCGGCGGGAGTCGTGGCCGCCGTCGAGTCGGGCGTGGTGGTGGTGGTCACGGTGGGTTCCTTTTCTATCGGGTGGTCTGTGTCTACGGGGTCTGGTCAGGAGGTCAGGCAGGAGTGAGCCGGCGCAACCCCCTGGGAGGCAGGCGGCGCGCGGGGGCGCCGCCGTCGTTCAGGGCAAGTACGTCCAGGCGGTGGCCGATCACCAGGCCGGAGGCAAGCAGCGGCAGTGAGGCGCCCATCAGCGGCAGCAGCGCGCTCACTCCGCTGAGCAGGAGCGCGATCCCTCCGATCGACACCAGCCAGGCCAGTGTCATGCCCGGTGATGCCAGCGGCAGCACCAGCGCGCAGCGCCAGGTCCGCAGCACGGTGTCGCGGTAGCGGGAGCAGAGAACG
>NZ_KI914592.1:120093-129226 GCF_000520475.1 Arthrobacter sp. 35/47
CCCGCCGACACTGCCAGCGCGCCGGAGACGACCACGGCGAGACCGCTGAGCGCGAGCTCAACGCCGGTTGCGGCACCGGGCAGCGTTGCCGCGTTCACGGCGGCCAGCAGTCCGGCGAGCGCGAAGAGGCTGCCCACCTTGTTGGCGTGGAGGAACTGCGCCCGGTAGGCGGTGATGAAGTCGGTGACGAGCCGCTCGCCGGGGTCGCCGGCGCGGAGGCGGGCAAGCAGTACCGTGGCGGCGACCGCGCTCGGGAAGATCCCGAGGAATACCAGACCGGCGAGCGTGCCGGCGAGGAACAGCAGGTTCAGGAGCACCAGCTGCATGAGGAACCGCAGCCAGTCCATGAGGCGGCCGGCCCAGCCCGGCGTTTCATTCCCAGTCATGGTCAGGCCCCCTGGGTTCCGGAGTAGACGACCCCGTGCTGGTCGATGCCGCTGAAGGACAGCGCCGCACGGCCGCGGGACCAGTCCCAGGAGCCGAACACCACGGCGTCCAGCTGTGCGTCCAGCCCGGAGCCGGCGATGGTGAGGCGCACCCGGCGGGGCTCACCGGAGGAGCTGACGCCGCCGTCGTCGTGCACGGTTACCGGGAGTGCTTCCACCGGCTCGGTGGATTCCGGGGCGAAGCGCAGCACACGCCAGGTGCCGCCGATTCCCTCCTGCCGTCCCAGTGTTTCCCGCTCCGGGCCGGCGTAAGGCTGGGGCGAAACAACGGGCCAGCCGCCGGCGGTGGTGAAGACCCGCCGGAGCTGGACCATGTGCTCACTCGGGTCCTCAGCGAAGCGGACGTGGTGGACCATGAACTGGTCCTCCGCCGTGCCCGCTCCCGGTGCGGGCACGGTGAGGATCGAGTTGTGGCCGGGGGCGAGCCAGGCGGTATCGCCGTCGAAGCGGTAGCTGCCCAGGACCTTGGTGCCGGCCGTGTGCGGTGCGGCGTCGAGGTCGGTCAGGTGGGTGCCGTTGGCGTCACGGTAGGGGCCGGTGATCTCGTCAGCCACCGCGACGCGGACGTTGTAGGTGCTGAACAGGGAGTCGTAGGAGATGAAGAGGACGTATTGGTCGTCCGCCTCGCGGTACTGGAGGAACGCCCCCTCGACGGCGCGGTCAACGTCGGCATGACGGCGGGCTATACAGGTGCCCAGGTCGCCGTCGTGCAGTGCGAACCCGGTGACGGCGTCCAGCCGCAGCGTGTGGATGCCTCCGAAGAAGGAGCCGTAGGTCAGCCATGGGTCGCCGTGGCGGTCGAAGGTGACGGCGGCGTCGATCGCGTTCTGGAGGTCGCGTCCGGCCAGGGTGCGGACCACGAGGCCGCGGTCCGTCCAGGGCCCGGCCGGGCTGTCCGCCACGGCCAGGCCAATGGCAGAGGTGCTGGAGCCGAAGGTGGAGGCCGAGTAGTACAGGTGCCACCGGGCCTCCCCGGCTGCCGCCGGCCAGCGGACAACCTCAGGCGCCCACAGGCCATTCGCGCCGCTCCATTCGAAGGCCGGAGCGGGGACACCGTCCAGGGCGGTTCCGCGGTAGGTCCACTCAAGGAGATCCGGCGAGGTGCGCACGTGCACGCCGGCCGGGATGTCCCGGGAGTTGGCAACCGAGTCGGTCGAGAACATGTAGTACGTGCCGTCGTCGTCCCTGACGACGGTGGGGTCGTGTGCGTGGCGGGCACCCCAGGTCTCCGTCCCGGCGGGGGCGGTCGGCTGGAGGCTGTCGGTGGAGGTCACTGGATCAGCCCTTCGACCCGGTCAGGGCGATGGACTCGATGATCTGCCGCTGGAAGACGATGAACACGATGAGCACGGGCAGCAGCGCAACGAATGAGGCCGCCATGATGAGCGGGTAGTCGGTCTGGATGGCGTACTGGGCGTTGAAGTTGGCGATGACCAGCTGGAGCGTCTGCACCTGCGGCGAGTTCAGGTAGATGATGGGCGCCAGGTAGTCGTTCCAGACGGCCATGAACCAGAGGATGAACTGCGCGGCGATGGCCGGTTTGATGATCGGGAAGATCAGGCGGAAGAAGATCTGCAGGAAGGAAGCGCCGTCGATCCGTGCCGCTTCGATGATCGAATCCGGAACCGAGGAGAGGTACTGGCGCAGGAAGAAGATCATGATGATGTTGCCGAAGATGAACGGGACGATAAGCGGGAGCAGGGTGTCCACCCAGCCGATCGAGGCGAACATGGTGAACTGCGGGATCATCAGGGTAGGGAACGGCACCATGAGCGCGGCGAGCAGGCTCAGGAAAATCACGTTTTTGAAGGGCATCCGCATCTTCGCGAAGGCAAAGGCCGCCAGCGCTGAGAACAGGGTGCCCACGATGGTCACCGTGCACGCCACGATCAGGCTGTTCTGGATGCCACTGAGCAGCGGGCCGGCGGACCAGATCCGGAAATAGTTTTCCCAGACAAAGGGGTCGGGAATCCACTGCGGCGGGAGGGCGAAGACGCCGTCGCGGGTCTTCAGGGACGTTGAGAACGTCCACAGCAGCGGAGCCACCATGACGACGGCGCCGAGCGAGAGCACGATCGTCACCAGGATGTTGCCGAGGTGGTGCCGCCGCTGGGATTCGGAGAGTTTGGTCCGGGGCCTGGCTGGTGCTTCGCCGCGGGCGGACGTGCGGTCGGGAAGTCCCTGCTCGGGCTTCAGCGGCGGCGGTGGAGGGAGTACGCGTTGGGAGGACATGGTGACCTGCCTCAGTCAATCGAGAACTGGTTGCGGCGGTTGAGCCGGAATTGGATGAAGGTAATGAGGAACACCATGAGGCCGAGCACGATCGACATCGCTGAGGCGTAGCCCATCTGCAGGTTGTCGAAGGCCTTCTGCCAGATGTACCAAACGATGGTGGCGGAGGAGAATTCCGGGCCGCCGGTCGGGGTCATGATGTTGATTTCGACAAACACCTGGGAGCCTCCGATGACGCTCGTGACCACAAGGAAGAACGTGACCGGGCGGACCATCGGGACGGTGATGTGGCGGAACTGCTTCCAGGCGCCGGCGCCGTCGAGGGCTGCCGCCTCATAGAGATGCCGCGGCACTGACTGCAGGGCGGCCAGGTAGAGCAGCATCGAGAAGCCGAGGCCCTTCCAGATAGCCATGACGATCAGTGCGGGCTTCACCGTGGCGGTGTCCTGCAGCCAGTTGGGTCCGTCGATGCCGACGAGCGCGAGGATCTGGTTGATCAGGCCGAAGTCGCCGTTGAAGGCCCACTGCCACAGGATGGCGACTGCGGCGATCGAGGAGATGACGGGAACGTAATAAACAGTGCGGAAGAAGGTGGAACCGCGCATCTTCCGGTTCATCGCCAGCGCCAGCGCCAGCGAGATCACCAGTCCGATCGGGATGCCGAGCATCAGGAAGAACGTGTTGTACATGGCCTCCAGGAAGTACGGATCCTTGACCATGGCGATGTAGTTGTCGAGCCCGCTGAAGACCGGGGCCGTGAGCCCGTTCCAGTTGGTGAACGAGGCGTAGACGGAGAACAGCATCGGGTAGAGCGTGAAGAGCAGGAAGCCGATGACCGGCAGGGCAACGAACGCCAGCGCGGTCAGGTGTTCCTGCCGGTGAAGCCGGGATCGGCGCGTGGTGGTGGACATCTGAGATCCTCGTTGATTCAGGAGGGTATGGGTTTGCCCGGCGGAAGCCCGGGTGGTGGGTTGTCGCGGCCGGCCTTCGCACGGCCGCGGCAACCTGTCTGATCAGCGGTTAGGCGCCAGGCCTAGCCGCCGATGCCTGCCTGCTGGTTCGCGGCATCGAGGAACTGCTGCATCTTCGGCTGGGCTTCCTTGGCGTACTCGGCCGCGGTCTTCTTGCCGTCCAGCACCGGCTGGATGTTGGTGAAGAACTCGTCATACCACTCGGAGTTGTAGGTGAGTTCGCTCGGCAGCGGACGGCCGTACTCGCGGACCACCTGGAGGAACTCTGCCTTGTTGGCCGGCTGGGTACTGTCATCGCTCGCCCATTCCTCAGCCATGTCCTCGAGGTTTGGAATCTGCACGCCGGCATCCGTGAGGGTCTGCTGTGCTTCCTCATTGGCGGAAAGGTAGGTGGCGAGTTTCGCTGCTTCCTCCGGGTACTTGCTCGCGTTGGAGACCGCAATACCGAGGGTGCCGGTGTAGGTGGCGGGCTCTCCGGTGGCTCCGACGGGATAGGGAATCAGGTCGTATTCGAAGGGAAGTTCCTCGTAGGTGGCCAGATCCCAGGGCCCGACCGGGAAGAACCCGATCTCGCCCTTCATCCACCGCTGGTAGGTGTCGAGGGTCTGTGCCTCGCCTGCCGATGGGGTGACCTTGTGCTCGTTCTGCAGGTCGGCGAACCACTGCAGTGCTTCGGTGAACTCAGGGGTGTCGATGGTGACCTTGGTGCGGTCCTCGTTCAGCCAGTCGCCGCCGTTGGACCAGACAAACGCCGGCAGGTTCCAGACCACGTTGAGTCCGGTGCCCCACTGATCGAGCTTTCCGTCGCCGTTGGTGTCCTTGGTGAGCTGCTTGGATACATCGACGAACTCTTCCAGAGTGTAAGGCTTCTCGGGATCGGGAAGTGGGATGCCGGCTTCCTCGAACATGGTCTTGTTGTATCCGAAGGAGAAGGGACCGATGTCCTTGGGCAATGCGTAGATAGCGCCCTGGCCGCTGAGTTCGCCGTCGAAGCGGTAGCTGTCCACGCCGTAGTCCCAGATGTTATCCAGGTCGATGTTCTCGGAGCCTTCGACGTGCTCGGTGATGTCCTTGACGATCCCGTTCTGCACGTACGCCTGCACTTCGCCGGGGCTGATGTAGAAGACGTCGGGGATCTGGCGGCCGGAGATGGCGGCCTTGAGCTTGGTGCTGTACTGGTCGGCGGTGGTCAGGATCATCTTGACCTCGACGCCGTTGTCCTTCTCGAACTGCGCTACTGCCTGCTCGTACGCCTTCTTGTCATCAGGCCCTCCGCGGTACATGAACGTGAGGGTCTTTTCGCCGTCATCGCCGCCGCCTGCAGTGGCAGCACAGCCGCTGAGCAGGAAGCTGGCGACCGCTGCGGCGGCAATAGTCTTGACGATGGTACGTGACTTCATCATCACGTGGTCCTTCCGGTTAGAGGTGGAGGTGGCACACCAGTTCATCCTGGTTGCGAGGCCGGATTACAACGTTGATTACAACGTTGAAAAAGAGAATGGCACAGGTCACATCCGGCCGTCAAGAGTCTGCTGGAAAGTTTCAGTCTCCGCGTCGGTGACCGCAGGGTTCCACTCTGCATCGCCTGGCTTCACGCCGCCTCAGGTGGTCCCGGACCACCTAATGCCCTACCGCCGCTCTCACCCGCGGAAAATGCTATCCCCACCGCGCGAAACCGTCGGGCAGCCACGCGCACAAGCAGGCACCCTTGACGCCGCACAATTGCGCGTGTCATATTTTTCAACGTTGTAATTCTACAGCGCCTAACGTTGTAATTCTACAGCGCCTCCTGACCGAAAGGACCGTGATAATGACGTCACGACCACCGCACAGCCAGCTCCGCCAGCGCCTGACCACAGCAACAGCCGCCCTCGGACTGAGCGTCGGGCTGATCCTCACCGGCACCGCCACCGCACCCGTGGTCCAGGCAGACACCACCCGGAACACGCCGCAGACCTGGACCGGCCAGGGCACCCCCTTCACCCAGGACCTCCCCGGGGGCAAGACCGTGGTCGGGGAAACCTCCCCCATCCATGACCCGGCCCTCATCATCGACGACGACGGCACCTGGTACGTCTACTCCACCGGCCTGGTGAACAGGGAAAACGGCGGAACCATCCAGATCTGGTCCTCGCAGGACGAGGGCACCACCTGGGACTACACCGGAACGGTGTGGGACCGGATTCCGGCCTGGATCGATGAACACTTCTCCGACGGAGAGCTTCCCGGGAACCTCTGGGCACCCGAAATCTACGAGAATGACGGCACGTACTACCTGTACTACTCCGCATCCCGGTTCGGCGGAAACAACTCCCTTACCGCCCTCGCCACCAACACCACCCTTGATCCCAGCGACCCCGACTACGAATGGGTGGACCGGGGCCTGGTCATCTCCTCACCCGCCACCGGCCTGGACCCCAACAACCCCGGCAAGACCTTCAACGCGATCGACGCCGGCATCGTCGAGGGTGAGGACGGCAAGCCGTACATGGCCATCGGCTCCTTCTGGTACGGCATCTTCCTGGTCCCGATCGAGTGGCCCAGCGGCAAACCCGTCGAAAACTGGCAGGCCCAGACCGTGAACATCGCAGACCGCTTCATGTGGGGCAATCCCATCGAGGCGCCCTACATCACGAAGAACGGCGACTACTACTACCTCTTCGTCTCCTTCGACTCCTGCTGCCGCGGCGGCGAATCCACCTACAAGATCGCGGTGGGGCGCTCCACGTCCGTCACCGGCCCGTACCTGGACAAGGACGGCCGTGACCTGTTCGGCGGCGGCGGGTCGGTGGTGTTCGATGCCCACGGCGCGATCACCGGACCGGGCGGCCAGTCCGTCTTCGGGGACTACCTTGCCTTCCACTATTACGACGGCGCCAACGAGGACATCCCCTACTTCCCCACCCTCGGACTCCAGAAGGTCAACTGGGTGGACGGTTGGCCCGAGTTCAACCAGACCGTGGACCTGCCGCAGGTGACGCAGGCTCCGCAGCCGGTTGCCGCCGTCGTCGGTTCCAGGGCGACGTTCCGTGCGGAAGCGACGGGCACTCCGGCACCGGTGGCGCAGTGGGAAACCTCGGCCGACGACGGCGCCACCTGGCAGAAGGTGGCAGACCAACCGGTCACCATCAACGCCGGGGAGAACCTGCGGCGGTCGCAGTTGACGCTGAAGCACCTCGCCGGCAACCAGGACGGTCTGCTGGTCCGGGCCGTGTTCTCGAACGCGCACGGCAGCGCGGCGACGGAACCGGTCACGCTCGAGGTGACCGCCCCTGGATCCCGTCAGGTGCGCAGCTAACTGCCCTCCGGCGCCGCCCTCCCTCAGGTATCTGACCACCCGGCGGACTTCAGCGGCGCCCGGCGTGCGGCAACGCGATATTCTGCCGGTGGGGCACAAAAATATGTGCCCCACCGGTTCCAACTGTGAAAAGGACCCCTGCAATGGCGACGACCCTGCATGATGTGGCCCAGGTGGCCGGGGTGTCGTTCAAAACGGTGTCCAATGTCATCAACGACCACCCCAACGTCCGTCCGGCCACGCGTGAACGCGTGCAGAAGGCGATTGCCGAGTTGGGGTACCGCCCCAATCTGACGGCCCGGAGCCTGAGATCGGGACATACCGGCGCCATCACCCTCGCCGTCCCCCAGCTGCGCCTGCCCTACTTCGCGGAACTCGCCGACGCCGTCATCAGCGCCGCGGAGGCACGCGGCCTGGTGGTGCTCGTCGAGCAGACCAGCGGCGAACGCGACCGCGAACTCGAGGTGCTCAGAAGCCCCCGTCTGCGCATGTCGGACGGCCTGATTTTCTCGCCCCTTGGGCTTGGCGAGGAGGACGCCGCACTGGTCACCGCCGAGGTTCCCATGGTGCTGCTGGGTGAACGTATCTTCTCCGGCAACTGCGATCACGTCACCATGCAGAACGTCGAGGGCGCCCGGGCCGCGACCGAACACCTGCTGGATACCGGGAGGCGCCGCATCGCCGTCGTCGGCGCCCACGAGGGTGAGGTCATCGGTTCCGCCGGGCTCCGCCTCAAGGGATACCGCGAAGCGCTGGAAGCGCGGGGAATCCAGTACGACGACGAGCTGGTCGCCTACGTGGGAACCTGGCACCGCGCCAACGGCGCCGAGGCGATGCATGACCTGCTGGACCGCGGCGTCGAGTTCGATGCGGTCTTCGGCTTCAACGACACCCTGGCGCAGGGCGCCATGCGCGTGCTGCAGGAGGCCGGGCGGCGCATCCCCTCCGATGTCGCCGTCATCGGGTTCGACGACCTCGACGAAACCCGTTACTCCATCCCCACCCTCAGCAGCGTCAATCCCGGCCGCGAAGAGATCGCCGAGACAGCGATCAAGGTCCTCATGGAGCGCATCAAGAACCCGTCCGGGCCCGCGCCGCGGGAGATCCTGACCCAGTTCAAGGTGATGGCGCGGGAGTCCACGGAGCCTGTGCCCGCGGGTTGAGCGGGCGCCGGATCTGTCCCGCCGCCGGGCATCGCCTTCCCGCGGCATGCCATCATTCCCTGCCCGCTCAGCGGTGGAGCAGGTTCGGTTACGCGAGCGCCCCAACAATCTTCGCGGCCGGCCCCGTTTGCACGGAGGCATAGCCCGTGCCCGCCCAGAGGTGCGCCACATCGGCGTTTCCCTGGGCCACCGCCGCCTTCCGCAGGGGTGCGGTCGC
This sequence comes from Arthrobacter sp. 35/47, assembly GCF_000520475.1. Lineage (NCBI taxonomy): Bacteria > Bacillati > Actinomycetota > Actinomycetes > Micrococcales > Micrococcaceae > Arthrobacter > Arthrobacter sp. 35/47. The sequence continues at coordinate 128,421 of NZ_KI914592.1, forward strand.
ATGGTGCAGGTGCGGGTACCCGGCAGGTGCGTCGGAATGCTCAAGGATGAAGCGGTTGGTGAGCCCGCGCGCGTACCGTCCCGTGTACGCCCGGGTGAGCATGGTTCCGGAAAACTGACCGCCGGCGAGGGCAGCACGGTGCACCGGATTGGTGCCCGCCTCATCGGCGAGCAGGAGGGCGGTGCCCACCTGGACGGCGTCGGCCCCGGTCTCACGCAAACGTACGACGTCGCCTGGTCCGGACACTCCCCCGCCCGCCGCCAGCGGCACCGCCGTCACCGACCGCACGGCGGCCAGGGTATCTTCGAGCCGGTCATCCGTCGGAACGGACCGCTGGTCGAGGGTCCCGCGGTGCCCGCCCGCGCCGGGCCCCTGGACCGCGAGCGCCAGCGCACCGGCGGCAACGGCAAACCCGGCCTCCGCGGCGGTGGTCACGGTGACAATCGGGAGGATTCCGGCGTCGGCCATCCGCTTGAGGATCGAGCTGTCCGGGCAACCGAACGTGAAGGAGACCGCCGCGGGCCTCGCATCGAGGACCAGTGACAGCTTCGCGTCCCAGCCGTCGTCGTCGTACCGGGGTTGCCCCACCTCCACCCCGAGAGCCTCCGCTTCCGGGCGGAGGGATGCGACGTAGGCGTCCAGCAGCGAAGGCTCCGGCTGGAATGCGTCGGGCACAAACAGGTTCACGCCGACGGGCCCGCCGGTGAGCGCACCCACGGCCGCCAGTTGCGCTTCAAGGTCCTCCGGCGTCCGGTACCCGGCGGCAAGGAAGCCCAGGCCGCCGGCGTTGGTCACGGCGGCGGCGA